>NZ_JAQGLV010000378.1 GCF_028292705.1 Collimonas fungivorans | reverse complement strand
CCGGCCCATGGCGCGGAATCGTGCAACAGGGTGACGCCCGAGATGTCTTCGCCTGCGGCGAACTGGGGATGGCTTGCCAGATATTCCGGCGTCGCTACCGGCATCAGATATTCGTCGAGGATGCGGTCGGCATGCAGGACCTCGTATTGTCCCGGATCGAAGCGGATCGCGACATCGATGTCGTCGGCGCGCATGGCTTGCTGGTCGAGCGCCTGGAATTCCGCCTTGAGCCGCACGGTGGATTCGGGATGGAGGAGGTGAAAGTCGGTCAGGCGCGGCATCAGCCATTGCAAGGCAAAGGATGGCAGGCAATTGACCTGCAACGGACTATCCGAAGTGCTGAGGTGCTTGAGTGTCTGTTCGATGTCGAGGAAGGACCTGGATGCAGACTTGAACAGGGCTTCGCCTTTGACGGTCAGCACCAGGCCTCGGTGCTGGCGGCAGAACAGGGGATAGCTGAGGCGCTCCTCGAGATGCCGGATCTGCTGGCTGACCGCGCTTTGGGTGAGGTTCAGTGCCTCTGCAGCCTTGGTGAAACTGAGCAGGCGTCCGGCCGCTTCGAAGCAGCGCAGGGCGCCGAGGATGGATGAGTTGAGTTGCATTCGAATTAGTCCGGCTAATGACAGCAGTAGAAAATATCACTTTTTGCCAAAGGGTCATAAACATATAGTGATGACACAATTGTCAATGACTATTCTCCGCTAAGTTATTTCTTATGGATACTGTGTTGAAACTATTTCCTCCTGACCTGTTAGTACAGCTGCAGTCGCGCCAGCCCTTGCTGTGGCTCAATCCTGGCCTGGGCAGCGCCATGCCCGAAGATGCGCCATCAGTTGCCGACGTGCATGCCGCCGACGCCAGGCTGGTGCGTTGCGCCGGACTGCTGTCAATGCTGTTCGCTGAACTGGAAACCTGCGGCGGCGTGATCGAATCCGATCTGGTCGAAACGCCGCGCCTGCAGCGGACCATGGGCGGCGTTCCCGAGGGTGACGGTGCGTGGTTCATCAAGGCTGACCACGCACTTCCTGTCGCCGGCTCCATCAAGGCCCGCGGCGGCTTCCATGAAGTGCTGGCGCTGGCGGAGTCGATCGCCATCAGCCACGGCGTCATTGATCTCGATGACGACCGCGGGCAGTTGGCGTCCGAGCCGGCGCGGGCCTTGTTCGCGCGGCACACGATAACGGTCGGCAGCACCGGCAACCTTGGCTTGAGCATCGGCGTGATGGCTGCCGCGCTGGGTTTCAACGCTGTCGTGCACATGTCGACCGACGCCAAGGCCTGGAAAAAGGATCGCCTGCGCCAGCGCGGTGTGCTGGTTGTCGAGCACGACGGCGATTATGCGGCGGCAGTTGCCGCCGGACGGGAGCAGGCGCAGGCCGCTCCGCATACCCACTTTGTCGACGATGAACACTCGCTGATGTTGTTTCTCGGTTATGCCGCGGCGGCCCGCCATCTCGCTCGGCAACTGGCGGAGGCAGGGCGCATCGTCGATGCCAGCCATCCGCTGTTCGTCTATTTGCCCTGCGGCGTCGGCGGCGCGCCCGGCGGCATTACCTTCGGCCTCAAGGCATTGTTCGGCCCGCATGTTCACTGCTTCTTCGCCGAACCGGTCGCCTCGCCCTGCATGCTGGTGCAACTGGCGTCGCAGCAAAACACCCCACTCTCGGTCTACGACATCGGCCTGGACAACCGCACCGAGGCCGACGGCCTGGCGGTGGGGCAGGCTTCCCATTTGGTCAGTCCGCTGATGGCGGCGCAACTTTCCGGTGTCTTCACCGTGAGCGACCAGCAGCTATACGCCCAGCTATTCCAGGTACTGGAGGCAGAGGGAATGGAAATCGAGCCTTCGGCTGCGGCTGGCGTCGGTGGTCCGGATTGGCTGGCCAGCAGCGATGCCGGCCGCGCATATCTGCGCCGCCACGGCCTGGACCTGGCCGCCGCTACCCACGTCATCTGGACCACCGGCGGAGCGCTGGTGCCGCAGGAAGAGCTGCGCCGCTTTCAGAAGCGCGGCAGGCAGACAAGCGAAGCAGCCAGACCCTGCCACAACCAATAACGACTGATACCAAGCCATGCATATAATAAACAGGAGACACAATGAATACCTCTGCAACAGCCGCAGGCGTCGCTGACGCCGATTCCGCCTTCCAGGACGCCACCTACCGCAAGGTTGCCTTGCGCTTCATTCCTTTCCTGATGGTCTGTTACGTGGTGGCCTATCTCGACCGCATCAACGTCGGCATCGCCAAGCTGAACATGCTGGCCGACCTGCAGTTCAGCGAAGCGGCCTACGGACTTGGCGCCGGCCTGTTTTTTATCGGCTACCTGCTGTTCGAGGTGCCGAGCAATCTCATCATGCATCGCGTCGGCGCGCGGCTGTGGATAGCCCGCATCATGATTTCATGGGGACTGCTGTCGGGGATGATGGCTGTTGTCAGCGCGCCCTGGCAGTTCTACACCATACGCTTTTTGCTCGGGGTCGCCGAAGCCGGCTTTTATCCCGGGGTCATTCTCTACCTGACGTACTGGTTCCCGAATCATCGCCGCGGCAAGATGACCGCCTGTTTCCAGGCAGGGATTCCGATCGCGGGCCTTATCGGCAGCCCGTTGTCAGGCTGGATCATGGAGAGATTCCAGAATGTGGCTGGCCATACAGGATGGCAATGGATGTTTTTTCTGG
The DNA here is from genome assembly GCF_028292705.1 of Collimonas fungivorans. Classification (GTDB taxonomy): domain Bacteria; phylum Pseudomonadota; class Gammaproteobacteria; order Burkholderiales; family Burkholderiaceae_D; genus Collimonas; species Collimonas fungivorans_B. Next base: position 2,272 of record NZ_JAQGLV010000378.1, on the reverse strand, counting down.
AAGCCTTGCCGACCATTCCGCTGGCGATCGGCGTGCTGCTGATCCTTAGCGACCGGGTCAGCGATGCACGCTGGCTGACGCAAGAGCAGCGGCAACTGATTGCCGGTGAGATTGCACGCGATAACCAGCAGCGTGAACACATTCCACTGGCCGGCATCCTTGCGGACCCGCGCATCTGGAAGGTTATCGCGATGTCGTTTCCTGCCATGATGGGCTTGTATGCGCTGGGCTTCTATTTGCCCACGCTAATCAGAGATGCCGGCGCCACTGACGGTATCACGATCGGCTGGCTCAGCGCCATTCCATACTGTGTGGCGATTGTCTGCATGATTGCTGTCGGGCGCAGCTCAGACCGCATGCGCGAAAGGCGCTGGCACCTGGCGGCCATCTTGCTGCTCGGCGCATGCGGCCTGGTGGCCAGCGTCTGGGCCGCACAGAGCGTGGCGTTGACCGTGTTGTCGTTATCTGTCGCCGCTGCAGGAATCATCAGCTATTCGCCTATCATGTGGACGATACCGACAGCGTTTCTCGGCGGCGCCACCGCAGCGGCCAGCATTGGCGCCATCAATTCCCTGGCCAACCTGGGCGGCTTCGTCAGTCCTTACCTGATTGGCTGGATCCGCGACACTTTCCACGGCACTGCGCCGGCCATCTACATCATTGCCGGCAGCCTGGTGCTGAGTGCGCTGATCGCACTGAGTTTCGATGCAAAGCAGGTCAACCGCTGAACCGGGTAGCGGCAACAAGATCAGGAGATGCATATGACTAAAACACTTGCGCCCATCCGGCTGGCAGTCGGCGGCATTATCCACGAAACCAATACTTATGCGGCTGAGTTCGCCGGCATGACACCGCTATCAGCCTTCGAGCGCTATTACGGCGAAGATATTGCACAAGCATTCACCGGCTCCAATCACCAGGTCGGCGGTTTTATCGAAGGCGCGCGCAGGCACGGCGCGACCTTGCTGCATACCTTCCTGGGCCAGGCGACGCCGTCGGGAACCATCGAAGGCGCTGCCTATGCCGACATGAAACAGGCCATCCTCGACGGTATCCGCCAGGCGCTTCCGCTCGATGGCATTCTGCTGGCTCTGCACGGTGCGGGAGTGGCCGACGATGTCGAGGATATCGAGGGCGACCTGGTTGCGGCCGTGCGCGCCTTGGTCGGTCCCGCAATGCCGATTGCCGCCGTCTACGATCTCCACGGGAACATGACGGAACAGATGCAGCAGGCTTGCGATCTTACCTTGCCCTGCAAGCTGTATCCGCATACCGATTTCCAGGAGCGCGGGATCGAATCGGTCGACCTGTTGCTGCGCATGATCCGAGGCAGCTTGAAGCCGGTTACCTATGTACGCCGGTTACCGATGCTGCCGTACATAGTGACGACCAATACGGGTTTTGTGCCGGCAGACGTGAACGAAGTATGCCGCAAGCTGGGGCAGCAGGGTGGTGTCATCGATTGTTCCTGGTTCCACGGTTTTCCTTACGCCGACATTGCCGCACCTTGTCCTGCCGTCATCTGCACCACCGATGGCGATCTCGCGCTGGCCAAGCGTTGCGCGGACGAGGCGGCTGCGTGGATCTGGCGGCATCGCGAGGATTTCCGTCCCGGCTTTCCTGCGCCAGCCGCCGGCGTGGCGCAGGCCATGGCGGCTGACACTGGCCCGATTGTCATCAACGAATATGCGGATAACCCAGGAGGCGGCACGCCGGGCGACGGCACGCATCTGCTGCGGGCTTTGCTGGAAGCCAGGCCCGCATCCGGCACCTGCTGCTTTGCCTCGATCAACGATATCGCAGTGGTTCGCCAGGCAGTGCATGCCGGCGTGGGCAACACCATCCGCGTTTCGCTAGGTGGCAAGATGGGACGGTTCCAGGGCGAGCCGATCGTGGCCGATGCTTATGTCAAGGCGATTACGGACGGCCGCTTTACCAATCGTGCCGGTTCCATGTTCGAGGGAGTACATTTTGACCTGGGCGCCATGTGCCGGCTGGTGATCCAGGGGGTTGACGTCATCGTGGCGTCGCGCGCCGAACAGATCTATGACGCCGAACCTTTCCTGCTGCATGGCATTGATGCAGCCCGGTACAAGATCATCGCGCTCAAGGGGGCGAACCATTTTCGCGCTGGATTCCGTACCCTGGCGGCGAAAATCATCACGGTGGACAGCGAAGGATTAAGCACGGCGGCGATCACGTCATTTCCCAGGGAACGGCTTGCTGCAAAAGTGTGGCCGCTGGATGACGGCGCCATATTGGGCGAGTGATA
>NZ_JAQGLV010000333.1 GCF_028292705.1 Collimonas fungivorans | reverse complement strand
GCCATTGACCACCAGCACCGCGCCGATGAACAGTAAAGCAATGCCCAACATGATGGTTTTCCTTCTGCAAGACTATCGATAATTCTTGTCGGACTATCCGAGCTTGCAGGGAAGATACGCGGTTCGGCTATGTGAAAGTATGCCGGAATTGAATAAGGCCAATATGCATATTGGCCTTGAATTTGATTGCTACATCGGTTTAATGCCCGGTATGTCAGCCGCCCAGATACGCTTCCAGCACCTTCGGATTGTTCAGCAGGTTGCTGCCGCTGTCAGCCAGCACGATCTTGCCGTTCTCCAGCACATACCCGTGCTGGGCAATCCGCAGCGCCTGGCGGACATTCTGCTCGACCAGGAGGATCGTCAGTCCGGTGCGGTTGATTTCCTGCACGATGCGGAAAATTTCTTGTACCAATAACGGCGCCAGCCCCATCGACGGCTCATCCAGCAGCAGCACGCGCGGCTTGGCCATCAGCGCACGGCCGATGGCCAGCATCTGCTGTTCGCCGCCGGACAGGTTGCCGGCCAGGCCATCCTTGCGCCGCTGCAGCACCGGGAACAGGGAGTACACCCAGTCCAGGTCCTGGGCGATTTGCGCCTTGTCCTTGCGGGTGTAGGCGCCCAGCGCCAGGTTTTCGGCGATGCTCAGGGTGGTCAGCGTGGCGCGGCCTTCGGCTACTTGCACTACGCCGCCCTGGACGATCTTGTGCGGCGGCAGCCGGGTCAGGTCCTGCTGGTTGAATAGCACTTGGCCGCGTGCCGGCTTGAGCAGACCGGAGATGGCGAGCAGGGTGGTGCTTTTGCCGGCGCCGTTGGCGCCCACCAGTGCCGTGATTTCGCCTTCATTGAGCGCCAGGTCTATGCCCTTGACCGCTTCGATATGGCCGTAGGAAACCGCGAGGTCGCGCACTTGCAGGATTGGCGTGGCGCTTGTGTTCATTTCAGCTGTCATTCTGCATCTTCCTTGCCCAGGTAGGCTTCGATCACTTCCTGGTTGTTCTTGATCTGGTCCGGGCTGCCTTCGGCGATGATGCGGCCGAAGTTGAGCACCGCGATGCGGTCGCACAGGCCCATCACGAAACGCATGTCGTGTTCGATCATGAAGATGCTGAAACCGCGCTGCTTGATGTTCAGGATTTCCGTCATCAGCTCGGTTTTTTCGGCCGGATTCATGCCGGCCACCGGTTCGTCCAGCAGCAGCAGCTTGGGCCTGGTCGCCAGCGCCCGGGCGAATTCCAGCTTGCGCTGTTCGCCGTAGGACAGGCTGTCGGCCAGCATCCCCGCCTTGTGATCCAGGCGCACCCAGGACAGCAGTTCCAGTGCGCGTTCGCGGGCCTGGGCTTCGATCCTCCGGAAGCCGCCGAGATTGAACAGCAGGCTGCCGAAACCGTAATGCATGTGGTCGTGCATGCCGACCACGACGTTTTCCAGCAAGGTCATTTCCTTGAATACGCGGATATTCTGGAAAGTGCGGGCGATGCCGCGTTCTGTGATCTTGTGCGGCGCCACCTTGCCGATGTCGGCGCCGTCGAATTCGATGGCGCCGCCGGAAGCGCGCAGCAGGCCGGTGATCAGGTTGAAAACGGTGGTCTTGCCGGCGCCGTTAGGGCCGATCAGGCCGAAGATGCCGCCCTGCGGGACGTTGAAATTGACGTCTTGCAGCACCTGCAGGCCGCCGAAGTTCTTGCTGATGTTCTTGAGTTGCAGCATTAGTTATTTCCTCCAGCCTGGGCTTTGCGCTGAGAAAAATTCTTAACCCAGCCGCGGATCCGGCGCGGATCCCAGATGCCTTTCGGCAGGTACAGGATCACCAGCACCAGGATCAGGCCGTTGACCACCGCGCGGTAGCTGTTGAAATCACGCAGCGCCTCCGGCAGAAGCGTCAGCACCATGCCGCCTATGGTCGGGCCGATCAGGGTGCTGGTGCCGCCGAACACGGCCATGGTCAGGATTTCGACGGCGTTTTCGAAAGCGTAGTTGCCGGGACCGATGGTGAACGTGTAGTGCGCATTGAGGCCACCGGCGACGCCGGCAATGGCGGCGCCGATGACAAACGCCAGCAGCTTGTAGCCGGCCACATTGACGCCCATCAGGCGCGCCGCCACTTCATCTTCCTTGATGGCTTCGAAGGCGCGGCCGATTTTCGAGCGACGGATGCGCGCCAGGATGTATAGCGTCGCCGCCAGCAGCAGGACGATATGCCACCATTCTGTCTTCAGCGGGATGCCGTTCAGGCCAAGCGGTCCGCCGGTGATGTCCATGTTGAGCACGATGACGCGCACCACTTCGCCGAAGCCCAGGGTCGCCATCGCCAGGTACACGCCCGACAAGCGCAAGGTCGGGATGCCGATAATGAGCGCCACCAGCGCCGGCAGCACGCCGCCGATCGCCAGCGCCAGCGGGAACGGCAGGCCGGTCTGCATGCTGATCAGCGATGCGGCGTAAGCGCCTATGCCCATGAACGCGGCATTGGCCAGCGACAGCAAGCCGCAGGACAGCGTGACATAGATCGACAGCGCCAGCATGGCGTTGACGCCGAGGCCGAAAATCACGGTGTTGTAGGTCGACCAGAAGCCGTCCCACCAGTCGATGAAGCCCAAGTTTGTAAACAGTTCGATCATCTCAGGCCTTCCTTTCCAGCACTTTGCCGAACATGCCGGAAGGCTTGACCAGCAGGATCAGGAACAGCAGGCCGAAGCCGACGGCGTCGCGGAAATCGCTGGAAATGTAAGCCACCGTCAGCACCTCGGCAAAGCCGAGGAACAATCCGGCAATCATGGCGCCGCGGATATCGCCCATGCCGCCCAGGATGATGACGGCGATGCCCTTGTGCAGCATCGGCTGCCCCATGAAAGGGGTGATCGCATTGAACGACAGGCCGACCAGCACGCCGGCCGCGCCGCCCAGGGCAGCAGCGGCGAACGAGGTCAGGTAGAACAAGCCTTCGACATTGATGCCAAGCAGATAGGCCGCTTTCGGCGATTCGGCAATCGCGCGCAAGGCGCGTCCCAGCTGGGTACGGCGCATGACCGCCAGCAGCACCAGCATCAGGACAAAGGAAATCACCACGATGCCGATCTGCACCGCGGTGACATGCAGGTGTCCCCAGTTGTAGCTGTCCTCAGGAATGGTGCCGACCGGGAAGCGCTTGTTCTCCGCGCCGAACAAACCTTGCGCCAGGCTGGTAAGAATAGTGGCGACGCCGATGGTGGCGATCATGGGCGCCAGATGCGGCGCGTTGCGCGCGCGCAGCGGCTTCAGCACCAGGTAGTCCACCAGCAGCCCGATCAAGCCAGACACCAGCATCGCCGCCAGCATCGCCAGCCACAGCGGCAGCGCCAGGTGTTCCACCAGCAGCAGCGCAGCATAGCTGCCCAGCATGAAAATCGCGCCGTGAGATAAATTGATCACGCCCAGCACGCCGAAAACCAGCGTGAAGCCCAGCGCAAACAGCGCGTACACGCTGCCCAGCGAAAGGGCGTTGATGAGTTGTTGTTCAAGCATGGAAGGTTTTTCTTAAATTTAATTAGGGTCAGAGTCGAATATTTATATGCGGGAATATTCGACTCTGACCCTAATTAATATGCGGCCGGCGTCGTGAAAATCGCGGTCGCGTTGCGACGACGGGGTTTGGCTTATTTCAGCAAGATGAACTTGCCGCCCTTGGCGATGTTGACGATCGCTTCTTGCTGGGCGTCGTAGCCGACTTCCTTGCCGGTTACCGGCGGCGCTTTGCGGAAGGCGAACTTGCCGGTGGCGCCGTCGATGGTGACTGCCGGCAGGGCCTGTTGCAGGGCGATGCGGTCCTTGTCGAGCGCGCCGCTCAGCTTGATCTTCTTCAGGGCGGCGGCGACTACGTGCAGAGCGTCATAGGCTTGCGCGGCGAACTGGTCCGGATCGCTGCCGAACTTGGCTTTGTAGGCGGCTATGAAGGCCTTGTTGGCCGGCGTCAGGTTTTCCGACGACCATGGGCTGCCCATGATGGTGTCGTCGCCGGCGCCCTTGGCGATGTCGAACAGTTTCGGCGAATTCAGGCCGTTGCCGCCGATGAACGGCTGCTTCATGCCCAGCGCGCGGGTTTGCAGAATGATGTTGGCGGCTTCTTCGGTCAGGCAGGAGCAGACGATGGCGTCCGGATTGGAAGCCTTGATCTTGGTCAGCTGCGCCTTGAAGTCGACGTCGCCCTTGGCGTACGCTTCAGTGGTGGTGACCGGGATCTTCTGGTCGGCCAGGGTGCCCTTGAAGACGTCGTAGCCGCTCTTGGTGAAAGCGTCGTCGTTACCGTAGATGATGGCGACTTTCTTGATGCCGAAATGCTTGACCGCGGCGCGCGTGGTGACCGGCAGCACGTCGGCCTCCATCACGGAGTTGCGGAAGGTGAACGGGCCCATGGCGGTGATGCCGTCGGCGGTGTTGCTGGTGCCGAAGGCGACCACCTTGGCGGCGTTGGCGATCGGGTCGGCGGCGAAGGCCGAGTTGGACAGGGTCGGGCCGAATACCAGCAGCGCCTTGTCCTTGAAGATCAGTTTCTTGAAGACGTTGATGGCTTCTTCTTTTTTGCCTTGTTCGTCTTCGATGACCAGCAGCAGCTTGTTGCCGTTGACGCCGCCGGCAGCGTTGACTTCATCGGCGGCCAGCGAAAAGCCGTTCTTGATGGCGACGCCGTACTTGGCGGCCGGGCCGGTCAGCGCCGCGGCCAGGCCGAGCTTGACGTCAGCTGCGTGGGCTGCGCTGGCCAGGCCGGCGGCCAGCATCAGTAACGGCAATGTTTTCAATATGGTTTTGAATTGCATTTCGATATTCTCCTAGAGACCGTTTTTTTAGGCGACGACACCCTATGGCAAGAAGTCGGCCAGCGTTTTTATTTTGGCGCGCACGAAGTCACGCCAAAGGTGGACAAAGTATAAGGGATTTTCGGTCAGAAATTCCTGGCACACAAACTACTCACGAGCCAGGTAAAAAACGGGTGTTTTACGCGGGGATGCTGCGACTTTTGGTCGGTTATGGAGAGATATTGCGTGGTTTTGGGCAATTATACCCGGCGTTGGGAATTTGTGTCAGCAAGGCCCATGCCAAATCGGCATGAAGGAAAGCTTGAGACTTTCCTCCATGCCAGGGCTTGAATCAGCCGAGTTGCTGACGCAGATGCTGGATCGCCAGGCGCACCTGGCGCGGTGCAGTACCGCCGATATGGTCGCGTGCCGCCACCGAACCTTCCAGTGTCAGCACTTCAAAGATATCGTCGTCGATCAGCGGCGAGAAGGCGCGCAACTGCTCCAGCGACAGATCGCTCAGGTCGCAAGCCTGGTCGACGCAGCTGCGCACCGCATGGGCCACGGCTTCGTGGGCATCGCGGAAAGGCAGGCTTTTCTTGACCAGGTAGTCGGCCAGGTCGGTCGCGGTGGCGTAGCCCTGCAGCGCGGCGGCGCGCATCGCCTCCGGCTTGACCGTGATGCCGCGCGCCATGTCGGCGAAGATGCGCAGCGTGTCGGTGAGCGTGTCGACGGTGTCGAACAGCGGTTCCTTGTCTTCCTGGTTGTCCTTGTTGTAGGCCAGCGGCTGGCCTTTCATCAGGGTCAGCAGGGCGATCAGGTGGCCGTTGACGCGGCCGGTCTTGCCGCGCGCCAGTTCCGGCACGTCGGGGTTTTTCTTTTGCGGCATGATCGAGGAGCCGGTGCAGAAACGGTCGGCGATGTCGATGAAGCCGATGCGCGGGCTCATCCAGATCACCAGTTCTTCCGACATGCGCGAGACGTGGGTCATCACCAGCGCGGCGGCGGCGCAGAATTCAATGGCGAAGTCACGGTCCGAGACGGCATCCAGCGAATTGCGGCAGACGTCGTCGAAGCCGAGCGTTTTCGCCACGCGTTCGCGGTCGATCGGGAAAGTGGTGCCGGCCAGCGCGGCGGCGCCCAGCGGCAGGCGGTTGACGCGCTTGCGGCAATCCAGCATGCGCTCGGTGTCGCGGCCGAACATTTCGATATACGCCAGCACGTGATGGCCGAAAGTGATCGGCTGCGCCACCTGCATGTGGGTGAAGCCGGGCAGGATGGTGTCGGCGTGCTGTTCCGCCAGGTCCAGCAGGGCCAGGCGCAGATCGCGCAGCAAGCCGCTGATGTCGTCGATGGCACCGCGCAGGTAGAGGCGGATGTCGGTAGCCACCTGGTCGTTGCGCGAACGGCCGGTATGCAGGCGTTTGCCGGCGTCGCCGACCAGTTCGGTCAGGCGCTTTTCAATATTCAGGTGGACGTCTTCCAGGTCCAGCAGCCATTCGAACTTGCCGCTGGCGATTTCGCCCTGGATCTGGCTCATGCCTTTCTGGATCGCCGCATAGTCGTCGGCGCTGATGATTTTTTGATATGCCAGCATCTCCGCATGCGCCAGCGAGCCCTGGATATCGACTTCGGCCAGGCGTTTGTCGAAAAATACCGACGCCGTGTAGCGTTTGACCAGATCGGAGACCGGTTCGGAAAAACGAGCCGACCAGGCTTCGCCTTTTTTGGAGAGTTGTGCTGTCATAATTGAGTATTGAACCGTGTGTTAGGAATAGCAATGAATTATGCGATTATAAATCACTGCCCCATGAAACCGGCTTTATGCTCGCACCATGTTTGCAGATCGATGCACATGGTATGCATGGACGGCGACACGGACGGCATCTGCGGGCCATCCGGAAATTTCAATAAAATTGTTCTTTAATTAACTTATCCCACCTTCATGGCATCCGACCAGATCGCAGACAACGCCCCAGCGCAACAGCCGAACACGGTGGTGATTCCCGACGGCTGCAACCTGGGCGTGGTATTCCGGACGCTGATTGCGGTCAACCTGACGATCATGGCGGCGCTGCTGCTGCACAGCGACGGCCTGCTGGCCGCGCTCAACAGCTTTGTCGAATCGGCGATGCTGATCGAACCTGCCTGTTTCCTGTCGCTGGTTGTATTGTGCGGCTTGCATCGGGTCGCTTACCGTTTGCCTCTGTTTGTCCAGCGCCTGTCGTGTCTGCTGGTGCCGGCGCTGGTGACGATGGCGGTGATCCGGCTGCTGTCCGGCTTCGACTGGTTCCTCAGCGGTTTTTCCCATCTCGGCGCACGCGGTGGCATGCCGCTGGCGGCCTTGGCGGCGGCGCTGTTCGGCGGCGCGCTGCAGCACTACTTCGAATTGCGCGCCCGGGCTTTTTCGCCGGTGCTGGTGGAAGCCCGGCTGCAAGCCCTGCAGGCGCGGATCCGGCCGCATTTCCTGTTCAACAGCCTGAACGCGGTGCTGTCGCTGATCCGGACCGAACCGCGCCGGGCCGAGGCGGCGCTGGAAGACCTGGCCGACCTGATCCGGGTCCTGATGCGCGACGGCCGCGCCATGACTACGCTGGAAAAGGAAATCCGCCTGTGCCGGCAATACCTGTCGATAGAAAAAATCCGCCTGGGCGAACGCCTGAAAGTGCAATGGGAGCGGGCGGGCATCAGCGATGACGTGATTTTGCGGGCGCAGATTCCCACCTTGCTGCTGCAGCCTTTGATAGAAAACGCCGTCCACTACGGCGTCGAACCGAGCACCGAGCCGGCCCTGATCCGTATCCAGTTGAGCCATACGCTGGAACGGATTGAAATCGTCATCACCAATCCTTACAATCCCTATAGCGGCAAGGGTGTGGCGGCGCTGCCGGAAGGTAACCAGATGGCGCTGGAAAATATCCGAGAACGGCTGGCGCTGCTGTACGATGTCGAAGGACAATTGACCACCGCGACCAGCCTCGGCCAGTTCGAAGTGCGGGCCAGTTTTCCCTATGTAAAAAGCAAAGTCGAGGCGGCCCTGGCCAAGCCGCAGGGAAGCAGATAAAACCAACAACAAACCTCTTATTTCATGATCCCTCGTATCTATATCGTTGACGATGAAGCGCCGGCGCGCGCCAGGCTGAGCACGCTGTTGTCCGACATCGTGGCCGAATGCCCGCATTACCTGGTGGGCGAAGCCGGCCATGCGCAGGCGGCGCTGGAAGGCATCCGCGCCACCGCGCCGGACCTGGTCTTGCTGGATGTGCAGATGCCCGGCATGAGCGGCTTGCAGCTGGCCGAGCAGCTGCTGGACAACGCCAACAGCGGCCTGGCCGAGCCGCCCCTGATCATTTTCGTGACCGCCTATGACGACTATGCGCTGAGCGCATTCGATGTCCAGGCTTTCGACTACCTGGTCAAGCCGGTGCGCGCCACGCGGCTGGCCCAAGCCATCGCCCGCGCCAGCCGCGTGCGGCAGCAGGCGCAGGCAGCCTCGGCGGCCGGCCCGGTGACCGCCAGCGGTTTGCCGCGCCGGCATTTTGCGGTGCAGGAGCGCGGCCGCATGTCGCTGGTGCCGATGGGGGAAGTGCTGTACCTGAAGGCGGAATTGAAATACGTCACCTTGCGCACCAGGACCAAGGAATACCTGATCGAAGATTCGCTGGTCTCTATCGAAGAAGAACTGGCGCTCCACTTTGTGCGCGTGCACCGCAATGCGCTGGTGGCGCGCAACGCCATCAGCGGCGTCGAACGTGTCATGCAGGCAGCGGACAAGGACAGCGACGGCGATGGCGAAAAGCCGCAGGAAATCTGGCAAGTCATCTTGCGCGACATCGATCACCGTCTGCCGATTTCTCGGCGCCAGCTAGCCGAGATCAAAGCGCTGGTGCGCTAGCACTACCGTTATTGCAAGGTAGCGGGCGTATCGTACTGGCGGCTGATCGCCAAAGCCGCGGCGGCGGCGCGCGTCTCCACACCCAGCTTGATATAGATGTGTTCCAGGTGCTTGTTCACCGTGCGTGGACTCATGCCAAGAATCTCGGCGATGTCGCGGTTGGTCTTGCCTTTGGAGACCCAGGCCAGGACATCGGTTTCGCGCGGCGTCAGCCGATAGCCTTCGAGTTGGGCCGCATTCGGCAGCGCCAGGGATTTTTCTTCCAGCAGCAGAGTCAATTCGGCGCTCTGGGTGTTTTTGGAAAGATTGATGGTCAGTTCGCCGTCATCGCCGCTGATCACCAGAGGCTGCAGCGGCTGCTGCGTCTGCCGCAACAACACCAGATTTTCATTCAGCCAGAACTGCAGCTGCGGCGGCAGCTTGCGCTGGTCGCTGCGCGGGAAATACTTTTCCAGCCAGAACGAGGCCTTGCCGGTTTGCCATAAAGGCGCGCCGTCGGTGCCGAGCACGATCACCGCATGGGCCGCGGCGTCGATCACATCCCTGGCTTGCGACATCATGCGCGCCGTCTTGATATGGGCGGCGACGCGGGCGACGATTTCCAGCGGCTGGATCGGCTTGGTGACATAGTCTATGCCGCCGACCTGGAAGCCGCGCACCACATGCTCGGTCTCGGTGAGGCCGGTCATGAACACTACCGGCACGTGGGCGGCGCTGGCCAGCAGCTTGATGCGGCGGCAGGTTTCAAAGCCGTCCAGCCCCGGCATGACGGCGTCCAGCAGGATCAGGTCGGGCGTGATGTAGCCCAGCCGCTGGATGGCGCTGGCGCCGTCGGTCGCGACCAGCACGATATGGCCGCTCTCGTCCAGCGCATCCGACAGCAGCGCCAGGTTGTCCGGCATGTCGTCCACGATCAGCACCACCGGGCGGCTGGCCAGCGGCCTTGGCGGTGGATCGGCGGAGAGGGTGAGATGGTCGTCCAAGATAGTCCTCGTCATGCGCTGTCGACGCGTTGCGCAGGCTGCTCGCCGGCCTGGTGCAGCAGCGCCTGCAGGCGCGCGCTGTAGTCGTTCAGGCGAAAGCGTTTCACCAGTTCGCGCAGCTCGCGGGTGAACGGCTGGTAGACCGGGTCTTGCTGTTCTATTTCATCGAGCTTGCCGACGATGCCCTTGATGTAGCCGATCGCCCCCAGCTCCAGCAGCGCCTGCAGTTTTTCCCGCGCCGGGATCACGAGGATGGCGCTGCCCGCTGCGGCGTCGGTGGCGGCCGACGGCGCCGGATCGGAAATCCAGTCGACTTTCAGGTGCAGCCGGATCTTCGACAGCAGGTCGTTGAAAGACACCGGCTTGACCACAAAATCGTTATAGCTGAGCGGATCGATCTGCTGCGGCGTGCTCTCGAACGCGTTGGCGGAAACGATGATGATCGGCAGGCTGGCATGGCCCTGGGAGCGTATCGCGCGGCACACGGCGCCCCCGTCCATGGCTGGCATGGCGATGTCGAGCAGCACCAGGTCCGGCATGGCGCGGGCGATTTCCGCCAGGCAGGCGGCGCCGCTCGCCACCTCGCTGATGTCGAATCCGAGCGGCGCCAGCATGGCGCTCAGCACGGCGCGCTGCGAGGCCTGGTCGTCCACCACCAGTATCCGTTTCCTGGGGCCGAGATAACCCGACATCTGGTCTTCCAGCTTGATGCGGCGGCGCGGCGTGCGTACCTCGGACAGGTAGATCTTCAGCTGGAAGGTGCTGCCCTTGCCGATGTTGCTGGCGACCGACAGCGCGCCGCCCATGATGTGGGTCAGCATGCTGCTGATGGCCAGGCCGAGCCCGGTGCCGATGTCTTCGCGCAGGTTGGCGGCGTTGCTGCGTTCGAACGGCAGGAACACCCGGGCGATGTCTTCTTCGGCGATGCCGATGCCGCTGTCCTCGACTTCGAAATAGGTGATTTCGCGCGCATGGCGGACCCGCAGCGTGACATGGCCGGCGTCGGTAAACTTGACTGCATTGCCGAGCAGGTTGATGAGTATCTGGCGCAGCCGTTTCTGGTCGACCTGGACCACCTCCGGGATACGGCCTATCTTTTCAAAGCGGAACGCCAGGCCCTTTTGTTCGGCTTGCGGCGCAAACATCTGCACGATCTGGTCGAGGAATTCGTGCAGCGGCAGTTCATCCGCCGCCAGCCGCATCTTGCCGGCCTCGATCTTGGCGATATCCAGCAAGCCGTCGATCAGGCTCAGCAGATGTTCGCCGCTGCGGCGGATGACGCCGATGGCGTCCCTGCGGCCTTCCGGGATGGCGTGGTCGACCTGCAGGATCTGGGCGTAGCCGAGGATGCTGTTGAGCGGCGTGCGCAGTTCATGGCTCATGCCGGTAACGAAACGGCTCTTGGCCAGGTTGGCCGCTTCCGCCGCTTCCTTGGCGCGCTGCAGGGCGGCGTCGGTCTGGTTATGGGCGTCGATTTCCTGCAGCAGCAGGTTAGTCTGCCGTTCCGATTCCTCATGGGCGACGCTGCGGCTTTCATTGGTCAGCACCAGCCACCAGGAGCCGACGCCGATGAACACCAGCAGCGAGGCGAACAGCTTGATGAAAATGCCCGCCATCGAATCCGGCCCGCCGCCGGCCAGGCCGGACATGCCGGCCAGCTGCTGGTAGTACAGCAGCCACAGCACCACCGCCAGTCCGCCCGACACCAGGCTGAACACGATCAGGTAGTGGCCGATGCGGGTATTGAGCTTGAGCGTGAAACGTTCTGGCAGGAAACCGCGCAAGGTATTGAATATCTGGTCCGGCATGCGCGAGGCTTCCTTGCAGCGGTCGTTGCAGCGCGCATCGAGCGAGCAGCACAGCGAGCAGATCGCGCCCTGGTAAGCCGGGCAGTGCGCCATGTCGGGCGTCTCGAAATGGTTGCCGCAGATGACGCATTCCAGCTGGCCATGGTGGCTGTCGGCCAGCTGGTCGTGGCGCGCGATATAGTATTTGCCCTTGGTCGCGTACGCGATCACCGGTGCAATCAGCAGCGCGCTGCCGAGCGCGATGAAGGGCGCCAGCGCGCGCGCCACGCTGCCGAACATGCCGGACAAGGCCAGCGCCGACAGCGCCGAGGCGATCAGCATGGCGCCGACGCCGACCGGGTTGATGTCGTACAGGTGGGCGCGCTTGAATTCGATATGCGGCGGACTCAGGCCCAGCGGCTTGTTGATGACCAGGTCCGAGACCACCGCGCCGATCCAGGAAATCGCCACCAGCGCGTACAAGGCCAGCACATGCTCCAGCGCGTTGAAGACGCCGATTTCCATCAGCAGCAAAGCGATCAGCACATTGAACACCAGCCATACCACGCGGCCCGGGTGGCTGTGCGTCAGGCGCGCGAAGAAATTCGACCAGGCCAGCGAGCCGGCATAGGCGTTGGTGACATTGATCTTGATCTGCGACACCACCACCAGCAAGGTGACTGCCGCCAGCACCCAGGCTGGATCGGAGAACACGTAACGATAGGCGATCAGGTACATCTGGGTCGGTTCGACCGCCTTGCCGATCGGCACCTCGTGCTGGATCGCCAGGAAGGCCAGCAAGGCGCCGCCCAGCATCTTGGCCGCGCCCAGCAATATCCAGCCCGGCCCCGCCAGCAGCAGTGCGCTCCACCAGCGGTAGCGGTTGGCGGCGGTCTTTTCGGGCAGGAAACGCAGGAAGTCGACTTGCTCGCCTATCTGCGCAATCAGGGAAAAGGCGACGGTGGCGGCGGAGCCGAACAGCACCAGGTCGAAGCTGTTGCCGTTTTCGGCGCGGCCGGCGAATGTCATCAGGTTGGCCAACGCATCCGGTTCCTTGTGCAGCACGCAGACATACGGCAGCACCAGCAGCACCAGCCACAGCGGCTGGGTCCACATCTGCAGGCGGTTGATCAGCGTGATGCCGTAGGTCACCAGCGGGATCACCACCAGGGCGCAGATGATGTAGCCGAGCACCAGCGGCAGGCCGAAGTAGAGCTCGATCGCCTGCGCCATGATCGACGCTTCTACTGCAAAAAAGATGAAGGTGAAGGTGGCGTAGATAAGTGAAGTGATGGTCGAGCCGATATAGCCGAAGCCGGCGCCGCGCGTCAGCAGGTCCATGTCGACGCCGTATTTGGCTGCGTAGTAGCTGATCGGCAGGCCGGTCAGGAAGAACAGGATGCTGACGCAGACAATTGCCCAGAATGCATTGGTGAAGCCATAGTTGAGCGTGATGGTGCCGCTGATGGCTTCCAGCGCCAGGAAGGAGATGGCGCCGAGCGCGGTGTTGGCCAGGCGGAATTCCGACCATTTGCGGAACGAGCGCGGCGTAAAGCGCAGGGCGTAGTCTTCCAGCGTCTCGTTGCCGACCCAGGTGTTGTAGTCGCGGCGGACCTTGACGATGCGTTGGGTGGCGGTGATCTTCACGTTTGACGGGTGACCTTGGGCGTGGGGAACGGAACAGCAGGCAATTCTGCTTAAGCAATTTTCGAACCAATTCGGGCCGCGTTGGATACGTCATTTGACGTATATGAAAAATTCCCAAAGGTAACTTTGTGCCAAAGCAGGGCGCGCCGGCTTGACGATTCAACATCGAACTCCCGCCGCAAAAAGCCGTTCCTCAAACAAGCGCACCAAGGTGATGCAGCGGCGCTGCAAGGCCGTGCATGGCGCCGCCATGCCAGGCGCGGCGGAGCTTACGTCAAACGACGTATTGCTGCACCGCATCGCAAATCCTAATCTCCTTCCCAGAACGAACAGATCCGGATGCCGGTTCACCGAGCGGCAAGGCTGGACGTTGACTTTATCCCTGGTTTGCCTTCGTCACATAACCGCCCCGAAAGGAGTACTGCATGTCGCATCGTTCTGCATCCGATAAGCCCTCGTTCCAGCGCCGCAAGGTATTGCTGGGCCTGGCCGCCAGCGCCGCGCTGGCTTTGCCGGCCATCGGCTTCGCCCAGTCGCCGGCCACGGCCAAGATCAACACCACCAAGCTGGCGGTCACCGATACCGAAGTCACCGTCGGCCAGCTGCACTCGGCCACCGGCACCATGGCGATCAGCGAAACCGGCTCGATCCAGGCCGAACGGCTGGCGATCGACCAGATCAACGCCATGGGCGGCATCCTCGGACGCAAGATCAAGATCATCCAGGAAGACGGCGCCAGCGACTGGCCGACCTTCGCCGAAAAAGCCAAGAAGCTGCTGGAGAGCGACCACGTCGCCGCCGTGTTCGGCTGCTGGACTTCTGCTTCGCGCAAAGCGGTGCTGCCGGTGTTCGAGAAAGACAACGGCCTGCTGTATTACCCGACCTTCTATGAAGGTCTGGAACAATCGAAGAACGTGTTCTACACCGGACAGGAAGCCACGCAGCAGGTGCTGGCGGGCCTGAACTGGGTCGCCAAGGAAAAGAAAGCCAAGACCTTTTTCCTGGTCGGCTCCGACTACATCTGGCCGCGCACTTCCAACAAGATCGCCCGCAAGCACATCGAGAATGTCTTGAAAGGCTCGGTGGTCGGCGAAGAATACTACCCGCTGGGCAATACCCAGTTCGGCTCGCTGATCAACAAGATCAAGTTGAAAAAACCGGACGTGATTTTTGCCGACGTGGTGGGTGGCAGCAACGTCGCCTTTTACAAGCAGCTCAAGGCTGCCGGCGTCACCGCCAAGACCCAGAACCTGCTGACGATCTCGGTCACGGAAGATGAAATGCTGGGCATAGGCGGGGAAAACGTTGAAGGCTTCTACTCTTCGATGAAATATTTCCAGAGCCTGGACAATCCGAACAACAAGAAATTCGTGGCCGAATTCAAGGCCAAGTTCGGCCCCAATGCGGTCATCGGCGATGTCACCCAGGCAGCTTACCTGGGGCCATGGCTGTGGAAGGCCGCGGTCGAGAAGGCCGGCAGTTTCGATGTCGACAAGGTGGTGGCAGCATCGCCCGGATTCGAACTGAAGAGCGCACCGGAAGGCTACGTCAAGGTCCACCCCAATCATCACCTGTGGAGCAAGACCCGCATCGGCGAGGCGCAGAAAGACGGCCAGTTCAAGGTCATCTACGAGTCGGACCTGATCGAGCCGAATCCTTTCCCCAAGGGCTACCAGTAAGTTTTCCGTTGTCTTAACGGTCCGGCGGTCCGGCGGACCGGCGGCGCAGCGTCGCCATCGGGCCGCCTGACGCCAGCTGCAACATTGCAAGGAGCCACCGTGGTCTCACTTTCCGAATTCGGCGCCATTTTCGCCATGCAGGGCTTCAACGGCCTGTCGGTATTCTGTGTCCTGCTGCTGATGGCGCTCGGCCTGGCCATCATCTTCGGCCAGATGGGCGTGATCAACATGGCGCATGGCGAGTTCCTCACCATCGGCGCCTACATTACTTACCTGCTGTCCAAGCTGACCACGCTGTATGCGCCCAGCCTGCAGC
>NZ_JAQGLV010000321.1 GCF_028292705.1 Collimonas fungivorans | reverse complement strand
TGATCATCGGCGCCGGCCTCGGCACCGTGCTGGCGCCATGGCTGCCGGGCGGCGATGCGCATTTGTGGCCGCTGGTGTGCATGGCCGCGGTGCTGGCCGGCGTGCTGGGCGCGCCGCTCACCGCCGCTGTGTTCGCCTTCGGCCTGACCCACGACACCAACGCCCTGCTGCCGCTGCTGCTCACCACCGGCGTCGCCTACGGTTTTACCGTGCTGACCATGCGACGCTCGATCATGACTGAAAAGATCGCCCGGCGCGGTTACCACATCTATCGTGAATACGGCGTCGATCCGCTGGAACGGCAGCATGTGGATGAAGTGATGACGCATGCGGTAACGGCGATTCCTGCCAGCCTCACTATCGCTGAAACGCTGGAGCGCCATTTCGGCGCGCAGCAAGTGCACCGCTGCTACCCGGTAGTCGACATCAACCAGGGTTTGATGGGCATGGTCGAACGCAGCAGCTTCAGCCCGCACGCCGACGGCAGCAATGCTTTGACGACCTTGTTCAATCCCGCCTGCCTGGAGCAATCGGCCGCCCTGGTCGCGCTGCCGTCGGAAACCTGCCGCATCGCGGCCGCGCGCATGGCGACTCACCATCTGGAACGGCTGCCGGTGGTCAGCGATCTGCAGAGTCGGCGCCTGGTCGGCATCATCAGCCGCAGCGACCTGATCAAGCCGTCGCGGCTGTTTTTCGACGAAGAGCAGAAACGTGAAAGATTGTTGAGCTGAATCCCAGACTGAATGCAGTCAGGCGGCAGGCTGCCGTGTTTGCAGCCAGTCCGCCAGCTGGTCCAGTCCCTGCACGATATGGTCGGGCGACTGCCCCAGCTCGTCAAACGTATTGCCGGCCCGGTTGATCCAGCAGACGGGATAACCGAAATGCCGCGCGCCGGAGGCATCCCATGCATTCGATGAGACGAACAGCAGTTCCGAACGATCGCAGTGCATCTGCTGTTCGGCCAGCTGGTAGACCTTGTCGTGCGGCTTGAAGATACGCACGCTGTCGGCGCTGATCAGGTGCGCGAAGCGCTGCTCCAGCCCGGATGCCGTCACCACGCTGCGGATTGAATTGGCCGAACCGTTGGACAGGATCGCCAGCGGCAACCCCATTGCCTGCAGCCTGGCCAGCGCCGCTGGCACTTCCGGGTACGGCGCAATCCTGAGGTACTCCGCGCACAGCGCCGAAAGCGCCGCATCGTCAAGCGGCAGCCGCAGCTGCCCGGATGTAAACACCAGGGCGTCTCGGGTGACCTGCTCGAAATCGGCATAGTCGCCCATCAGGCTGCGCAGCCAGGTGTACTCAAGCTGCTTCTGCCGCCAGACCGTGCTGATCTCGCGCCCCCGGCCCGGATGACAGGCGTCGCAGGCTGCGGCGACCGAATGCACGTCGTAAAGCGTGCCGTAGAGATCGAATACGATGCCGCTTATATTCTTCATTGCACTTCCTCTGTAAGCTGTCGGATCAGCCGTGCCGTCGCTGTTTCCCATGCCCCAGTGTAAATGAGAATATTGCTTGCCGCTTTTCTGCTGATCGCGCCGCCGGCAGCGCACGCGTACAAGGTCGTCAGCGTGGCCGACGGCGACAGCATGACTTTGCAGGTCGGGCGCAGCCGACTCAAGTTGCGCCTGGCCGGCATCGATGCCCCGGAAACAAGACAGGCGTTCGGCCGCCAGGCCGCGCAATCGCTGCGCCAGTTATGCTCCGGCCAGGATGCGCAATACGATGCGATCGCCATCGACCGTTTCGGCCGCACAGTCGCCACGGTGCGCTGCAACGGCATCGATGCAGGTCGAACGCAGGTGGAACGCGGCATGGCCTGGGCTTCTGCACGAAGCGGCAGCGAATTGAAGGCACTTGAGACCATCGCACGCAGCAGCAGGAGCGGATTATGGTCAGCCTTGCATCCAGTGCCCCCATGGGATTTCCGGCACCGCACCGCCCCGGACGCAACCTGTCACATCGGGCCGCGCGGCGGCCGCTATCAATGGATTAACGGACGCAAGGCGTACGGCTGTTGAAACATGTCACATTTCAATCAGTTGTAGGTCATGGTAAAGGTTACAGTGCTGTTAGCCACGCCGGGCTTAACGCTGGCGGCCGTCTGGTAATAGCGGGCCATAAGCGGAATATTGTAGTTGCCGTCAACGGCTGCGGCACCGGCAGCAATCGGCGCGCCAAAGGTCACCGGCGTATTGCTATGCAACAGCTGCACACCTGCGCCCTGGGCTACAGTACCGCTGGCGGGAGACAACGCCAGCACGCCCGGTGCGCCGGAACTATCAGCGATGCCGTCCAAGGTAATGTTGACCCTGGCCCCGGCATCGCAATCGAGAGCGACATTAAAATTGGAACCGGGCGTCTCTACCGTGCTGCCTGGGCCGGTAAACTTGTTCAGATTAACTTCCCCCAATGGGACAGAAACCACAGCATTGGAGACGGAGCAGGAAAGAGGAACGATTTGCCCACCGCCAGTGATATTCAGGTAAGAGCTAAAATAAAGGCCCACAACGCCATACCCCGCGTAGGCGTTTACTGCCATTTTCCCCGCTGTGATAGGACCAGTTTTAATTAACTCAATCTTCCATGACGCATTTATCCAAGAGAAAGTCCCGCCAACATTTTGATGTACCTGATAGGGTAATTGGCGGACAAGCGCTTGATTGATGAAGGTGATCCTGGCACCAACCCCAGCTAGGTTGGTGTTGCCGATCGGACCTGGTCCGCTAACCGTTCCGTAATATGCACCGAGCACGTCGAATCCATCACCGCACGTCATGTATGCTTCGTTGGGCAGATTCACCACTTGCGTATCCAGAATGGTGCCGACAGGGACATCTCTGCGCACGGTGATGATCGGCTTGAACTGCACCGATGCTGGTCTGTTGGACCAGCCGTTGATTTGCGTGCAGGCAGCCAGCGATGGCGTGGCATAGGTGCCCATGAGGCATAGCAGGCCAGCCAGGCATGGCTTTCTCAGCTTGAAAACAAGCGGGAAACGATACGAATAATTCATATCATGCGGATCAGTTGTATGTCATGGTGAAGGTGACTGCGGCATTGGCCAGCCCGGGCTGGACCGTCGCCTCCGTCTGGTAGTAGCGGGCGATGAAATTGACGGGATAGGCGCCAGCGGTGGCGGCAGTACCGCCATCGAGAACACTGCCCAGGATGACTGGCTGACTCGAATACAACAGCTGGACTCCCACCCCTTTTGCTACCGTATTCGACGATGAAGGAGTCAGGGCCACCACGCCCCTGCCGGGAGCGGCATTGTCGGCGGTGCCATCCAGGGTGATCTTGACCCGGGTGCCGGCGGCGCAATCAAGGTTGACCGGGAAAGCATGATCCGGCGTAGTCTTGCCAATACCAGTGAAGTAGCTCAAGTCCGTGCTGCCCAGCGGCACCTGGACCGCTGTGTTGGTGACGGAACAAGCGACGGTAGTCACGGTCGAGGCAGCAAAACTAAAGCTATATGTATAAGTCAAATTAACCAAACTCGCACTGATACTCCCTGGTATAGCCGTGACGCCGCTTCCGGTGTCTCCAGTTTTAACCAGCTCAAAAATAGTCTGGCCCCAGTTCCGACCACAATACACGCCGACATTACATCCGCTATTAACATGGTCCCTAGGGAAAAAACCGCTAAACCAGCCCGTCGGATCTGGCGTCCTGACGCGCATTGCAACACCGGCAATGCCAACGCTGAACAATTGCTCACCGTTATAGTTAATGGCTGTCAGTCTCTCTGCAGACCAGCGTGCGGTATTGTTCTGAGTGGTACAGTCGAGAAAATCACCACGATTGCTAAAATTTGTTCTTGTGACTGTGGCTAGGACTGCCCCCAATGGTGCATCTCTTTGCACCACGACATTGGGAAAATTAACCACTTCCCCGTCACTCGGGCCGAATCCAGCCCGAAAGGTACACACCGCCTGCGACGTCGTTGCATACCCGCTCGCTATGCAGAATACTGCTGTCAACAAGAAAAATTTCATATTTAGTAAATTATTCATGCTATGAACATGCTCATCTGATACGGCTTTTATCAGCCCCGATTTAATTTCCATTACGGACAGGCGTACAACGCCCCTCCACCCGAGCTGCATCAATTTGCCGCCCGGCCTGCGTCGGCAGGACATAATCGATTCGGCAGCTGCCGCCAGCCGCTTCGCTCCATTTGACGATCAGGCTGCCGCTGTCGGCGATCCCGCGTACAAAAGCCTTGCTGCCTTGCCCCACCACGCCGACTGCCTGTCCGCCTTCATCGAATACCTCGGCCGCAAACGGCAGTGGCTTGCCATCTTGCTGCATGGCCTTGAGCACTACCGCGCGGCCAGCGACAGTCTCGAACTTGAGCAGGCTGACCGCACCCAGGGTGGGCGCCACGTTTTGCGTGCTTTCTTTCAGTTCGACATGGTCCGACGTGCCCTTGGGATCGATCCCGATCACATTGTTCTGGAACGGCGTCAGATACGGCACCACGCCGTAGCCGCGACGGTCCAGGCGCACGTTGGAGACATTGGTGAGCCCGGCTCCCTCAGCATCCGGCGCATGCACCAGGCCGACGGTGTCGCCCAGGCTTTGCGCCAGCGACACGCCGCCGCCATGCACCACCACGCCGCCGTCGGCGCCGAACGACAGTTGTCCGTTCTCGCCGTACTGGCTGTAGCCCGCACGCAGCTTGGCCGCGCTGTTCTGGTAGCCGCCGTAAAGGTTGAATCCTGTGCTGCCGCTATCGCTGCTGCTGCGGCGGCTGGCCGAGGCGCCGTAACTGACGTTGCGTTCCTCGCCCAGCGTGCCGCTGACGCCGACATTCAGGTCGCTGCCGTTGCTGTCGCCGCTGTTGCGCGCCAGGGTCGTGTTCATGCTGGGCGCGTTCACGGAACGGCCGAGCGGCATGGTCAAGGTCAGGACGATGCGGTTGTCGATGCGCCCGCTGTCATAAGCCGGGCCGAAGAAAATGTTGTCGCTCTGCTGCTGCCGTTCCTGCTCCGCGGTCAGCGGCGCCGCCGCGATGCGCGAGCGCTGCACCGACAGGTTCCAGTTGACGCTCTTCCAGCGCGAACCATAACCTGCGGTAAATGACGTCTGGCGTCCCTGGCGCTTGCCCCAGTAGTCGACCGAACTGCCGTACAGGGACAGCGTGCCGTCACCCAGCTTCTGGCTGAGATTGACGTCGAGGCGGCTCTTCTGGCGCGCATACTGGCCGACATCCTGGCCACGCCCGGCCAGGCCGCGCAGATTCACTGCGTCCGGCAGGCTCAGGTAGCCGTCGGTGGAAAAGCGATAGGCGCCCAGCGCAAAATTGGTGCCCGTCTCCGGGATGTTCTTGTTGTAGGCCACGCCATAACTCTGTCCTTGCAAGACGCCCATGCCCGGCACGCTGGTGCGTGAGGCCGTCGCATCCAAGGAAATCGCGCCAAGCGGCGTGGCGAAGGCCGTACCGAGCTTGGCCTGGGCATAACCGCTGGAGACGGTGGCGCCACCGTACAGGGTGACGGCATTGCTGACGCCGTGCTGGATCGCGGCCTGCATCACGAACGGCGCGCTGTCGGTGGCGCCGTACTGTTTCAGCTGGCCGGCGGCGACGCTGTACTTGGTGGTGTCGGCGCGCAGCAGCTGCGGCAAGGCGGCGTACGGCACGACAAAGGTATTCTTGCGGCCGCCAGCTTCGGTGACGGTCACCGTCAGGTCGCCGCCGTAGCCGGTGGGATAAAGATCGTCGATGACGAACGGCCCCGGCGCCACCGTGGTTTCATAAATCTTGTAGCCGTTCTGGCTGATGCTGACCGTGGCGTTGCCCTCGGCGATGCCGCGCACAACCGGCGCATAGCCCTGCTGCGACTGCGGCAGCATGCGGTCGTCCGAAGCCAGGCTGACGCCGCGCAGGCGCAGGCTGTCCATGATCTGGCCGCTGCTGAAGCTGTCGCCGATGACCAACTGCGATTTCAGGCCGGCGATGCTGCGCTGCAGGTACGTCGCTGTGTTCTGGTAGCTGCTGCGGCCCCGAGCCGGACTCCAGGCCTGAGAGCCCTGATGGCGCAGGCGCCAGGCGCCGGCATTCACGCCGCCGACCAGGCCGAGGTAGGCCTGGCTGCCGCCGGCGCCGCTGGTGACGGTGGAACTGCTGAAGTTATAACCCAGCAAGGCGGCATTGATGCCGTTGTCCCATTGGGCTGGATCGACATAACCGCGCGCCGACAGGTTCATGAAGATTTGCGGAATGCTGACCGACAAGACCTGTTCGGCGCTGTCGAACGATGCCGTCGCGCCCGGCACCCAATCGCCCAGGTCGCCGCACAGGGGGCCGTCCGGTATCGGATGGCCGCCGGCTTCCTCTCCGCCGCTGCCGCCACTGCCGCGCGCAACCTTGTCGGCATCGACGCCCAGTTGCTGCAGCAGCGCACGGTTGAAACAAGGCGCCGCGCTGTCCTGGCCGGCGAGGTCGCTGAAAGTGATATCGCGCCGTCCCTGGCCGTTTTCATTGACGATCACATCGACGCGGTAAGAACCCGGCAACACCACATTGCCTTTGTCGAAACGCGAAAAATCGGCGCGCGAACCGCCGCCGGCGGCAAACATGCCGGCATCGAATGTCATCGAGGCGACAGTAGCCGCCGCGTTTGCCGTCGGCGCCGCCAGCACACCGGAGAACATGCCGCCGATCAGCATGCTGAGCAGGCGCGGCTGCAGCGGCGCGGTCGCCCGGCAACTGGTGGAATATCTAGTCACAGTCGCCATCTTCATGGCACTGCAGGCTGCAGCGGGGCCTGTTCCGGCACAAACGCGCCGTAATCGTTGATCGTCGAGAACTGCACATGGGCGCCTGTGGGCAAGGCGCCGACTATGTCCTTGAGTAGATAGCGCCGGCTGCCGCCGGGCGCGACCATCTCATATTGATCGCTCTTGTTCAGGCGCGCGTCGGGCCCATTGCCTAGCGCCAGCGCCACTTCCTGGAATGACACGTGATACGGCGAAGGATTTTGCACTTCCAGCATGCTGCCCTGCGCGGTCTTGAGCAAAGACCAGCGCAATTGGGACACCGCATCCGAAGCCGCGCCCGGCAGACCCTGCGGGCGGAAAAAAACCTTGGTGCGGATGCGGAAGCTGAAGCGCAGCTGGCTTTCCTCGCCATCGACCTTGGGCGGCACTTCCAGCACATTCAGCCAGAACACCGACTCCCTGTCCGCCGGCAGCGGCTCCCGGGTATAGACCAGGCGCAAGGACTGGCTCTTGCCGGCTTCCATGCGGAACACCGGCGGCGTGATCGTGAACGGCACGTCGCTCTGTTCGGGAGTAATCTTTTCGTCGCCGCTGTCGAGCCACACCTGCACCAGGCGCGGCAATTTCTTGTCTTCATTGGTCAGCTGGATAGTGATTTCGCGGTTCTGCGCCGGATATATCTGGCGCGTGCCGCCAATCACCACCCCGGCCCGCGCCGGCCATAGCGCCAGGCAGCCGGCAAGACACAAAGCGGCCAATGCCAGGTAACGCGGCCAGGTACGGGTGGAATTGCGCATGTTGTTTTTTCTCGGTAAACACAAAGCCCGTCCTGCCCAGAGGGCGGACGAAGGCTTTCTGCAAGCTCGTTCAGCAGAGCTTGATCTGTTGCAAGTTAAGGGAAAATGACGGTATAGCCGACGCTGGTAGCCACCGTGCCAGCCGTGGCGGCGCCGCCGGTAGCCTTGTATTCCGCCTGGAACGGCAGCGTTGCCGTACCGCCGGCGGCCGTCACCTCGGTGGTCTCGTTGCCGGACGCCAGGTTGACTGGCGCATTCGCATTCAGGCTGTCGAGGATCTGCACCTGTACATTGGTAGCGCTGCCGGTGGCAGTGGAATTTTTCAGGTTGCCAGTCACCGGATCGATCATGGGACTAGAGGTATCAAACAGGATCGCAGCGCGCGTGCCATCCGGACAGGTAGCGCCGCCGGTGGTGCCCAGCACGATGGAGAAAGGCTTGGCGGCAGCTACTGCGCCGTCAGCGCTCAAGGCGGTTGTCTGCACGGGCAGCAAGGCAACGGCAAAGTCGCCGCCGGTGCCTGGCGTGGTGCCTGGACCGCCGCTGACGCTGCAGGTCAGGCCCTTGATTTCACCGGTGATGTTGATGGTGCCGTCGATAGCGAACGCAGGCGCGCCGATCAACCCGGCCGCCGCCAGCATGGCGGCGATAAGCGATTGTTTTTTCACGATGTTTATTCCTAGTAGATTGAAGAAAACTCTTTTTATCCAGAGTCCCGTCAGTCTAGTTTTGACAAGGCAAAAAAACAGGTAAGAAAAGATGGTTAATCTGTAGGAAAAATCCTGAAATTTCGGTTATGTAAGCTTTCACCTAATTTTGCATAAAAATTCCAATGCAAAATCATTTAGCCATGCCATGCCGGCGGCAGGATTGAAAATGGCGGAGAAAAGCAGGCAAGAATTGCCAGCGTGCCGACCGCCTGCCGCAGGACACAGCAAGCGGTGTTCGAGTCACTTCACCCTCGGATTCAGCCGGTACGCTCGATTTCATAATGATCGAGTATGGATACGCCGGCTATCTCCCCGGCGCTGTCGACCACGCGCTTGAATTTTTGTTTGCGATCGGCCGTGTTTTCAAGTTGCGGCTTCAACAGGCAAGAACGGATGAAATTGCTGAGAGACAGCCGTTTGGCGGTTTTGCAGCAGTATTCATAGACTCCTTCCAATTTATACCCGTCCAGGAAGGTCACCTCGAATTCACAGGCAATCGGCTCGTCGGTTTTCGCGCCCCAAGCCAGCAGCAAGCGGTCTACCTCGACAAAACCGCCGAGGATGGCCGTCAACTGCATGCTTGCCTGCTTCACCGCGATTTTGCTGACGCCGATCTTTTCTTCGGGATGCTGAAGCGCTTCATCGGCGATTTGCGGCAGGTCGCCAGCTGGCTTGAATTGATGTTGAGCATTCATATTCATCCCTTCTTGAACTAATTGGACCGTCCGCGCCGATGCCGCCGGCTAGCCTTACCTGGCCAGGTTCTTCCTGACGATTGCATCGGCCGCGGCTTCCGCTTCCGGCACCGGCTGGCTCAGCGTCTTTGTGGAATACACGGGTGCTGCGGGCATGGCCATTCCCAGCATCGGCCCATCCGCATGGCTGATGTCGACCGTGACGACAGTCGACAGGCCCACCCGCAACGGGTGTTTTTCCAGCTCACTGGCATCCAGCGAAATCCGCACCGGCACCCTTTGCACCACCTTGATCCAGTTGCCGGTCGCATTCTGCGCCGGCAGCAGCGAGAAGGCGCTGCCGGTGCCAGCCGACAAGCCCAGCACCTTGCCGTGGTAAACCACTTTGCCGCCATACACATCGGCTTCTATGCTGGCGCTCTGGCCGACGCGGATATCCCTGAGTTCGGATTCCTTGAAATTGGCGTCCACCCATAACTGGTCCAGCGGCACGATCGACATCATGGCCGTGCCCGGCGTGACCCGGTTGCCCACTTGCACGCTGCGTTTTGCCACATAACCCGCCACCGGCGCCAATATCGCGTTGCGCCGCACGGTGAGCCAGGCCTGCACAAAATCGGCCTTGGCCGCCAATATATTGGGATGCTGCTCGAGGCTGACGCCGGCTATCCCGGCGCGATTTGCATCCGCCTGCTTGATCGCTACCTCAAGCGAGGCCTTGGCGTTTGCCACGGCTTGCCGGGCGTGAGCGACGTCTTCGCCGGACACGGTATGGTCTGCCGCCAGCGGCAGGCGGCGCGCCAGGTCGTCGCTGGCATCCTGCAAGACCAGCTTGCGCTGCTCTATGGTCGCATCGTACTGCGCCACATTCGAGTAGCGTTCGCGCAACTGCCGCACTGTCGTGCCCAGGCGCGCATCAGCCTGGCTCAGCGCGACGTCGGCATCGATAGGATCGAGCTTGATCAGTTCCGCGCCGGCTTGCACCATCTGGGTTTCATCGGCGCGGATTTCCTGCACGTTGCCCGACACTTGCGAAGTCAGATTGACCAGGTTGCCGCCGACGTAAGCGTTGTCGGTATCCATCTCTTTCGACAACACCAGCACGTAATAGATGGCGTAAGCGACCCCGATCAGGATGAACACCAGGGTCATGCCCAGCAATACGAGCTTGCGTTTGCCGGAATTGGGTAAGTCTTGAGTAGCTGTGGTCATTGCGAATATTCCATTATTCCGTTTTATTTTGAGGTCTGGGTAAGTGCCGCACCCGCGTTGGCGCTGTCGGTGCGGTAACCGCCGCCCAGGGCCTTGATCAGCGACACATCTGCCTGCAACTGCTGGCTGTGCAGCTGCAGGCTTTCATCTTCTTGCCGCGACAAAGACAAGCCGGCATTCAGCACTGCGTTGCGATCGGCCAGCCCCTGCCTGAACTTTGCCTGTGCGGTTTGCAGCAGGTCGCGGCTGGCCCGCATCACCTCGTCCTGCCGGCCGATCTGGCTCTCCAGGCCGCGCACGCTGATGGCTTGCTGCGCCACATCGCGCACCGCATTCAGCACGCTCTGGTTGTAGTCGGCGATCAGTCCGTTGCGCTCGGAACGGGAAGACTCCAGGCGTGCATCCAGGCGCTTGCTGTCAAACAGCGGCAGCGACAAGGTCGGGCCCAGGAACAAGGTGCGGCTAGCCGCACTCAGCACATTGCCCATGGAAATCGAATCCAGCCCGGCCGAAGCGCTCAGGTTGATGTCGGGATAAAACGCTGCCTGTGTTGCTTCGATCCGGCTCAGCGACGCTTCCACCCGCCAGTGCGCTGCCTGCAAGTCCGGCCGGCGCGCCAGCAGTTCCATGCCGAGCCTGGCCGGCAGCGCGTGCGCGATTTCGTTCAACTGCTTGCTCAGCTGCTGCGGCTTGAGGTCGGCCAGCGCATTGCTGTCGCCGGCCACCAGGGCGCGCAGCGCTTCACGCTCGGCGGCGGTCTGCGCCTCAAGTTGCGCGGCCTGCTTGTTCAGGGTGCCGAGTTCGCTCTCCGCCATGCGCTGCTGGTCTATCGCCGCCAGCCCGTGCGCAACGCGCTTAGTGGTATCGGCAACGATGTCGGTTTGCGTGCTGATCGTCTGGCGCAGGTTTGCCAGCCGGGCCCAGCCGCCTTGCAGGCTGAAGTAACTCTGCGCAGTAGCGGCAGCCAACAGCTGTTCCGCCTGCGCGTAGTCGGCCCGTTGCGCATTCACCTCGCCTAGCGCGGAGATAATCTGCGCCCGGTGTTTACCCCACCAGTCGAAGTCATAACTGGCTTGCACCTGCACTATCGCTTCAGTGAAATAAGCGCCGCCTATCGGCGCCGGGAACAGGCCGTTGCTGGAGTAGCGCTGGCGGGTTCCTTCTACATTCAGATTGACGTTCGCGCCCTTGTCGGCGCGGTTGAACGCCAGCGTGGTGCGCGCCGAGTCGATGCGGGCGGCGGCGATTTCCAGCGTCGGGCTGGCAGCCAGCGCTTGCGTCACCAGCCGATTGAGCTGCGGATCACCGTAGCGGGTCCACCATTGTTTATCGGGCCAGCCTTCGCTGGCCAGCTTGATGTCCGACGCCAGCTGCACCTTGGCCAGGTCCTGCTGCGGATAGGTATTGCGGTCAGGCGGGACGCTAGCGCAGGCGGCAACGGCCAGCGCAATCGCCAGCGACAGGGCAAGCGGTTTTAATGTCGATATATGCACAGCGAGATTTTCTCCGGATTGAAGAATGGTTTTTGTTAACAATGAACGCATGCGCCTACTCCATCGCCGCGTGGTCCATCGCCACCGGCATGCTGGCTTTTGGCGGACGGATCAGCAGCAGCAACGGGATCACCAGCAAGGTCATGATCAGCATCAGCCAGAAATCGTTGACGTAGGCGATCATCGAGGCTTGCCGGGTGACCTCGTCGTTGATCACGGCCAGGCCGCTTTGCATCGCCAGGTTGTAGATCGAGGCAACCATCGCATCCTGGTAGGCGGGACTGGCGCCGGATATTTTTTCCACCAGCGAGGAATGGGCGATCTGGGTATTGCGCACCAACAAGGTCTGCACCAGCGCGATCCCGATACTGCTGCCGATATTGCGGATCAGGCTGTAGATGGCGGTGCCTTCGGCGCGCATTTCCGGCGTCAGCGTGGCAAACGTCGCCGCGCTCAGCGGCACGAACACCAGGCCCAGGCCAATCCCCTGGATCACGCCCGGCCAGACGATGTCGCTGGGCGACAGCACCAGCGTATAGCGCGACATCTGCCACAGCGAGAACGCCGTGACGGAAAAGCCGATCGCCAGCAGCACCCGTAAATCCACCTTGCCCACCAGCCGCCCCACCACCAGCATCGCCATCATGGTGCCGAAGCCGCTCGGCGCGGTCACCAGGCCGGCGATTTTCGCCGGGTAGCCCATCAAGGCCTGCAGCATCGACGGCGTCAGCGCGCGCGTGGCAAACAGCACCAGGCCGACGATGAAGATGAACAGCAGGCCGGTGACATAATTGGAGTTCTTCAGCAGCCGGTAGTCAAAGAAGGACTTGCCGGCAGGCCGCAGTGCGGTATGCGCCAGGAAATAGCAAAAACTCATCGTCAGCACAATCGCTTCGACCCAGGTCTCGCGCGCGGAAAACCAGTCGTTCTGCTCGCCGCGGTCAAGCAGCATCTGCAAGGCGCCGATGGCGATGCTAAGCGTAGCGAAACCGAACATGTCGAAACTCATGCGGCGCGCCGCGGTAGTGGCGCGTATATATTTCAGGATGCCGTAAAAGGCCAGCGAACCGATCGGCACATTGATGAAGAACACCCAGCGCCAGTTGTAGCTGTCGGTCAGCCAGCCGCCCAGGGTCGGGCCGAGGATCGGGCCTATCATCACGCCCATGCCCCATACCGCCATGGCTGAACCATGTTTTTCACGCGGGTTGATATCCAGCAGCACCGCTTGCGACAGCGGCACCAGCGCCGCCCCGAACACGCCCTGCAGCAAGCGCGCCGCGACAATCTGCGCCAGCGACATCGAGACGCCGCAGGCCATCGAAGCGACGGTAAAGCCGGCGATGGACATCAGGAAAATATTCTTCTGGCCGAAACGGTCGCACAGCCAGCCGGTGAGCGGCGTGGTGATCGCCGCCGCCACGATGTAGGAAGTCAGCACCCAGGTAATCTGGTCCTGCGATGCCGACAAGCTGCCCTGCATGTGCGGCAGGGCGACGTTGGCGATGGTGCCGTCCAGCGCCTGGATGATGGTCGCCAGCATGATGAAAATCGTAATCATGCGGCGATTGATTGGACCCCCGGGAATCTCAGGCCCAGCCGCGGCTGCCGTGCTGCTCATAACCTTGCCTCCACCGCCGCATCCAGCGCTTCCAGCATTTCGGTGGCGCTGCGCAATTTTTCCTTGTCGACGTCCGCCAGGAATTCGAGACGGAACGCATCCGCCTCGGTTTTTACCTTGCGGTACAGCGCAAGGCCGTCTGCGGTCAGCACCGCCAGCTTGACGCGGCGGTCGGTTGCCGACGGCTGGCGCGTCACAAATCCTGCTTTCACCAGCCGATCTATCATCGACATCATGGTCGGATCTTCGACCCCCAGTTTGTGCGCCAGGTCGGTTTGCGACTGCGGCTGGCCGGCCTTGGCAATCATGGCAATCGCCATCCAGCCGGCCTGCCCTACGCCCAGGGATTTGAGGTGCCGATCCAGTGCCTGGCGCCAGCAGCGGGCCGCATTATGCAGGGCTGCCGTGAAACGTTCTTCCAAGGTCAACAATTTCAATCCTAATAATAATATAACTAATCATTAGCTATCTAATTAAAATTGTAGTGTGCTTTTTTATGGAAAACAAGTCTTTTAAGATTTCTTTTAGTGAATCGGGCCAAGGCCGGCCCGCATGATCATGGGGCGGTGCGCCGGCGCATTCTGCTAGACTATGCAATTAAACAGGCAACCAACAATTAGATGGCTTCGAATTCGAATACGCTAGAAGAACACTTCTCCAGCGCCCTGCATAACACGGCGCGCGCCTGGAAGCTGGCTGTCGACCGGCGCCTTAAGTACCTCGGGTTGAGCCAGGCCAGCTGGACTGCCGTCGCAGTCGCGGCCAAGGCCGGCGAACCGCTGTCGCAGATCGAGCTGGCGAACCGGGTCGGCATCGAAGCGGCGTCGATGGTGGCGACGATTGACCGCCTGGTGAAACTGGAATTGGTAGTGCGCGAGCCGTCGCCGCATGACCGGCGCGTCAAGCTGGTGGTGCTGACCAAGGCCGGCCAACAGTTATATGGCAAGGTGAAAGCGGAAGCGGATGCTTTCCGCAAAGAGCTGCTCGCCAATGTAGACAAGCAACAGCTGTCGGCGGCCGTCAAGTTGCTGGAGCATTTGCAATCGGTGGCGGAAGCGGTCGCCTCCGACGCCAAACCTTGATGTTCTCTTGCGGGATCGGAGCAAGCCGGAACAACTAAGGCTGCGGCAGATCTGCCGCCACTTTATCCCGCAGCACCGCAACGCAGATTTGAGTTACCAGTTACATCATCCAAATGGCACGCCAACGATCGCTTTCAGCACCCACCGGTCGGATGCCGCTGCATAACCTCGGCCGACCCCGAAATTGAGATCCCAGCCGTGGATCGAAGTGTCGATTACGGCGTAC
Source organism: Collimonas fungivorans (assembly GCF_028292705.1). Classification (GTDB taxonomy): domain Bacteria; phylum Pseudomonadota; class Gammaproteobacteria; order Burkholderiales; family Burkholderiaceae_D; genus Collimonas; species Collimonas fungivorans_B. The sequence goes on along the minus strand of NZ_JAQGLV010000321.1, from coordinate 1,155 downwards.
AAAGTCTGGCTTTGCTGGCCGAGGCCCCCGAGCTGCCGGAATGGCCCTAGCGCGTTATAGCTCTCCACGCCGAGTTGATAGCCGCCGTTGGTTTTATAGGCAAGTTTGGTGTCTATTTCCAGGCTGGCGGGGCTTGCCGCCGGACCTGAAATCTTGAAATCGACATTGGCATTCATGGCGGCTGTCCAGCGCGAACCCTTGTAACCAAAGATGCCTTTCAGCTCGCCGTTCCACGGATTTTCATCCAGCCGATGGTCAACTCGCCCGACTTCCAGATTCGCGCCGTAAAAAAAAGGATTGTCTTCAGCTTTTGGCGCTATGAATTTCACGCGAAGTTTTTCACCGTCGATTCTTGTTTCGCCACCTGGACCGCGCGCACTCAGGACATAAGCCCCCAACTCGAAGTTTTTGCTCAGCCCGTACGAGAATTCGGGCGTAACACGGAATGTATGGCGCGACACCAGCCCTCCATTGTGATCAGGCTCGCGCGAGCCGGAAGGCACGTAGTTATTATGTATGTCCAAACCAAATTCGCCTGGCTTGTTCATTTCGTCCATATAGACTTGAATTTCTTCGGGCGCTGCCGCAGCAGCCGCGGCGCTTCCCGCAAGCACCAGGAAAGCAGCGGTGCGCCCCATGCTCAATGCGCGGAACAACTTCATTGCCTGATTCATCATTTCCCCCGGTGAAAATGCCCGATTGGACGCAATGAGTGCGCCTCTGCGGATTGCTAACGATTCGGCAGCATGCGCCGCAATGTGTCATCTTTGACGATGAAATGATGGTATAGCGCAGCTGCAATATGCAATGCGACTACGGCGATCAGTACCCAGACGAACAGCTGGTGCATGTCGCCAAGCGTATGGCCCAGCTGTGAGCCTTTGGATGACAGCGCCGGCAAGGGGAACACGCCGAACAGCGACACCGGCCAGCCGCGCGACGACGCGTTAGCCCAGCCCATAAGGGGAAAAGCGATCAGCAGCAAATAAAGCAGCCAGTGGGTGAGTTGCGCAATGCGGCTCAACAGCGGCGACAGTGTCTGCGGTTCCGGCGGTGGACGGTGCGTCCAGCGCCATAGCAGCCTTACCAGCACCAGCAACACGATCAGCGCGCCGATGGACAGGTGCCAGCCGATCAACCCGACTGGCTGCGTAT
>NZ_JAQGLV010000287.1 GCF_028292705.1 Collimonas fungivorans | reverse complement strand
CACTGGAAGCGTATCAGGCATATATGAATCGCGGGCAGATCATGGAAATCGGCGTACCGGGTCCGTAAAACTCATCATAAACTCCTAAAACCTTTGGACTAGATATGAAAATCAATCGACGAATTTTCATGATTCGTTCCCTGATCGGTACGTTTACTCTTGCCGCAGGTAACACCGCGCATTCCGAGACGCCAATGCTTCTTGAATCGGATTCCCAAGCCAGGAGTCTCGGCTATACGGAGGATTCAAGCAAAGTAGATATTGCGAAGGCTCCCAAATATTCTGCCGGACAAAAATGTGCCGAATGCCAGTGGTTCAGGCCGATGCCGGAGGCTTCGACGGGAACATGTGTCATTTTCTCTGGCAAGCGCGTTAATGGCAATGGCTGGTGTAAATCGTTTGTCCATAAGGAATAGCTCGGCAGCGTCGCCTGCTTGGCCGCCGCGTACGTCGATCTGCTGGACTGGCAGCATGCCGGGCAGGCGGCGGGTGTCCGGCGCGCGGAACGGGAATTCCGCCACCCACAGCTGAACCCGCTCGCAGAACTCTTCCTAGCAAGATTCCTTGACCAATGGCGACTTCCGGACCCTGGTGCTGACCTCATCCACGCACTGTGATTTATCAACGAATCACATCTGGGGAACGCGTAAGGTTGATACTCAATTGCCGAGAAAAACGCTTGGCCCCGCTTGCGAAAGAACAACCCTTCGTACGGTGAAATATCATGGAAACAAGTGATAACAAGAACGCTGCGATTGCGCGGCGTCACCCATCCAACTTTTCCGGGATGGCCAGCGCAGACCAGCTGGACGACGGTCCCGGCAGCGCATTGACCGGGCTTGGGACGCGCCGAAGGTTCATTGAAACGCTGGGATGGGCAGGCGCCACATTGGTGGCCGCGCCGCTGGCATCGCTGCTGTTTCCGGCGGCTAACGTTGCGAGCAATGCGGCGCAGGATTTCACCTTCGCAATCCTGGCCGACAGCCACACCATGGGGAAAAGAAATCCCGCGATGAAAAAGCGGCTGCTGGCGGCGACCAAACAGATCAATGCGATAAAGCCGGCGCCCGATTTCGTGATGTACCTGGGCGATGCGGTTCACGATGGCAATGTTGAGCAGTTCAAGTATTTCGAGGAAATCATCGCTACGCTCGAACCGAAGATTTTTTATCTGGCGGGAGAACACGATTGGTATCTGGACATGGGTGAATACTACATGCAGCACATGATAAGGCGCCCGACGCCATACTACTCATTCGATCACAAGGGGGCTCATGTCATGGCCCTTCACGGTTCCCATCTGAACGATTTCTGGAGCGCCCGCAAGCTAACACCGGAGGAACGGATGCAGGTTGCGGGCGATATCTCTGATACGACGCAGGGACCTTTCATTCTCGGCAAGAAGCAACTGGATTGGATGGAGAGGGACCTGGCGAATGTCCCAACTGATGCGCCTATATTAGTGTTCAGTCACGCTCCTTTGTACCACTATTACAAGCCCTGGAATTTCTGGGTGCAGGACGCGGCGGATGCTCACGCCATCTTCGCGCCCTTCAAAAACGTTCAGGTATTCCATGCGCATGTGCACCAGCTCGTTGAGCACCGCATCGCCAGGATAAAGTTTCACGGCATTCTGTCTACTTCCTGGCCGCACCCATATCCAGAGACCTACCACGCCCTGGGGTTGAGCGGCCAGATGCCGCGTTCGAATCCAGCCGAACCGTTCGACGGACTTGGATGGCATATCGGGCAGGTGCAGGCTAGCGGTTTCGTTAGCTGCGCGGATATTTTGTGGACCATGAATCCGCCGACCGCCTGACCGCGTTCAAGCGAAGCGATAAACGGTGAAGGGAGGGAATCATGAGGCCAACGTTAAATCGCGGGCAAATTATGGAAATCGGCGTGCCTGGTCCATGAGACTTGACATAGAAATCTTACCCTTGGCGGAGCTAGATATGACACTCAATCGCCGAATCTTTATGATTCAATCCTTGCTCGGCACGGTTTCACTTACGGTTGGTGACCAGGCACATACAGAGATTCCAGTGCTTTTTGAAGATGATTCCCAAGCCAGGAATCTCGGCTATAAAGAGGATTCGCGCAAAGTTGATACTGCGAAGTTTCCGAAATACTCTGCCGGGCAAAAATGTGCTGAATGTCAGTGGTTTAAAGCCCTGCCGGAGGGTTCGACGGGAACATGTGGTGTTTTTTCGGGCAAGCGCGTTAATCGCAACGGCTGGTGTAAGTCATTCGTCCATAAGGAATAGGTGAGCGACTTGCGGAGTTCAGAGGTTTGGGGACTGACCCGGCGGGACTCGGCGTCCCGGTCAGACCCGAATGCCGCTCAGTTAAGCCAGGCCTCAGTAACAAAAACCGTCGTGCCTGCCATTGTCAGGAACGACGTATTTGACGTTAACTTAGCGGCATCGAAGGTGGCGATCTCCGTCGGACCTGACCCCGGGGTTGACGACAACGCCAGAATCAAGCCGCACAAAAAAATGGCCACCCGAAGGTGGCCACTCTATTGGCTTAAAGCGCCGGCAAATTACATCATGCCGTCCATACCGCCCATGCCGCCCATACCACCCATGCCGCCCATACCGCCGCCAGCTGGCTTGTCTTCAGCCAGTTCGCACACCATCGCGTCGGTGGTCAGCATCAGGCCGGCGATCGACGCTGCGTTTTGCAGTGCCGAACGGGTGACCTTGGCTGGATCCAGCACGCCCATTTCAACCATGTCGCCGTAGGTGCCGTTGGCTGCGTTGTAACCGAAGTTACCCGTGCCCTGCAGAACCTTGGCCACCACGACCGAGGCTTCTTCGCCGGCGTTTTGAACGATCATGCGCAGTGGCTCTTCCATTGCGCGCAACACGATCTTGATGCCTGCTTCCTGGTCCGGATTGTCGCCTTTGATGTTGATGCTGGCACGTGCGCGCAGCAGGGCAACGCCGCCGCCAGGAACAATACCTTCTTCAACCGCGGCGCGGGTCGCGTGCAGCGCATCTTCGACGCGGGCTTTCTTCTCTTTCATTTCGACTTCGGTCGCAGC
>NZ_JAQGLV010000285.1 GCF_028292705.1 Collimonas fungivorans | reverse complement strand
AAACGGATAAAGCGGCAAAGAAATAAGGATTCCCTTCAGGGAGTCTCCATTACACAGTAAGGCATCTGATGAGCTGGACCGAAATTGTTATTGAAGTTGCCCTGAGCGACGCCGAAACGCTGTCTGACGCGTTGATGGATGCCGGCGCCTTATCGGTTTCGGTGGAAGATGCCGACCTGGGCACCGCCGCCGAGCAGCCCTTGTTCGGCGAACCCGGCATGGAACCCAAGGAAGCCGCCTGGCAGCGCAGCCGGGTGGTGGTCCTGGCCGAAGTCGACGCCGACCATGCAGCGATCGTCGGCAACGCCGCCAAAGCTTGCGGCATTGCGATTCCGCCTTACTCGCTGCGGCCGGTTGCGGCGCAAGACTGGGTGCGGCTGACGCAATCGCAGTTTGAACCCATCCACATCGGCAAGAATATCTGGGTAGTGCCTAGCTGGCACGATGCGCCCGACGCCAACGGCCTGATCCTGGAACTCGATCCGGGCCTGGCTTTCGGCACCGGCAGCCATCCGACCACCCGCCTTTGCATGGAATGGCTGGAAATCCATGTGCCGGTGCAAAAACCGAAATCGCTGCTCGATTACGGCTGCGGCTCGGGCATCCTGGCCATGGTGGCCAAGAAACTCGACAGCGACAGCACCGTCATCGGCGTCGATATCGACCCGCACGCGATCGATGCCGCGCGCTACAACAGCGAACGCAACCATTGCGACGTGGCCTATTACCTGCCGGAAGATTTCAGCGCCAACAGCGCACTGCAGGTATTCGATGTCGTGGTCGCCAACATCCTGTCCGGCCCGCTCAAGCTGATGGCGCCCATGCTGTGCAGCCGCATCGCTGCCGGCGGCAGCCTGACCCTGTCCGGCGTGCTGGCGGAACAGGCGGAAGACGTCATCGCCGCCTATGCGCAGTGGCTGCCCCTGAGTGTCTGGGCAGAGCAGGATGGCTGGGTAGCGCTGTCCGGAACCCTGAAGTAAGCAGGCCATGGCGCTCGCGACCCAATGTCCGCATTGCCAGACCACCTTCCGGGTCGCCAATGACCAGCTGAAGCTGCGCGGCGGCCTGGTCCGCTGCGGCAGCTGCCGCGAAGTCTTCAACGGCATCGAGCACCTGGTGCGGCCCGACGTGGCGGCGCCGGTGCCGGCGCCTGCAACGGCGTCAGAGCACGAGGCCGTAACTATCCAGACCCATGGCTTTGCCGCTGACGAAGCGTCCTTGGCAGAACCCCAGCATAGCGCCCCGCCGCCCCCGGTTTACGTCGCACCGGAACCAGAACCAACGCCGGGACCGATATCGGGACCGACACCAGAACCCGAGCCGGCAGTCGCCGTCGCCACAGATCACCCGTTGCCTGTCATCGCGCCTGAAACTGCCGGCCGATCGATGGCATCAGGCCGGGTAGAAGCGGCGATTGACGACCTCGAAGAAGATTTGCGGATCGCCGAAGAAACCAGCCAGTCGGCGCCGGCCGATGTGCACCACACGCCGTTCGGCCTGATCAAACCATCCGCCGCTACCGATCCGGACGAAGCGGCAAGCAATCCGCCGACACCGAATGTCTGGCATCGTCATGCCGACGATGAAGAAGACAAGCAGATGGCGCGCATGACCCTGATGCACGTCGCCGGCCAGGAAGACTACACGCAGGCTGCAAAAGCGGAATCCGGCACCGCTGCTGACGACGATGAGCTGGATCGCATCATCGATGAATTGCAGCGCAAGCCGTGGCGAGCGGAAAAGACCCCTGCTGCTGCAAATCCCTCGAACGCGGCGGACAGCGGCGACGGCAGCAATAAAAAGAAGAGCCGCGACAAAACCCCTGCTGAGCCAGAGCCTGCCGCAGCCGATGAACCCGATTTTGTCCTCAGCGCAAGGCGCAGGCAACGCATCGGCGGCACGCTGCGCTGGGCCATGTGGGGCGTAGGTGCGTTGTTGCTGATCGGGCTGGCCGGACAATCGACTTATTTCTTCCGCGACCAGCTGGCGGCCCGCATGCCGCAGCTCAAGCCGGTGCTGGTCGGCGCCTGCGCGAAAATCGGCTGCAGCGTCGGCCTGCCCATGAAAATCGACAGCATTTCGATCGAAGCCAATGAACTGCAGGCGGTCGATCCGGCCCGCAACCTGTTCTCACTGAACCTGCTGCTGCGCAACCGCAGCGACACGGTGCAAGCCTGGCCCAATATCGAACTGACCTTGAACGACGGCAACGAGAAGGCGATAGCGCGCCGGGTGTTTATCCCCCACGACTATTTGAGCGCAACAGCCAATCCGGCCCAGGGTTTCGCCAGCGACCAGGAACAGCCCGTGAAACTGGGTTTTGAGCTATTGCAATTGAAGGCGTCCGGTTACCGGGTATATTTGTATTATCCGTAACCTGCGGCGAGCGGCGCAAAGTTTGCCGGTTGCGCTTAAACTCTATCCCGTAATTATTTTATTTGCGCAGACCATCCGCGCCAACCAGCGAGTTTTCCTCTTTTATTATGACCTCTCTCATTTGCGGTTCACTGGCTTTCGACGTCATCATGCAATATCCGGGACGCTTCTCGGATGCGCTGCTGGCCGACCAGCTGCACAAGATCAGCGTCTCCTTCCTGGTGCCGACCTTGCGCCGCGACTTCGGCGGCTGCGCCGGCAATATCGCCTACAACCTGAAACTGCTGGGCGGCGATCCGCAAATCATGGCGACCATCGGCCACGACGGCGGCGACTACCTGGCGCGGCTCGACCAGCAGGGCATTTCGCGCAAGACGGTGCGCACCATCGATTCGATCTACACCGCCCAATGCTTCGTCACCACCGACGCCGACAATAACCAGATCAACGCCTTCCATCCCGGCGCAATGACCTACTCGCACGAAAACAAGGTAGCCGACGCCGGCCCAGTCAAGCTGGCGATTGTCGCCCCCGACGGCCGCGACGGCATGCTGCAGCACGCTGCCGACTGCGCCGCGCAAGGCATCCCGCTGATCTTCGATCCGGGCCAGGGCATGCCGATGTTCAACGGCGACGAACTGAAGCAGTTCGTCGAACTCGCGACCTATATCGCCATGAACGACTATGAAGCTGAAATGCTGGCTTCGCGCACCGGTTTATCGCTGGCGCAGATTGCCGAGCGGGTATCGGCGCTGGTGGTGACTCGCGGCGAACTCGGCGCGGAGATTTTCACCGCCGGCGGCAAGATCGACATTCCTTGCGTCAAGGCCGACCAGGTGCTGGATCCGACCGGCTGCGGCGACGCCTTCCGCGCCGGCATGCTGTATGGCTTGAGCAACGGCATGGACTGGGCCACCACCGGCCGTCTCTCCAGCTTGCTGGGCAGCATCAAGATCGCTCACCTGGGACCGCAGAACCACGCACCCAGCCGAGCAGAAATCGATGACCGCTTCCATCGTGAATTTGGTTACCGATTGTAAAAGTAGCACATCAAATCCTGTGCTCCGAGCCGGTACTGGGCGGAGTATAGGAAGAAAAAATCGCCGATCTCCCCTGCATCTCCCTGCATCACTCAACCATACCCCCCGTAATCGACAATTCCGGCGTGATACACATCGCCCTGTCCAAGCTGAACTTATCTGCTAGGCTTATATCCAATTTCCATCAGTACCAGGGACGGAGGGTCTCATGAAAAAGCGACTGTTAATTGGAGCAACACTGCTCGGTGCAACCATGCTGCTAGGCGGCTGCGTTGCCTATCCTTACGGCGGTGACGGATATTACGGCGGCGGCTACGGCAGTTATTACGGCGGCGGTTATTACGCTCCGGCGCCGGTGTATGTGGCGCCAAGCGTGGACATCGGCTTTGGCTATTCGCGTGGCTGGGGCGGCGGCGGTTGGGGTGGACGAGGCTGGGGCGGCAGAGGTGGCTGGGGCGGAGGCGGCGGCTGGCACGGCGGCCATTAAGCAAGTTAATCGCAGCGTTGGCTAAACAAGTGATTGGACAACGCCGCGATCTCGACGCATGATGCTGCTTATCATTCCTCCAGGAGTCTTCATGAAACGACTGATTGCCGCTTTATTGGTTTGCAGCGCTGTTGCAGCACCGGCTTTTGCCGCTCTCAAGGCTGGCGAGCCGGCGCCGCCGTTTACCACCCAGGCTTCCCTTGGCGGCAAGGTGTTCAGCTATTCGCTGGCCGACGAGCTGAAAAAGGGCCCGGTAGTGCTCTACTTTTACCCCGCAGCTTTCACCAAAGGCTGCACCATCGAAGCCCATCTGTTTGCCGATGCGGTCGACAAGTACAAGGCGCTCGGTGCGTCCGTGATCGGCGTATCCGCCGACAACATCGATACCCTCAATAAATTCTCGGTCAGCGAATGCCGCAGCAAATTCGCGGTTGCCTCCGACCAGGACCAGAAAATCATGAAGTCCTATGATTCGGTGCTGCTGGCGAAGACCAACTACGCCGACCGCGTATCGTACGTGATCGCCCCCAACGGCAGCATCATCTATGAATACAGCAGCATGGATCCGGACAAGCATGTCAGCAATACGCTGCAAGCGCTGGAACAGTGGGTGGCCAAGCAGAAGAAGTGATGCTGCAGTAGGTAAAAAATAAGCAGAAAAAAAGCGCGCTGTCGCCAGCGCGCTTTTTTTTACGACTGTTGCCGGTCAGCCGGCAGCTTTGCGCCGGTGTCCTTCAAGATTGGGCAGGAACGCCGCCAGCAGGCCGATCAGCGGCAGGAAAGAACAGACCTGGTAGACGAAGCGAATGCTGGTCATGTCGGCCAGCTGGCCCAGCGCAGCGGCGCCAATGCCGCCCATGCCGAAAGCGAAACCGAAGAACAAGCCGGATACGGTGCCGACCTTGCCAGGCACCAGCTCTTGGGCGAACACTAGGATCGCCGAGAATGCCGAAGCCAGGATCACGCCGATCACCACCGTCAGCACGCCGGTCCAGAACAGGTTGGCGTATGGCAGCATCAGGGTGAACGGCGCCACGCCAAGGATCGATACCCAGATCACCACCTTGCGGCCGACCTTGTCGCCGATCGGACCGCCCAGCACGGTGCCGGCAGCCACTGCAAACAGAAACACGAACAGATGCAGCTGCGCCGATTGCACCGACAACTGGAATTTGTCGATCAGGTAAAACGTGAAGTAGCTGCTCAGGCTGGCCATGTAAAAATATTTCGAAAAAACCAGCATCAGCAAGATGCCTACCGAAAGCAGCACTTTGTTGCGCGGCAGCGTCACATGATGCTGTTTTGCCTTGGCCGGCTTGCTCTTGGCTTCCTGGCGCTTGCGCTTGTACCAGTTACCGATCTGCCACAGCACCACGATCGCCAGCAGCGCCGCCGCCGAGAACCAGGCGATGCTGGTCTGTCCGTGCGGGATCACGATCCATGCCGCCAGCAAGGGGCCCATGGAACTGCCGGCATTGCCGCCCACCTGGAAAATCGACTGCGCCAGGCCATGGCGGCCGCCGGAAGCCATGCGCGCCACGCGCGACGACTCCGGATGGAAAATCGACGAGCCGGTGCCGACCAGGGCCGCGGCGAACAGCAAGATGCCGTAGTTGGGCGCGACCGACAAGATCAGCAGGCCCACCAGCGTGAAACCCATGCCCAGCGCCAGCGAATACGGCTTTGGATGTTTATCGGTATAGAGCCCCACCAGCGGCTGCAGGATCGAGGCGGTCATCTGGTAAGTCAGGGTGATCAGGCCGATCTGCGCGAAGCTGAGGTTGAAATTGCCTTTCAGCAGCGGATAGATGGACAGGATCAGCGACTGGATCATGTCATTCAGGAAGTGGGCGAAACTGATGGCGCCCAATACGCGGAAACCGGTTTTCTCGGCGTCGTGCGATCCCATGGCGGGGGAAATCTGCTTGGCTGCGGTTGGCATGGTGGTGAGATGAATAGTGGGAATAATGGGCAATGAGAGACGCAAAGTACGCGGCCTGTTTAGCCGTCGACAAGATGGTCATCATTCGCAAGACGTTAGTGTAAGCAAAAAAACCGAGACTGTTTTAAGATAGAAAGACATAATTTGTCGTATTTCTGCCATTCTTCCTTTATGCCAGCCCAAATACTTACCCATACCACCATCGGCTTGCTTGACGTCGTGCCGGACGCGCTGCACCCGGTGCGCCTGCGTGCGCGCGACCTGGACGCCGCCAAGCTGCTGAGCGCACATTCCCATCCCTGGGGCCAGGTCACCTACGCAGCGGAAGGCGTGCTGCGCGTGAGCGTCGGCAACAGCACCTGGATCGTGCCGCCGCTCAGGGCGATCTGGATTCCGCCGCTGGTGGAACATGAAATCGCCACCATGGAAAAATCGCAGCTGCGCGCCTTGTACATCCATACCGATGCGACGCCGTTCGACGGCCAGGAATGCATCGTGCTGGAAGTATCGACCTTGCTGCGCGAACTGATCGCCGCGCTGTCGCAAACCGACGACGGCAGCCGCAGGGAAACCCTGCTCAGCCAATTGATACTGAGCGAACTGACGGCGGCGCAAACCCAGGGCATACGCATCTCCCTGCCAACCGAAAAGCGCTTGCATGCGATCTGCCAGGCCTTGATGGAAACGCCCGATTCCAGCATGACGCTGGCAGCCTGGGCAGACCAGGTCGGCGCCTCGGAAAGAACCCTGGCGCGCCTGTTCGAACGCGACCTGGGCATGACCTTCGGCCAGTGGCGGCAGCAGATCAGGCTGGCGCATGCGGCGCCGATGATCGCGCGCGGCATGCCGCTGTCGCTGGTGGCAACCGAACTGGGTTACGCCAGCCAGTCGGCTTTTTCCGCCATGTTCAGGAAAACTTTCGGGCAGTCGCCATCGACCTTCTTCGCGCCGAAGAAAAGCAGCCAGGCAGGCAATTAGCGCGCGGCCGGGCTCAGGTCATGCAGGAGTAAAAAGAGGTTTACGCGGGGAAAGATGCATCCGAATGCCGCTGTTCCATGGTCCATCTTGCGGAACAGCCGGCTTCGGCGATGTGGGCTTATTGCGGAACGGTGTCCTTGAACGACTGGCGCTCAGACAATTTCTCATACAGTTTGGCCAGCGTCGGATAATCTTCGCGCCAGTTAATCTCGGGGAAACGGAAGCTGAGCCAGCCCAGGGCGCAGCCGACTGCGACATCGGCCAGCGAATAATGGGTGCCGGAGCAGAACGGCTTTTCCGCCAGCCCTGCCGCCATCGCTTTCAGGCCGCCGTCGATCTTGCGCTGCTGGCGGTCTATCCAGGCCTGGCTGCGCTCGCCTTCAGCGCGTTGCGTGCTTTCCAGGCGGATCAGCACGCCGGCGTCCAGCACGCCGTCGGCCAGCGCTTCCCAGCATTTCA
>NZ_JAQGLV010000241.1 GCF_028292705.1 Collimonas fungivorans | reverse complement strand
CTTCGCCGAATGTGCCCATCGAACGGCCGCCGCCGTTTTCCAGCTTGGAATAAGCGTCTTCCAGGCCGTCCAGCATCATGTGGTCGAGGATCGTGCCGTGGCCGACACGGTAGCCGCTGCGGCCCTTCGGCAGCAGGTAAGGCGCATTGGTCATCGATTCCATGCCGCCGGCGACCACAACTTCATTGGTCCCTGCCAGCAAGGCGTCGAACGCGAACATGGTGGCTTGCATCGCCGATCCGCATACCTTGGAAATGGTGGCGGCTGTGGTCGATACCGGCAAACCAGCCTTGATGGCTGCCTGCCGTGCCGGCGCCTGGCCCTGGCCGGCTTGCAGCACATTGCCGAACAACACGGCATCGACCAGCTCCGGTTTCAGGCCGGCGCGCTCCACGGCGGCCTTGATCGCCACTGCGCCCAGGTCGCTGGCGGTCAATGACGAAAAATCACCCTGAAACGCACCCATTGGAGTACGTGCTGCACCGACGATAACGATTGGGTCATTCATGTTGTTTCTCCAGATTACGACAACTTGTAAGCCACTTCGGTATCGCTTCCTGTTGCGATTCCCGTGAGCGGCTTTGCTGCCTGGTTGGTTAAAAATAAAACGGTCCGGTCTTGTTGCTGCGCATGTTGCTGCTAAATTAACTTTGTGTATGGGTAAACCGGCATTCCTGCGGATACGGAAAAACGTCGTCGAAATGTCCTTCAAGTATATGTTGCTTGTGTTGTTGCCAATATTGCTGAGTCAACAAGTCCGCATGATGCTTGATAAAGTATTTTTTCACGTTCTGGTTCCCGAGAAGAAATACACCGAATTGTTCCGGAAAGACATCGTTCTTGGCGATGGAATACCAGGGCTCGGCAGACATCTCGTCTTCCTCGTTACGCGGCTGCGGGATAGTCCTGAAATTGCAGTCGGTAATGTATTCAATCTCATCATAGTCGTAAAACACGACCCGGTTATGGCGCGTCACGCCAAAATTTTTGTACAGCATGTCGCCCGGAAAGATATTCGCGGCGACCAGTTCCTTGATGGCGTTGCCGTATTCGGTAATGCCATGTTCCAGCGCCGCCTGGTCGTCGTTCTGCTCGGCGTTGTTGAGGTAGATATTCAGCGGCATCATGCGCCGTTCGATATACAGGTGCTTGATGATGATTTCGTCGCCGTCTTCTTCGACTACCGACGGCGCCACTTGTTTCAGCTCGGCCAGCAGTTCGTCGGCGAAACGCGCGCGCGGAAAGGCCACGCTGGAATATTCCAGGGTATCGGCCATGCGGCCGACGCGGTCGTGGTGCTTGACCAGCAGGTATTTTTCCTTGACCAGCGCATTGGTGGTTTCCTTGGGCGCCGGGAAATAATCCTTGATCACCTTGAACACATACGGAAACGAGGGCAAGGCGAACACCACCATCACCAGCCCGCGGATGCCGGGGGCGATTTCAAAATGGTCCGACGAATGCCGCAGATGGCGCAGGAAATCGCGGTAAAACAGCGCTTTTCCCAGCTTTTGCAAACCCAGGATGGTGTAGATCTCGCTGCGCGGCTTGTTCGGCAGCAGGCTGCGCAGGAATTGCACATAAGCTGACGGCACCTCCATGTCGACCATGAAGTAGGCGCGGGTGAAAGAGAACAAGATGGCCAGTATCTTGCTGTCGAACAGCACCGCATCGAGCACCAGCTTGCCGCTCCGGTCATGCAGGATAGGCACCACGAACGGATACTCGCGCGGGCCGTTGATCATCTTGCCGACCACGTAAGCGCCCTTGTTGCGGTAGAACAGGTTGGACAGCACCTGGATCTGGTGATTCGGCTCCAGCGACGTCGCACTGGCGCCGAACGCCTGCGCAATCCGTTCTTCGGCCAGCGCGACGTCGCGGTCGAGGTCAGCGAACGGCCGCTGCAGCTGGAAATTGGTGATCAGGCGCTTGAGCGTGTAATGCAGGCCGTCCTTGGCCGGGTAATACACCCGGTAAGTGGGCAGGGCCTCGTCGGTGTCGATGTATTCGGTCGATACCGCCGGCCGCACGAAGATGAAATCGTTATGGAAATAGGTGCGGTGCAGGATGTTGCAGCAGACCGAGTTGAAGAAGGTCTCGGCCAGCTCCGGCTGCTTGTGGTCGGTCAGCATGCCGATGTAATGCAGCTTCACTTCGCGCCAGACCTGGTCGGTCAGGTCGTTCTGGTCGTACTCGTCTTCCAGCGCCTGCACGCACTCATGCACGCGCGCGTCATAAAAGCCGATCCGCTCGCGCGCGGCGAGCTGCGCGGTTTTCCAGTCGGCGCTTTCGAAATGCTGCTTGGCCAGCACGCTGGCTTCGCGGAATAGGCGGTAATGCTTGTCGAAACCGTCCAGGATCATGCGCGCAGTATCGAAAGCGATCTGCGACGACAGTAATTTCGGAAAGTTGGCCGACGTGATCATCCTAGATTCCTCGGTTGGACACGCGTGAGTGTGCATTTTTCCGGCCCTCTGGCTAGGCGCGACGACGACGCGGACTGCATTCCGCTAGGAGGAGCAACGACGCCAGAGGGCCGGAAAAGTGTGCAATCGCGCGTGTAGCGCTCGTCATCCAATTTGCGGCCTCTATTGAATGAAAACAAGTACGTGCTCACCAAGCTTTTCAGGCGAGAGTAAGCGGTCAACCGAGGAATCTAGGATCATAGCGCGAACCGCTCCTTCCAGCCGGCCAGCATCGACAGGCTGACGCCGATGCCGCCGCACACCACGATCAACGGCCGCTGGTATGGCGCCAGCGCCGGCAGTTTTTCGTAGGCCACGGCCAGGGCCGCGCCGCAGGCCGGCTCCACCAGCGTGCGCATCTGGTCGGCAAACGCCAGCGTGGCGCTTACCGCCTGTTTGTCGCTGACCACCACGCTGTGCACTTCATGGCGCTGGGTCCAGGCGAAACATTCCGCCGCCACGCGCTTGGCGGCCAAGGTAGTGGCGATCGAGGTGATCGCCGGCAGCGTCACCAGTTCACCGGCCGCCATGGCGGCATTCAGCGACGCCGCGCCTTCGGTTTCGGCGACGATCAGAGGGATATGCGGCAAACCGTTGCGATGCAGGCCGCTCAGCACGCCGCTCATCAGGCCACCGCCGCCGGCCGAGCAGATGACGACATCGAAATCGACGCCCAGCTCGCGCGCCTGCAGCACCGCTTCGTCGATCATGGTGGCGTTGCCGTCCCAGATGTCGGGGTGATCGAAAGGCGGGATGTAGATGCTGCCCGGCTGTTCGCACAGCTGCAGCGCCAGCTGGTTGGCTTCATCCCAGACGCTGCCGTGGACGATCACCTCGGCGCCGATATCGCGGATGCGCTGGCAGACTTCCGCCGCGGTGGTCTGCGGCACCACGATGGTGGTCCTGACGCCCAGCGCCGCGCCGGCAAACGCCGCCGCAAAGCCGGCATTGCCGCCCGACGGGCACACCAGGTGGCTGGCGCCGCCGGCGACGGCGCGCTGGCATAACAGGCCGATCCCGCGTAGCTTGAACGAGCCGGCCGGCTGGGTATTTTCCATCTTCAGCAAAACTTGCTTGTCGAGTGCGACGGAAAGTTGCGGGTGTCGCAGTAATGCGGTGTGGATATGCAGTGAAGTCATGTTCCTGACGCGGGTGCCTCGCTGTTGCGTTTCTGTCAATTGTGCCATTAAATCAAAAGACTACAAACCATTTATTTGATCAGCGGGTTTCCGCGAACAATTCGCGGCCGATCAGCATGCGGCGGATCTCGCTGGTGCCGGCGCCGATTTCATACAGTTTGGCGTCGCGCCACAGGCGTCCCACCGGGTATTCGTTGATGTAGCCGTTGCCGCCCAGCGCCTGGATCGCTTCGCCTGCCATCCAGGTGGCTTTTTCCGCCGAATACAGGATCGCTCCAGCGGCGTCCTTGCGCAGGGCGCGCGCCGCTGCCGGTGTCTTGGCACGGTCGCAAGCCTGGCCTACCGCGTACACATAAGCCTTGCAGGCCATCATGGTCGAATACATGTCAGCCAGCTTGCCCTGCATCAGCTGGAATTCGCCGATCGACTGGCCGAACTGCTTGCGGTCGTGCACGTAGGGCACGACGACATCCATGCATGCCTGCATGATACCAAGCGGGCCGCCGGACAGGACGCTGCGCTCGTAATCGAGGCCGGACATCAGCACGTTGACGCCCTGTCCCAGGCCGCCCAGCACGTTTTCCGCCGGCACTTCGCAATCCTGGAACACCAGTTCGCCGGTGTGCGAACCGCGCATGCCGAGCTTGTCCAGCTTTTGCGCCACGCTGAAACCCTTGAAGCTCTTTTCGATCAGGAACGCGGTCATGCCGCGCGCGCCAGCTTCCAGGTCGGTCTTGGCGTACACCACCAGCACGTCGGCATCGGGGCCGTTGGTGATCCACATCTTGGTGCCGTTGAGGACCCAGCGGTCGCCCTTGAAGTCGGCACGCAGCTTCATGCTGACCACGTCGGAGCCGGCGTTCGGCTCGGACATCGCCAGCGCGCCGACGTGCTCGCCGGAGATCAGCTTCGGCAGGTATTTCTGCTTCTGTTCCTCAGTGCCGTTGCGCTTGA
>NZ_JAQGLV010000160.1 GCF_028292705.1 Collimonas fungivorans | reverse complement strand
TCCATGGATCGTCGTATCTATCTGCTCGCGCTGGTGGCTTTCATCGCCGGCCTCGATGAAAACATTGTCGGCGGCATCCTGCCGCTGATCGCCCGCGACCTGTCGGTGTCGGTCAGCGTCGCCGGCCAGCTGACCAGCGTGTTTTCCCTGTCGTTTGCACTTTGCGCGGCGCTGCTGCTGTCGCTGACCGCACGCTTTGAGCGACGCACCCTGCTGCAGACGGCGCTGGCCGTATTCGCCCTCAGCAACCTGGCAGCCGCGCTGGCGCCGAATTATGCGGCGCTGTTTGTGCTCAGGATCGTTTCCGCCGCGAGTTGCTCGCTGATCGTGGTGCTGAGCACCACTTTCGCTTCGGCGCTGGTGGCGCCCAGCCACCGGGGCCGGGCCATCGGCGTCATTTTCATGGGCATCAGCGGCTCGCTGGTGCTGGGCATACCGTTCGGCATTGTCCTCAGCGACCATCTCGGCTGGCGCCTGCCGTTTGCCGCGATGGCCTTGCTTGCCGCCGCGCTGATCTTCTGGCTGCAGGCCAGCCTGCCGCGCATGACCGCGCAACAACCGTTGCCCTTGTCGCGCTACTGGCAGCAACTGGCGATCCCGAGCCTGACTTGCGCCCAGCTGGTGTCGATCCTGATGATCGCCGGCCATTTCACCCTGTTTGCCTACCTCGCGCCCTACCTCGGCGCCACGCTCGGTTTGCATGGCAACAGCCTGAGCCTGATGTATGCGCTGTTCGGCGCATCCGCGGTCAGCGGCGGTTATCTCGGCGGCTGGCTGTCGGACCGGCTGGGCGCGCGCCGCACATTGTGGCTGGTGCCCGCCATGTTCACCGTGGTGCTGGCCAGCCTGCCGCTGTTTGCCGGGTCCCTCTGGCTGTTCCTGCCGGCGATGATGATATGGAGCAGCCTGAGCTGGAGCATCTCGCCCACTGTGCAGAGTTACCTGATCGGCTCGGCGCCGGCGGACAGCGAAGTCAACATCGGCTTGAATACCTCGGCCATGCATCTTGGCGTGGCGCTGGGTGCGGCCTGCGGCGGTATGGTGATTGCCTGGCAGTCGCTGTCGGCCACACCCTGGTTCGGCGCTGCCTTGTCAGCCGCGGCCTTGTTATGCGCCTGCGTTTCCCTTTACCTGAGCCGTGACCGCGCACCGCTTTCCGGCGCAGCGTCGCAGCAACTGGTGGAATAAGCTGGTCTGCCGCAACTCAAGGCGCCATGCCGGAACAGGATGACAGCGCTGCCACCAGTTCGGACTGGCGACTGACGTCGCTGCTCAGTTGCTGCGTAGTGACGCCGTAGTCGGCCGCATGCGCCGCCAGGCAAGCGCCTTGGTTGTCCAGCAAGCTTGGCTCGGCAAACAGATACAGGATGATTCCGGATGCCGCAACGGCAACTGCAAGCGCCGCCAGCACGGCGCGGCGTCCTGCGGTTTTCTGCACATTCCTTGAAATTGCTGTCATGGCGATTCCTTCGCAAAATAAGTTAGCTAAACAACTAATTGAATAAAAATTTAGGCAGGCTTGCCTGCCTTGCAAGGGCACACCAGCAATCAGCCGATACTTTCCCTGACCCCGCGCAGGGCGCTGATCGAATCGTCAAAGCGCTCGCCGCCCATCTGTCCGCGCAAACGCCGGTCCAGCTCAGCACTGACGGCGTTGATCGGTCCGTCCAGCGCCAGCGCCGCCGCGGTCGGGAAGATATTCCATTCGCGACCATCGGCGGCGGAAGGACGGCGTTCTATAAGGTCCTTGGCCAGCAGCGCGTCCAGCAGGCGGGTCGCCGTCGGTCGGGCAATGCCGAAGATGCCGGCCAGTTCGCTATTGAGCAGGCCGGGCTGCCTCAGCACCGCACGCAAGACGAAACCCTGCGGCGCAGTCAGGTCGAACGGCTGGTAGGCAGCATTCCACTCGCGCTCGACAATGCGCGCCAGCGCGGTGGTGTTGAAATAGAGGCAGTGATCAAACATGGGCTTATTTTAGGCAAATATAATTAGCTAAGCAACCATTATTACATTTCCCAGATTGCGGGGCATGCACGCGTATTTTGTACAGATGGCCTTGCTGTTTTGGTATTTCACCTCTACATTGATAGCAACGAACATTCGGTACAAACGTCAGATCTGAATTTTATGCCAGTAGCCACTCTCACCCGCGACCAGGTCATCGACCGCATTCTTGCCGCTTTCCGCCGCTACGGCTATGAGGGCAGCAGCCTATCGCGCCTGTCTGAAGCCACCGGGCTGGGCCGGTCCAGTCTTTACCATTATTTTCCGAATGGCAAGGAAGACATGGCGAGCGCCGCAATGGGAGCGGTCGGCGCATGGTTTACCCAGCATGTGCTGTCCACCTTGAACAGCCGCGAGGTATCCGCCATCCGCTTGCAACGCTTCGCCGGCAAGTTGACGGAGTATTACGCTAACGGCATGGCGCCCTGCCTGATGGACGTGTTCACCATCGGCGAGGCCGGTTCGCTGTTCCAGCAGCACCTGGGCGCCCGCATGCGGGCGCTCATGGCCTTGCTGGCCGAGGTGGCGGAGGAGGCTGGCGTCGACAAGGTCGAGGCTGCGGTGCGTGCGGAAAACGCGGTAGTGGCGATCCAGGGTTCGCTGATCGTGTCGCGCGCGCTGGACAGCAACGGACCTTTTTTGCGCATGATAGAAAATTTCCCCGCCATCCTGCTAGGCCCGCAGGCAGTCGAGTAATTCCGATTGGATTTCCTGTTTTACTTGACAGGATGGGCTTGCTTTTGTATTGTACCGATTGTTCGGTACAGAACCAGCCGTTTCACCAGGCATCGTTTGCGGTGCTTTTATCCAAGCCATCAGGAGATTTTCCATGCCAAGCGCCCGTCCAGCCCATCCTATCCGTCTTTATCGCGCCGCCTTGTCCGGCCACGCCCACCGGGTTCAGCTATTCCTGTCTTTGCTGGACTTGCCGTTTGAAATGATCGATATCGATCTGGGCGCCGGCGAACAGAAAAAGCCTGAATTCCTGGCGAAAAACCCGTTCGGCCAGGTACCCGTGATTGAAGACGGCGAGGTTACGCTGGCTGATTCGAATGCGATCCTGGTCTATCTGGCGAGCAAATATGGCGATGCCGGCTGGCTGCCGCGCGACCCTTTGGGGGCGGCCAACGTTCAGCGCTTCCTGTCGCTGGCCGCGGGCGAGATTTTCCGCGGCCCGGCCAGCGCCCGCCTGGCCACCTTGTTCGGCATGCCGCTGGACCACGGCGCGGCCTGCGCCACCGCCAAACGCCTGTTCACGCTCTTGGAACCGCACCTGGCCAGCCGCCAGTTCCTGACCGGCACGCAGGTGACTATCGCCGATGTAGCGGCTTACAGCTATATAGCGCACGCGCCGGAAGGCGGCGTAACGCTGGACGACTACCCACATATCCGCGCATGGCTGGGCCGGGTTGAAGCCTTGCCCGGTTTTGTCGCCATGCAAGCCACCCCGCCGGCGCTGGCAGCCTGAGACCGCGCGCTCCGGTCGCAACCGATCGGAGCGCTCCACCAAGGAGGCAAAACATGTCCCATCCTGAAACAGCCGCAACCAGTCCTGCAAGCACACCTTTCCATAGCGGCGAACAGGCAGTGCAGCAACGCGTCGGCGTGCTGGAAAAGATGGCCAGCCGCGGCCAGCTGCTGCGCAGCTTCATGCCGGAGCAGCACCGCGAATTCTTCCAGCAGCTGCCGTTCATGATCGTCGGCAGCATCGACCGCGAGCAACAGCCGTGGGCGTCGATAGTGACCGGCGCGCCCGGTTTCGTGACTTCTCCAGACGCCGAACACCTGGAGCTGCATCCGCACGTGCTGGCGGCCGATCCGCTGCAGCAAAACCTGGCTCACAACGCAGCGATCGGCATCCTGGGCATAGAACCGCATACCCGCCGCCGCAACCGCATGAACGGCAAGGTCGAGAAAATCAGCGCGACAGGGTGGACGCTGAAGGTAGACCAGAGTTTCGGCAACTGCCCTAAATACATACAGGCGCGCCGCCCTACCCTGATTGAAGATAGCGCTGCAGCAGCGCCTGTGGTCCACAGGACGGAACAGCTCGACGCCGCGATGCAAAAACTGATCGCCGGCGCCGATACTTTTTTCATCGCTTCTGCTTTCATGGGCAAACCCGCGGCGGCCGGCGATCGCCAGCACGGGGTAGATGTTTCGCACCGCGGCGGCAAGCCCGGCTTCGTCCGCATCGACGATGCAAAGACGCTGACGGTGCCAGATTTTGTTGGCAATTTTTACTTCAACACCATCGGCAACCTGGTCGAACATCCACGCGCCGGCTTGCTGTTCATCGATTTTTCCAGCGGCGATCTGCTGTATCTGGCAGTCAGCGCCGAGCTGATCTGGGATGGTCCCGAAGTCGCGGCATTTACAGGCGCCGAGCGCTTGCTGCGCTTCCATGTAGAACAGGCGATACGGGTCGAGGCCTCGCTGCCACTGCGCTGGGGCGAAGCGGAACTGTCGCCGGCGCTGGCGCCCATGGGATCCTGGCAATAAAAAAAGCCGGCTGCCTTGTCCAAGGCAGCCGGCTTTACCAGTTTCCTGGCTGAGTTTCGGTTAGCTTACTCCTGCGGAACCGGCGTCAGCGCGCCGGTCAAGTCGCCCATCGGCTTGGCGCCGTTCGCCACCAACGCCTTGTCGC
>NZ_JAQGLV010000127.1 GCF_028292705.1 Collimonas fungivorans | reverse complement strand
CGACATGGCTGCGCATGCCGACGCCGACCACCGACACCTTCGACACCTTGGCGTCGCCGGTGATGCTGGCCGCGCCGATGTTTGCCTTGACCTTCTCGTTCAGGACATCCATCGCCTTGGTGTATTCACCGCGCGGTACGGTGAAGGTGAAGTCGGTCTTGCCGTCCACCGACTGATTCTGGATGATCATGTCGACTTCGATATTGGCATCGGCGACCGCGCCGAGGATCTGGTAGGCGATGCCGGGACGGTCGGGTACGCCGAGCACGGTAATCTTGGTCTCGTCGCGGTTGAACGCGATGCCGGTAATGGTGGCTTGTTCCATCTTGGTGTCTTCCTCAAACGAAATCAGGGTGCCGGAAATTGCTTCTTCTTCCAATGGCATTAAAGGGTCAGTCAGCGACGACAGCACGCGTGTCGGCATCTTGTAGTTGCCGGCAAATTCTACCGAGCGGATCTGCAGCACTTTCGAGCCTAGCGACGCCATCTCCAGCATCTCTTCAAACGTCACCGTCTTCAGGCGGCGCGCATCCGACACCACGCGCGGATCGGTGGTGTAGACGCCGTCGACGTCGGTGTAGATCAGGCATTCCGCTGCCTGCAACGCAGCGGCGACGGCCACTGCCGACGTGTCGGAACCGCCGCGGCCCAGGGTCGTGATATTGCCCAGTTCGTCGATGCCCTGGAAACCGGTGATGATCACTACCTTGCCGGCATCCAGGTCTTGCCGCACCTTGGTATCGTCGATCGAACGGATGCGCGCCTTGGTGTGGGCGGAATCGGTTTTAATCGCGACTTGCCAGCCGGCATAGGACACCGCCTGCTTGCCTATCGCTTGCAAGGCCATGGCCAGCAAGGCGACCGAAGCCTGCTCGCCGGTGGAGGCCAGCATGTCGAGTTCGCGCGGATCGGGCTGGGCGGTAATTTCTTTTGCCAGGCCCAGCAGGCGATTGGTTTCACCGGACATCGCGGAGGGCACCACGACGATTTGGTGGCCGGCGTCATGCCATTTGGCGACGCGCTTGGCGACATTCTTGATGCGCTCGGGCGAGCCCATCGAAGTGCCGCCGTATTTGTGGACGATTAAAGCCATAGGAATTGTAGGTGGATGCTAGAAGCGGGCGTAGTGCAAGGAAAAGAAAAATCAACCCTTTACTGTACCTGCAACGACACATTATGACAAGTGGCTTACCTTGCGGAAAGCACAATACCGTCTATGCCGGAAATCAGATATCTTGCCTGAACGGCAATTCATCGGCCTGCCAGCGCAGGCAGATATGCGGACCAGGCCCGGTCGCCAGCTGCAGGCAATCCATGCCGATGCCGGCCGCGAACAGGATCTGCTTGCCGCTGCTCACCAGCGGCAAGCGCTCGCGCTCCCAGGGCGGCACATCGAAGGCCTGGTAGTGGTACTTGATGCTCTTGGTGGGACGGTTCAAGGCCAGCTTGAGGCGCTCGCCGCCGGAACGATATTGAATTTGCAAGGGTTGCGCACGCAGCCAGCCGGCGTCGATGCCCTGCTCTGCCTGGTCGAAATGCAAGACGCCGCCGAATTGCGGGAAACGCATCTCGGCCTCGCCGTTCCAGCGGAACGCTTGTGGTTCAATCTCGGAACGGTCGACATCGTCGCGCGGCGTCAGGAACACCCGGTTGCGGTGACGGCGGATGTGGCAGTCGGGATGGGTCACGCACAATTGGGCGTCGGCTTTTGCCTCCAGCAATTGCTGGCGCATTTCGCTGAGCCAGGCGCTGGACGGCATGCGCAAGTGATGCAAGCCGAACCAGTAGCGCAACAGGTTATCAATGCGCTCCCCGCTCAACTGGCGCACATGTTCCAGATCGAGGCAGACGCCGTCCGCGCAGACAGCCATGTCCTGCGCCGCCAGGTCGATCAGCAATCGCTGCGTGGTCTGCATGTGCCCGGCGCTGCGCGAAAAACGCTCCTGGAAGCCGGGGAAATACTGCGCCAGCACCGGCATGATTTGCTGGCGCAAGGCGTTGCGGGCATAACGCGGATCGTGGTTCGATTCGTCTTCGATAAACGTCAGCTGCTGCGCCGCTGCGTATTGCTCCAGCGCCGCCCGCGACACTTTCAGCAGCGGCCGCGCCATCAGCAAGACAGCGTCGCCCAGCAGGGTCGGCGCCGTATTCCAGCGGTCCATGCCGGACAGGCCGGCCGCGCCCGAGCCGCGCAAAAGTTGCAGCAGCACGGTCTCAGCCTGGTCGTCCAGGTGATGTCCCGTCAATAACAAAGGGATCTGGTGCTGGCGGCACAAATCGCCCAGCGCTGCATAGCGGCTGATGCGCGCCGCTTCTTCCACGCCGCTCTTGTCACTGTTGCGCAATGCGATGCGGCGCGTATCGAAGACCACGTCCAGCCTGGCGCAAGCCTCGGCGCAGTGGGTTTGCCACTGGTCCGCATTGGGACTGATGCCGTGATGGATGTGGAAGGCGAACAGCTGGACGCCGTGCGCGCCGGCATACTGGGCTGCTGCATGCAGCAGCACGCTGGAATCCAGCCCGCCGCTATAGGCAAGCGCCAGCCGCGCCGGCTGGCCGGCAGCCGAAAACGCCTGCACGATCCCGGCCAGGGTGAGGGTGCTTTCTAAGTACGCGTTGATGCTTGCGATAGATGATGAATTCGACACGCCTATTCTGCTGCCAGCACTTCCTTGAATTTACCGTAGCTCATCAGTTTTTCATGGCGTGCATTCAGCAGGTCCTTGGTCTTGACGCCCTGGAACTGGCGCAAGGTATCGGCCAGCGCGCGCTTGAGCAAGGAAGCCA
>NZ_JAQGLV010000012.1 GCF_028292705.1 Collimonas fungivorans | reverse complement strand
GTCAGCGCCGCGGTGTAGTGGTAAACCGTTTCATGCCGGATGGTAAGGAGCATCAGTGGGGAAATTCGCTATCAGGTATTCAGCGGCACCAGGAAATCGCGGCTGATGCGATTGCCAAGCTCGAAGATCCGTTCGAAGAAGCGGGTCAGGTAATCGTGCAGGCCGGCGTCGAGAATTTCCTCGAGAGTGCTGAATTTCAGGTCGGCATGCAATTTCCCTGCAAAGCGTTCAGTGTCGGAGGACGTGTCGTTATGCACATGCTTGAGATTGCCGACCACCTGTTCCATGCAGGACAGCAGCGAGCGCGGCATGTCCGGCCGCAAGATCAGCAGGTCGGCCACGCGCGCCGGCGTGATTACGTCGCGGTACACCTTGCGGTAGATTTCAAAACCTGACACGGAACGCAGGATCGCCGCCCAGTAGTAGAAGTCGATTTGCGGATCGGCGATCGCATCCTGTTCCTGGCTTTGCCGCTGGCCGTTCTGGTTCTGCAGGTTCTTCGTATATGCGCCTTCCTTGGCGCCGTGGAACTTGACGTCGATGATGCGCGCGGTGTTGTCGGCGCGCTCGAGGAAGGTGCCGAGACGGATAAAGTGGAACGCCTCGTCCTTGAGCATGGTGCCGATGGTCACGCCGCGTGAGAGGTGCGAGCGGTGTTTGACCCACTCGAAGAACTCGCTGGGGTTTTGCTCCAGCGCGTTGGTCTGCAGATAACCCTGCATCTTGATCCAGGTAGCGTTCTGGATTTCCCAGGCTTCGGTGGTCAATGCGCCGCGCACCGCGCGCGCATTTTCGCGCGCCTGCTTCAGGCAGGACGCGATCGAGGAAGAATTGCTGGGATCGCGCACCATGAAGTCGATCACGTCTTTTTGCGTGACCACGCTGTATTTCTTGTCATAGGCATGGGTCAGCTCGGAAATGCCGAGCACTGCGCGCCAGCCTTTTTCCACATCTTCGACCGACTGCGGCAGCAGCCCGGTCTGCACGTGCACGTCCAGCATGCGTGCGGTATTTTCTGCCCGCTCGGTATAGCGGGACATCCAGAACAAATGGTCGGCGGTGCGACTGAGCATGTTATTTCTCCAGAATCCAGGTGTCTTTGGTGCCGCCGCCTTGGGACGAGTTGACCACCAGCGAACCTTCCTTGAGGGCGACGCGGGTCAGGCCGCCGCGCACCAGGGAGACATTCTTGCCGGACAATACGAATGGCCGCAGGTCCAGGTGGCGCGGTGCGATGCCGGATTCGACATAGGTCGGACAAGCCGACAAGGCCAGCGTCGGCTGGGAAATATAACCGTCCGGCTTGGCCAGCACGCGCTGGCGGAAATCCTCGATTTCCTGCTTGGTCGACGCCGGGCCGACCAGCATGCCGTAGCCGCCGGCGCCATGCACTTCCTTGACCACCAGGTCCTTGAGGTTGTCCAGGGTGTACTGCAAGTCTTCTTTCTTGCGGCACTGGAAAGTCGGGACGTTGTTCAGGATCGGTTTTTCCGACAGGTAGAACTGCACCATGTCCGGCA
This sequence comes from Collimonas fungivorans, assembly GCF_028292705.1. GTDB lineage: Bacteria > Pseudomonadota > Gammaproteobacteria > Burkholderiales > Burkholderiaceae_D > Collimonas > Collimonas fungivorans_B. The sequence continues at coordinate 5,665 of NZ_JAQGLV010000012.1, read as the reverse complement.
CGAACGGGTACACCGACTTGTCATCGGCGACGCCGGTGCCGATCGCATTCGCCAGCGTGACGTTGCCGGCGCGGTACACCGACAGCAGGCCGGGCACGCCGAGCGATGAATCGGCGCGGAAGGCGAGCGGATCCAGATAGTCGTCGTCGATCCGGCGGTAGATCACGTCGACCCGCTTGGGGCCGCGCGTGGTGCGCATGTAGACGTGGTTGTCGTTGACGAACAGGTCCTGTCCTTCGACCAGCTCGACGCCCATCTGCTGCGCCAGGAACGCGTGCTCGAAGTAGGCCGAGTTGTACATCCCCGGTGTCATCACCACCACTGTCGGATCGGTAACGCCGACCGGCGCCACCGAACGCAGGTTATCCAGCAGCATGTCGGGATAATGGTCGACCGGCGCGATCTTGTGGCGCAGGAACAGCTCGGGAAACAGCCGCATCATCATCTTGCGGTTTTCCAGCATGTAGGACACGCCCGACGGCACCCGCAGGTTATCTTCGAGAACGTAGAACTCGCCCTCGCCGGCGCGTACGATATCGACCCCGGCGATGTGCGCGTAGATATCCGAAGCGACCGAGATGCCCTGCATTTCGGGGCGGTACTGGGCGTTGCGGAAAATCTGTTCAGCCGGGATCACGCCTGCCTTGACGATGTTCTGGTCGTGGTAGATGTCGTGGATGAACATGTTGAGCGCCTTGACGCGCTGGATCAGGCCGGCTTCCAGCGTCGCCCACTCCTGCGCATGGATGATGCGCGGAATGATGTCGAAGGGGATCAGACGTTCGGTGCCGGCGTCGTTGCCGTACACGGCGAAGGTAATCCCGACCCGGCGGAAAATCAGGTCGGCTTCGGCGCGTTTGCGGGCGATCGTTTCAGCGGTCTGGGCGTTGAGCCAATTGGAAAATTCGTTATAGTGCGGGCGCACCGACGAATTGCCATCGGAGTACATTTCATCGAAAAAATTTGCCATGATCTTGCTTTGCTGTGGTTTGATCGGAAACTATCAAGTAGCTATCAAGAAGCGTGCCCGTAACAAGCCGGTTGTTGCTCATTCGTTGCTTAATCAGCATTATATTAATTAAAGATTAACATGCGATCTTGCTGGTTGAATAGGCTTTATTTTCGGCAATGCCAGGTTCGCTCTTAGCAAATTTTGCATAATCTGGGTGGTGGCCTCCGTGATGATCTGATTGCAAAAACTGCTGTATTAAATGCTCTTAACCCATGCTGCTCAACCCGCCTTGGGCCATGGCGCCGGGGCCGGGACAGGACACGGCGCGGGCATGTCGATCGAAGTGAATGCCGCCGGGCTGACGATTTCAAGATACTCCATGTCTTCCGAGTAGTCGAATAAAAAATGCACGATGCCCGGCCGCTGGTGCACACAATCGCCGGCCTTGACCAGCGTTTCCTTGTCCTCGTACATGAAGCGCGCCCAGCCTTTGAGCATGTAGACGATGTGGAAATTGGCTTCATGCCGGTGCCAGCCGGTGCCGACCTCGGGCGCCATGTTGGCTTTCACCAGGTGCGCCACCACCTGGCCGCCGGTGGCGGCGGCGATGCCGAGATCGCGGTACAGGAAAAAATCGCGCAAGCCGCCCGATTCGAATTCGGTGTCGCCTTCGCGCACATGGGAGAACACGGTCTTCGGGCCCGCTTCTATCTTCGATTCTGTCTTCGTATCCATTGCAGCTATCCTTTCCTTGGCATTGGAAACCCTTTTCAGAATTCCACGTCCAGCTCATTGATATCGTCCGGCTCCAGCTTGGCCGCCTTGATCCATTCCTGCATTTCCGGCAACGCCATGATGCGCTTGCAATAGGCGCTGCAGACGGAATCCAGCTTTACATCGTACGTCAGAAAGCGCGTCGCCACCGGCGCGTACATGGCGTCGGCCATCGAGCGCTCGCCGAACAGGAACGGGCCGCCATAGGTTGCAAGGCATTGTTTCCAGATGGTGGTGATGCGCTTGATGTCGCCTTCGGCGCGCGACCACACCTTGAAGTCGGGGAAGCGCGCCTTGATGTTCATCGGCAGCGCCGAGCGCAGGGCGCTGAAGCCGGAATGCATTTCGCCGCAGATCGAGCGGCAGTGCGCGCGCGCGGCGCGGTCCGCCGGCAGCAGCCCGGCCTTGGGCCGGATCTCGTGCAGGTATTCGCCGATGGCCAGGGTATCCCACACCACGATGTTGCCGTGATACAGGCAGGGCACCAGGATCGACGACGACAGCAGCAGGATTTCGGCGCGTGCGTCCGGATCGTCCGGCGAGATCAGGTTCTCCCGGAATTCCAGTCCGGAGAACCTGGTCAGCAGCCAGCCGCGCAGGGACCACGACGAATAGTTTTTACTGGTGATGCTCAGAGTGGTCTTAGGCATGGCAATATTCTTCCGTATTGGATCGAAAGCGTTTTTGATTGGCAAACCGTTTGATGTCTACTGAGCAAAGGCCGTGCCAGAGGTATGGGCATGGATATTGCACCTAACGCATTTGCCGGCATGGGGCCTGTTAGCCATTCACTTAAGAGATGCGTTCAAACCAAAACGTGTGCTGGCAAGGCGCGTGGCGTAGCAGGGGGTGGTTCCCCCCTGCAAGCCATGCAACGCAGTCCAGCGCACGTTTTGGTTTGAACCCGGAGGGAACGGGCCGTAGGCGTCGCATGCCGGTGTTGCAGCTCCTTGCCGTAGCACCACTACGTCGCGTCGCTGCGCCTAGGCCTGCAACGCCTACGACCCGTTCGCACTCTTAAATGAATGGCTAACAGGCCCCCAATAACAGGGTAGTCCCATGACTAAAATTTACCAGGCATATCAGGGCTATGCGGATCTCAGCGATCCGATGCGTGCGTGGGCTGGCGCTGCCGCACCGATGTTGGGCTACCGCTGGCCGGGTTGGCCCGACAGCCTGGCCATGCGCAAGCTGGCTGCCGCCTGCGAAGTGTTTTCGTGCACCCAGTTGACGCATCAGCGCCCTGCATTCGGGATAGACAGCGTAGAAGAGAATGGGCGCACAGTTTCGGTGCATGAGGAAATAAGCGACCAGACGCCGTTCTGCACATTGTTGCGTTTCCGTAAAGAAACCAAGGCGGTGCAGCCGCGCATCCTCCTGGTTGCGCCCATGTCCGGGCATTTCGCCACCTTGCTGCGCGGTACCGTGAATACCTTGTTGCGCGACCATGACGTGTATATCACCGACTGGCATAACGCCCGCGACGTCGCCCTCAGCGACGGCCGTTTCGGCTTCGACGAATATGTCGCCCACCTGATCCGCTTCATCGAGAAGATCGGTCCAGGCACGCACGTGGTGGCGGTCTGCCAGCCGACCGTGGCGGCGCTGGTGGCGGTGTCGCTGATGGCGGCCGACAAGCATCCGGCGCAGCCGTCCAGCATGACCCTGATGGCCGGCCCCATCGATACCCGCATCAATCCTACCGCGGTCAACCAGCTGGCGAAAAGCAAGCCGATCGACTGGTTCCAGAAAAACCTGGTGAGCACCGTTCCCGGCCGTTTCGCCGGCAGCCAGCGCCAGGTCTATCCCGGTTTCCTGCAATTGAATGCGTTCATGAGCATGAACCTGGAGCGTCACCTCAAGGCCTTCCAGAACCTATACAACTACCTGGTCGACGGCGAAGACGAAAAAGCCAACACCATCAAGACGTTTTACGCCGAATATTTCGCCATGTCGGACCTGGCCGCGGAGTTTTACCTGGAAACCGTGCAAAGCGTATTCCAGGACCATGCATTGCCGCTTGGCGAAATGCAGGCATTAGGGCGTACGATAGAGCCGTCGGCGATCCGGCGCACCGCATTGTTCACCGTAGAAGGAGAGAAGGATGATATTTGCGCAGTAGGCCAGACCGTGGCCGCCCAGGACATGTGCAGCGGCATACGGCCGTACATGAAATCGCATCATGTACAAACCGGGGTCGGGCATTATGGTGTCTTCAACGGCCGGCGCTGGGACAATGAAATTTACCCGCGCCTGCGCGATTTCATCCACAGCCATCATCAGTATCAGTAACTTTTTTGTTGTTTGTGGCAGCTGCAGATTTCATGCGCTGAATGATTATTGATTGTCGCAGAGGATATCCATGTCAATTCACGTAGCACTCAATCATCTCACCACCTATCGCTACGAGCGCCCGATCACCCTCGGGCCTCAGATCATCCGCCTGCGCCCGGCGCCGCATTGCCGCACCCGCATCCTCAGCTATTCGCTGCGGATACTGCCGGAGCCGCATTTCATCAACTGGCAGCAGGACCCGCAGGCCAACTACCTGGCGCGGCTGGTGTTTCCGGAAAAGGCCAGCGAATTTCGCATCGAGGTTGACCTGGTGGCGGAAATGTCGGTGCTCAATCCGTTCGACTTTTTTCTTGAGCCATATGCCGAGAAAGTGCCGTTTTCCTACGCGCCGGAACTGCAGAACGAGCTCGAGCCGTACCGCAAGAAACTGCCGCTGACGCCCTTGCTGCAGAAATTCCTGGACCAGGTGCCGCGCGAAAGGATCCGCACGGAAGACTTCCTGGTCAGCCTGAACCAGCAGCTGGCGCAACTGATCAGCTACACCATCCGCATGGAACCTGGCGTGCAGACGCCGGAACAGACGCTGACCCTCGGATCCGGCTCATGCCGCGATTCGTCCTGGCTGCTGGTGCAGATATTGCGCTACCTCGGGCTGGCGGCGCGTTTTGTCTCCGGCTACCTGATCCAGCTGACGGCCGACCAGAAATCGCTCGACGGCCCGTCCGGCCCGCAGACCGATTTCACCGACCTGCACGCCTGGTGCGAGGTCTACCTGCCCGGCGCCGGCTGGATCGGCCTTGATCCAACCTCCGGCCTGTTCGCCGGCGAAGGGCATATCCCGCTGTCCTGCACGCCGGAACCGTCGTCGGCGGCGCCGGTCAGCGGCATGGTGGAGCCATGCGAAGTCGAATTCGAACATGCGATGAGCGTGCGCCGCATCTGGGAATCGCCGCGCGTCACCAAGCCGTACAGCGAGCAGCAGTGGGAAGAAATCGAAGAGCTGGGGCACGCCATCGACGACGACCTGGACGAACTCGACGTGCGCCTGACGATGGGCGGTGAGCCGACTTTCGTCGCGCTCGACGATCCGGAAGGCGAGGAATGGAACACGGCAGCCATGGGGCCCACCAAGAAGCTGCTGGCAGCCGAGCTCTATCATCGGTTGCGCCTGCAATACGCAGCGCAAGGCTTGCCGCATTTCGGCCAGGGCAAATGGTATCCAGGCGAGCAGCTGCCGCGCTGGGCACTGAATTGCTACTGGCGCCGCGACGGCGAACCGATCTGGTCGACGCCAGCCTTGATTGCCGATGAAACAAAGAAGCAAGCCACTGACGACAACATCGCCGAGCGCTTCTTGCATGGAGTAGCGGCAAGGCTGACGCTGGAGCGGCAGTACGTATTCGCGGCCTATGAGGACATCTACTATTACCTGTGGCGCGAACGCCGCCTGGCGATCAACGTCGACCCGTCCGATGCGCGGCTGGACGACAAGCAGGAAAGGGCGCGGCTGGCGCGGGTCTTTTCGCAAGGCCTGCGGAAAGTCGCCGGCTACGTATTGCCGCTGGTCCGCTCCGCCGATGAAAGCAGCTGGCAAAGCACGAGCTGGTACCTGCGCGGCGAACACTGCTACCTGCTGCCGGGCGA
>NZ_JAQGLV010000112.1 GCF_028292705.1 Collimonas fungivorans | reverse complement strand
ATGCGTTTCCATTTTTAATCACCTATGTTAGTATCATCATGCTTATATAAGCATCTTTATATTAATCGGGTAAATCGCCGAATGCAAGACCTTTATATAAATATCCTTACATGAAAAACACCAACGTACTGGAACTGGGTCGCGCGGTTAAACAATTGCAAAACCTCAATCATCGACGCCTGGAAACCGGTTTGCACGAGATCGCCACCACCCTCGCCCAATGGGACGCCTTGCGGGCCATTGACAACAACCTGGGTGCGTCAGCGCATGTGCTGGCGGAAGAGACTTTTCAAACCGATCAATCGTTTGGCACGCTGGCCACGCGCCTGATCGAGAAGGGGCTGGTGGAACGCTGCCAAGGCGTGGGCCGCGCCCTGATGCACAGCCTCACTCCCACCGGGCGCAACGTCCTTGAGCAAGGCCTGGCCATTGCCCGCCGCATCAACGACGAGTCATTCAGGAATCTGACCGAGGCGGAGCGCGCGCAGCTGCTGGCGCTGGTGCGCAAGGCCGTTGAATAACAGAGCAAAAAAATAGCTGTAATAAAAACGGCCGCCGGGTAGTTTATCTACTCGGCGGCCGGCGCGTCATGCAAAACAATCCTTAAGCGAACTACAGCGACCTGAGGAACGCCAGCAGCGCATCACGGTCCGTCGCCGACAGGGCCTGGAAGCGCTGGCGGGAACGATCCGCTTCGCCGCCATGCCACAGGATGGCCTCGGTCAGGCTGCGGGCGCGTCCATCATGCAGGTAACCGACCTTGGCGCTGTTGCCCATGACCTTGTCGGTGTAGCCGATACCCCACAAAGGCGCGGTACGCCACATGCCGCCTTTGGCCTGGCCTTCGGTAAACTTGTCGGCCAGGTCTGTGCCCATGTCATGCAGCAGCAAGTCGGTATAAGGATGGATCGTCTGGTTGCGCAATTCGGCAAACAGATGGCCCGGTCCAGTCTTCATCTCCGTCGCGTGGCAGGCCGTGCAGCGGATGTCCTGGAAGATCTTGGAGCCGCTGCTCACCTGGGCCGGATCGACGCGGTGTTCATCCAGCGGCGCCACGCCCTTGGGGAAACCGCTGGCGATGCTGCGCTGGGCCGGCACGCCCACCAGCGACAGATAGTTGGAGATCGATTGCAGGTCGGATTCCGAGATGCCCTTTTGCGCCCCGGCGGCAGCGCAGCCGGCAGGGTCGGTATTGCAGGCACGGTTGGGGTAGACCGGCGAGGTCACTGCCATGTCCAGCAGCAGCGCGGAAGCGGCCTGCTGGCGCAGCGTCGCCTTGGATGCCTTCCAGCCGAAACGGCCGACGCGCACGGCGCCCGATTCAGGATCGAAAACAAAGTTAGGCAAGCCCTTGACGCCATCTGCATCCGGCGTGGTCCGGGCGCGCGCCAGGATGTCCGCTTCCGGTACGGCTTCCAGCAAGCCGGTGCCGATCATCGGTTGCGCGGCGCGCAGCGAGACGGCATCCGGCACCGGCCCCTCGAACGCCAGCGTCGGTTTGCGTAGTTCGACTGCGGTGCCGTCGGCCAGCGTCACCGAACGGGATTCGAAGCCGCCGACACTGACGCTGTTGCCCCAGTTCTGCGAAGTGCCGCTGGCCGAGACGCCATTCATCTGGACCGCGGTGCCATACTGCGGATGCGGCAGCTGCTGCCCCGAGGCATCGATCATCGCCACCCGCACCGACATGCTGTCGAGCCGCTGGTTCAATCCGCCCGGCGCGATGCTGCGGCCGTTGTTGACGTGGCAGGCGATACAGGCAGACTGGTTGAAGCGTCCTCCCTGCAGCCCGACAGCCGGCGCGTAGCGGTCATTGCCCGGTTCGTTGTGATCGCCGGTGGTGAAGTTGGTATGCACCAGGCGCCGGCCTTCAACGAAGCGCTGCATGTTCTGCATGCCGACATTGTTCTGCGGCTGCTGGAACATGAACAAACCATTGTCCGAGTAGTTGTAGGATATCGAACCCACCCCGCCCGACAAGGTCTCGGCCGGCAGCGGCACCGAATTCAGGCGCGGCTGCACGCCGTACCAAGGCCGCAGGCCGGTTCCCACCACGTAGATCCATTCGGCCGAATAGTAGCGGATACCGCCGTCGTCGCCTTTGGCCAGCATGGCGTCCTTGGTCGAGAAGAACGACGGCGAAACTTCGATGATGTCGCCCACCACCAGCGGCCGTCCGGGGACGTTGCCGCCATTCGGGAAGCCGTCGGCGCCAAGCGCGCCATGCCCTGGGTAGCCGCTGACAGTCAGGCTGCAGCCGTTGTTGTATATGCCGGCGTTGGCCAGCTTGCCGTTCGGCGGGTAGGGCACGGAGGGGCAGATGGTGAGGTTGCGGTCGACCAGCTCGCCGGGATTCATCCAGCCGTAACCCGTAACGCCAGGCCGGTCAAAGGCGCGGAACCAGGCCACGCCGCCAGGCAGCTGGTCTTGCTGGAAGTACTGGTTGACTTTCAGCGTCGGCTTGGTCACGCCCGCCACGCGGCTATTGTCGACCACCTCGAAACCCCAGGTGCGGTTCTTGAAATACTGCGGCACAAAAGTCAGGTAATTGCCCGGCCCTTTGTCTACCGGTGCGCCGGTGGCCGGGTCGACCGTATCGTTAGGGCCATAACCGATTTCATTCCAGTCCTCGCCGCGCTCGCGGCCGTGGCGGGCCAGGCCGCGCGCACCGAAGCGGGTGACCAGCGTGCCGTCGGGCAGCGTGAACTGCAGCGTTTCCAGCGGCTCGGCCGACGTCGGCAATGGCGCCCAGCCGTTGCCGCTGGCGGGGAATTTCAGCGCCGATGTGGTGTTGTTGGGCAGCGTGTTGTCGCTGCCCGGCGTCTTGAACTGCACCTCGAACAGCGAGTAGCCATACTGCGTGGCCCGGGCCACGCCCTGCAAGCGGATGTAACGGGCATTGACGCCGAGGTTGAAGAATTCCTCGGTGCCGCCCTGGCCATTGCTCACGTAGCGCAGCTGCGACCAGGTCACGCCGTCGTCCGACACGCGCAGCGCGTACTGCTTGCCGTAGGAGTTTTCCCAAAGCAGCTTCATGTAGCCGACCTGCGTCTTGGCGCCGAAGTCGAACTGAATCCAGGCGCCATCCTCGGAGGCGCTGGACCAGCGCGTAGTCATTTTGCCGTCGATCGCCATGGCTGCCGACAAGCCCTGGTTTTCCAGGGCCGACGAGGTTGCAGCGATCGGCGTGATGATCACGCCCGGCTTGCTGGTGTCGACCGGCACTGGCGCCGGATCAGTGACCGGCGGCGCCACCGGGGCGCCGGAGAAAGCCTGGATTTCCAGGATCGAATAGCCGTACTGCGTCGAGCGTTTGATGCCCTTCATGCGCAGGAAGCGGCCCTGGCCCGAGAGCCCGGTCCAGTCTTCGGAGCCGCCGCCGCTATTGTCCACGGTCTTGATCGTGGTCCAGTTGGCGTTGTCGTCGGAGACCTGCAGCAGGTATTGCAGAGCGTGCGCGTTTTCCCAATCGATGTGCACGCGGTTGATGACCTGCGATGTGCCGAAATCCAGCGTCAGGTATTCATCGTCGGAGAAGCCGCTGCCCCAGCGTGTGTTCTCATTGTGGTCGATGGCCGCAGCAGCAGACAGGTCGCCGCGTTCCGACGAACTGGCGCTGGCGCTCACAGGCGTGAGCACGGTTTCCGCCGCCGAGCTCGCCGCGGCCAGGGCCTTGGACGACTTGGCTGCAGCATCCTGGGCGGCAGGATCGTCGCTCCCGCCGCCGCCGCAGGCTGCCAGCAGCAACGCCAGGGCGAGAGGCAGCACTTGGGTCGACAGCTTGCGTAACGGTCCGAAATTCGGCTCCAATTTCAGCCGACGCTGATATGGCACTTTGTTCATGGTGCATTCCTTTGTTTTTGTTATGACGTTCTGGTCAAAAACGATTTGTTTAGCTGGCTCGATAAACGGCGCCACGCCGGCAGTGCAAAAACTTGTATAGGAGCAAGTGTTGTACCAGCAATATTACTGAGGTCTTTTTCGACATTTAGTGGGAAATAAGGGGGCAATGAGTGAGCAATGGATGGGCAAAAAGCGGGCAATAAAAATTTATTGCCACTCATTGGTCAATGACTGACATTTTTTGTCGGCGCGACGGATGCGCGCAGCAAGCGGATCTTTTATTTGTTTAGTGCCGTAACGTTGACATCGTTTCCAGGCATGTAAAGGAGATGCGTTGCGCATTGAGATTACCGTTTGACGGGCGCCTATATGAATAGGGCTTCTGCAAAAAAAAGACCCTCTCCAGAAACTGGAAGAGGGCCAAAGGAGAGGGTAAAACTGTCAGGACTATCCTTCCCCCGCAAGCGAGGGAAGGAGCATTGCCGCGCTTACCAGGAGAAGCCGGCGCCGGCGCCGATCTGCAAGGTGCCGCGGGTCGAAGCTGCGCCGCCCACGCTCAGGGTACGGGTACCCTGGCCGTACACACGCTGGTAACCCAGCGCCAGGGCCGACTGGCCGTTCATGGCGCCGATGCCGACGCCAAGGCGGTTATTGCCCACCAGGCCGGCGGTGCTCATCGCCATCTGCGCGGAAGCAGTGCTCATCGCACCCAGTTCGTCCACCCGTTGATCCAGGCGGTCGATACGGTCGTTGACGCCGGAGATGGCGCCATCCAGCTGGCGCTTGTTGACGGCATCGGTAGGCGCGGTGCCGTCGGCGACGTTGGTCAGCTGGCGCTCGTTGCCGGCCGAGCCGAAGGAAACGCTGTTGTCGCGGTCAGCAACCGAACCGGCGCCGATGGCGACCGAGTTGCTGCCGGTAGCCGAAGAATTGGCGCCGACTGCGGTGCTGTCCTTGCCGCTGGCTTCGGCTTTGCTGCCGACTGCAGTGCTGTTCTCGCCGGAAGCGATGGCACCGCTGCCGACCGCCGACGAATTCTTGCCGGAAGCATCAGCGCCGACGCCGACTTGCGCATTGCCTGCCGGATTGACGCCGCCGTTGCCGCCGCCGCCGATAGTGCCGTCGGCAATGCCTTGTTCAATGTCGCCGACGCGGCCGTCGAGGTCGTCCAGCTGCTTGCCCTGGTCGCCGACGGCGCCGGTGAGGTCATCCAGCTTGCCGCCGATGATGCCGATTGCCGCATCGGCGTTATCGACAATCTTTTGCAGCTGCGCATCCAGGTCCGCCTTCATGCTGAACAGCTGGCCGCCGTTGACAGCCTGCATGCTGCCGGCGCCGATCAAGCCTGCGCTGAGGTTGTTGATCAGGGTGCCGTTGACGCCGCCCAGGCTCACCGCCGATTTGTCGGAGTTGTAGACCACGGCGCCGTTCAGTCCGGCGCCAAGGTCGGCCAGCGTGGTGTTGATGCTGGTGATGTTGGTTTCGGCGATGCCGACGCGGCCGTCGAGGGCTGTCACGTTGTTGTTGGTGGCAGTCAGCTGGCCGAAGTTGACCGCATCGTTGGCATTGACGCCATCGGCCACGCCGCTCAGGGTACGGTTGCCGGCGGTGCCGGCAAAGTTCACTACGGCGCCGTCGGTGGTCGAACCGACCGTCAGGTCAGCGCCTGCCGCAGACTGTTGCACCAGGCCGACCGTACCGCTGCCGATCTGGCCGGCCAGGACGTTGATGTCGGTCGTGTTCTGGGTCACACGGCCATCCAGCGCCGTCACATTGTTATTGGTCGTGGTCAGCTGGCCGAAAGTGGCGGCATCGCTGGCATTCACGCCATCGGCCACGCCGCTCAGGGTACGGTTGCCGGCGGTGCCGGCGAAGTTCACCACGGCGCCGTCGGTGGTCGAGCCGACCGTCAGGTCAGCGCCTGCCGCAGACTGCTGCACCAGGCCGACCGTGCCGCTGCCGATCTGGCCGGCCAGGGTATTGATATCGGTCGTGTTCTGGGTCACGCGGCCATCCAGCGCCGTCACATTGTTATTGGTCGTGGTCAGCTGGCCGAAAGTGGCGGCATCGCTGGCATTGACGCCATCGGCTACGCCGCTCAGGGTACGGTTGCCGGCAGTGCCGGCGAAGTTCACCGCTGCACCATCGTTAGCCGCGCCGACGGTCAGGTCTGCGCCTGCCGCCGATTGCTGCACCATGCCGACCGCGCCGCTGTTGAGCTTGCCTTCCAGCGTAGTGATGTTGGTGGCGTTGTTGGTGACATTGGTGTTGGTGGTCGACAACTGCGTGTTGAGCGCCGTGATATCGGCAGTGTTGCCGGCGATATTGGTTTCGTTGGTGCCGACGCGGGTAGTCAGCGCTGTGACATTGTTGTTGGTGGTGGTCAGCTGGCCGAAAGTGGCCGCGTCGGTGGCGGCAGTGCCGTCGGCGACGTTGACGATCTGGCGTTCGCTGCCGGCTGCGCCGACCGCCACTACGTTAGTGCGGATGCCTGTTGCAGAGTTGGCTCCCAATGCCACTGAATTGGTGGCAGTAGCTTGGGCATGATCACCTATTGCTACAGAGTTGTTACCAGAGGCGGTTGACCCGCTACCTATTGTAATAGCATAGTCTCCAGATGCAACAGGACCCCATATGACATTATTTACACCACCACCAATAGCAATAGAGCCAGTACCTGTTGCGTTTGCAGTAGTACCTAATGCAACAGCCCCATTTCCAATAGCCTGGCTAGATCGACCTAATGCAACCGTGTCAACACCAACTGCATTCGAGGCGCTACCAATTGCGATTGCACCACTGCCAGTCACGTCACCGTAAACAGGTGTCCATGCCACCAACGGGGAAATATCAGAAGCAATAGAAGCCATATCTTCAATACACATACCTTCAGTATTGACCACACCAGACTGCCCAGTTGGCAATTCACACACTTCACTAGCCATTGCCGAAGCAGCACTCAATGCCAACACACCGGCCACTGCGGTGCGGCGCAGGCTGCGGCTGGATTTGGTTTTGCCGTTTGATTTAGTTAATTCAGACACAGCGACGAAAATGCCGCTGGCCGCTTGAAAAATGACGCGAAACGATTGGTTCATGAGATTCCCCGTTGAGAGTGGATAAAAAAATTTTTAACGGGCGAAGTGTAGATTTCAATCGCGTAGTGATCTGTCGGTGTGCTCCTGCGCTTGCGTAGGAAAAATCCGATTTCTATCCTTTTATAAGGAAAAGTGTAAGGAATCGTGAAATGCGTCACGATTTTGTTTGCAGGGATTTTTCCTGGCCAGGGCATTTCCAGCCGTCCGCATTCGGAACAGCGCTGTCGCCGGCAGGCTGGATGAGGGTGAGTGTTGTTTTTTTGTGGCGTTGCTTGCGCAAATGAATGGCTGGCGCCATCCATTTAACAATGTTTTGCACAAAACACAGCGAAAGTAAATACCCGCAAAGCCAAGCGCCCGATGCTTCCGCAGCATCGCAGGAAGCGTTGCCGCAAGGGGCAGCGGGGGCCGCATCGGCGCACATATAGAGGCAGGCCAGCGTCTGCCGCCGCCCGCGCTTCCGCCAATATTCCTTGCTTAGGATTTGTCTTACATTTTTACAGGAATTATCTCCTGCCATCACCCATTCCCGCCTACAGACCGCATGTGTCCGCCTCTCTAAAATCCGCCCTATGTCGAAGTACGGCGCGTGAAAGAAAATTTTTTGCCGCCTGCCTCTACTGCGCATGGGGTGTATCCGGGGCAGCAATGGATCCGCCGACACGCGCAAGACTTCAATCCCAAGCGGTCGTTTTTCGTGTTGTGGCGTACCAGCGCTACCGCCGTACAGATCAGGCAGTACCCAAAAATTTTTTAAGGAATAAGCATGGCAGCGAGTGCAGTCAAATTACTAGTCGTCGATGGCAAGGAAATCACGCAAAGCGTGGACCTGCGCACGGCAAAACAAGGTTCAGTTACCAAGATCAAGGCTATCCGCGGCGGCAAGTTCATCCTGGCCGATACCGATACCGGCGCAGCGCCGGAGAACATTACCGTGCGCCGCGTCGGCAACGACCTGCACGTATCGCTGGAAGGTAGCGGCTACGACGATCCCGAGCTGATCATCGAAGATTATTATGGCCAGTCGGGCCAGGACGGGCAGCTGGTCGGCGTGGCCGAAGACGGCGCCTATTACGAATATATTGCAACTGACGCCGATGCCGCGCATGAACTCAGCGCGCTGGGCGACGGCGTCGCCTCGGCGCAGGCGCTGGGCAGCCAGCCATTGCTCGGCTTCGGCAGCGGGCTGGTGCCTGCCGCCGGCCTGAGCTGGCTCGGCCTGGGCCTGTT
>NZ_JAQGLV010000106.1 GCF_028292705.1 Collimonas fungivorans | reverse complement strand
AGCACAACGAGGCTTTCTCGTTCCAGGTCGCGACCGACGACCAGGCCGAAACAGACCGCTTGTGGAACGCGATTGTCGGCAATGGCGGCGAGGAAAGCGCGTGCGGCTGGTGCAAGGACAAATGGGGACTGTCGTGGCAGATCACGCCACGCGTCCTGATGGCTGCGATCGCCGATCCTGATCGTGCGGCGGCCAAGCGTGCGTTCGAAGCCATGATGACGATGAGAAAGATCGACGTCGCTGCGATTGAAGCGGCTCGGCGCGGTTGAGGCTTCCGGTACTGTCGCGCGAGATGTCGGGCGACAGGTTCTCGCCGACATGCTGACAGCTCACTTCAGAATTTCTTAGGTGGCGCATGTCCCGCACCGGGAAATCCGGCTTGTCCTCTTTCTTCCCAAGCCTGAAGTTAGCGGGCCATGCATCCGGAGCGGCCTGGCGAACAGGCCGCTCCGGAACCAGCATGGTCAGCCCGGCACTTTGCCTTCCACGCCTTGCACGTAGAACTTGATGCCATGCAGGAAAGCGTCATCCGCCACTGCATCCTTGGCGACCACTTCCTTGCCGGTATTGTCGACCACAGGGCCTTTCCAGATCGGCGCGCTACCGTCGATGATGGCTTTCTTGCGCTCCGCGACCAGGGTCTTGATATCAGCCGGCAGGTCCGGGTTGAAGGCGCCGAGGTCGATGCCGTCTTCTTTCAGGCCGAGCCAGCTGCTGCCGGTTTTCCAGGTGCCGTCCAGCACTTCGCCGACACGCTTGTTGTAATACACGCTCCAGTTGATCATTGATGCCGCCTGGTGCGCTTTCGGGCCGAAGCTGGTCATGTCGCTATCCCAGCCGAAGGCGTACACGCCCTTTTCCTGCGCGGTCTGCACCACGGCGGCGGAGTCGGTGTTTTGCATCAGCACGTCGACGCCCTGGCCGATCAGCGTAGTAGCCGCTTCGCGTTCCTTGCCCGGATCGAACCATTTGTTGACCCATACCACGCGCGTGGTGGCTTTCGGATTGACCGAGCGCGCGCCGAGGGTGAAGGAATCGATATTGCGGATCACTTCAGGAATCGGCACCGATGCAACCACGCCGAGCTTGCCTGACTTGCTCATCTTGCCTGCCACTACACCGGCCAGGTAAGCACCTTCATAAGTGCGGACGTCGTATTGCGCCAGGTTATCGGCGGTCTTGAAGCCGGTCGCGTGTTCGAATTTGACGTCCGGGAATTCCTTGGCTACCTTCAGCATCGCTTCCATGTAGCCAAAGGTGGTGCCGAAGATCAGCTTGTTGCCGTCGACCGCCAGCTGGCGGATCACGCGCTCGGCGTCGGCGGCCGATTCCGGCACGTTCTCGACAAACGTGGTTTTCACCTTGTCGCCGTATTTTTCCTCGACCGCCTTGCGGCCCTTGTCGTGGGCGAAGGTCCAGCCGGCGTCGCCCACCGGTCCGATATAGACGAACGCCACTTTCAGCGGTTCGGCCTTGGCCGGTGCGGCGGCTGGCGCCGTGGCGCTGGCGGCCGGCGCCGGCGTTTCATCCTTCTTGCCGCAGCCGATCAGCGTGGCCGCGGCCAGTGCTGTGAGCATTGCGAGTGATGCCCTGCGTGAAATCTTCATGTGTATCTCCCTTGGTGGTTGGTCAGCTTGCATCAGGTTTAAAAGGTTTGCCCAGCGAGGCCGGCATGTTCAGCCGGATCCAGTCCGGGTTGCGCGAAATCAGCGCCAGCACCACGATGGTGGCGACATACGGCAGCATCGACAGGATTTGCGAAGGCACCGTGACGCCTATGCCTTGTAGGTAAAACTGCAGGATGGTGACGCCGCCGAACAGCAAGGCGCCGAGCAGCACGCGGGCCGGCCGCCAGGTGGCGAACGCGGTCAGCGCCAGCGCGATCCAGCCGCGTCCCGAGACCAGCCCCTCCACCCACATCGGCGTATACACCAGCGACAGGTAAGCACCCGCCAGGCCGCAGCAGGCGCCGCCGAACAGCAGCGCGGCGAAGCGTATCCAGCGCACCGGATAACCGAGTGCATGGGCCGATTCCGGCGATTCGCCGACGGCGCGCAGCACCAGGCCGGCGCGCGTGCGATAAATGAACCAGCCGATGGCGGCGCACAGCAGCAATGCCAGGTAACTCATCCAATGCTGCTGGAACAGCGCCTGGCCGATGAAGGGAATATCCTTGAGCACTGGAATGGCCAGCGTTTGCGAAGGCAAGGCGAGGCCGACAAAACGCTGGCCAATGAAGGCCGACAGCCCGGCGCCGAAGATCGACAGGGCCAGCCCGGTGGCGACCTGGTTGGTCGCCAGCACCAGCGCCAGCCAGGAAAACAGCGCCGCCATCAGCACGCCGCTCAGTGCGCCGGCGAGGAAACCGAGCATCGGGCTATGGGTGGTGTAGCCGACCGCAAAACCGGCGATGGCGGCGACCAGCATCATGCCTTCCGCGCCAAGGTTGAGCACGCCGGCGCGCTCGTTGATCAGCAAACCGAGCGCCGCCAGCAGCAAGGGTGTCCCGGCGTTGATCGAAGCGGCGATGAGAGAAGCGAATTGTTCCATATGCATCAGACCTTGGCTTTGCGACGCAGGCGATAGTCGATCAAGGTATCGCTGGCCAGCAGTAAAAACAGCAGCATGCCCTGGAACACGCCGGTAATCGCCGACGGCAAGCCGAGCCGCGATTGCGCCAGCTCGCCGCCCAGGTACAGCAGCGACATCACCAGCCCGCCCAGCACCGCACCGACCGGATGCAAGCGGCCGATGAAGGCGACGATGATGGCAGCGAAGCCGTAGCCGGGCGACACCGACGGCAGCAGCTGGCCGATGGGGCCGGCGATTTCAAACGCTCCCGCCAGGCCGGCGAAGCTGCCGGAAACCAGCAGCGAAGTCCACAAGGCGCTGCGGCTGGAAAAACCGGCATAACGCGCGGCGTGCGGCGCGGTGCCGCCGACGAACAGGGAAAAGCCGCGCAGGCTGCGCGTCATGAACACCGTCATCACGGCCGCCAGCACCAGCGTCACGACAAAACCGATATGCAAGCGCGTGCCGCTGAGCAGCGCCGGCAGCATGAATTCGCTGGAGAACACTTTCGATTGCGGGAAGTTCATGCCGTTCGGATCTTT
Organism: Collimonas fungivorans; assembly: GCF_028292705.1. GTDB lineage: Bacteria > Pseudomonadota > Gammaproteobacteria > Burkholderiales > Burkholderiaceae_D > Collimonas > Collimonas fungivorans_B. Next base: position 7,968 of record NZ_JAQGLV010000106.1, on the reverse strand, counting down.
CAACGGCCCGTTCACCGCATACATCAGCAGCAACTGCGCGACATAGGTCAGCATCAGCGACACCAGGATTTCGTTGGCGTTGAAGCGGTCGCGCAGCAGCGCCGTGATGCCGGCCCAGAAGGCGCCGCCGAGGATGCCGGCGATAATCATCAGGAACAGGCCGAGGCCGCCGGGAATGGCATGCCCCGGCACATCGATCAGCACCAGCGCGGCGCCGGCGCACATGGCGCCGACCGTGAATTGTCCTTCGGCGCCGATGTTCCAGACATTGGCGCGGAAGCATACCGCCAGGCCCAGCGCACAAAGTATCAGCGGAATGGATTTCAGCAGCAGTTCGCTGATGGCGCGCTTGCCGTTGAACGGATCGATCAGGAACACCTTGAGGCCGGCCAGCGGATCCTTGCCCAGCGCGATGAACAGCAAGGCGCCCAGCAGCATCGTCAGCACCACCGCCAGCACCGGCGACAGGTAGGTCATGGCGCGCGACGGCGTGCCGCGCAGTTCCAGTTTCCATGGCCAGAGATTACGCATGCGCAGTCTCCGGCGTTTCCTGCCACAAGCCGCTCATCCACAAGCCGACCTGCTCGCGGGTAGCCTGCTCGATCGGAACCGAAGGCGACAGCCTGCCTTTGGCGATGACATGCAAACGATCGCACAAGGCAAACAGTTCATCGAGTTCTTCGGAAATGATCAGCACTGCACAGCCTTCTTTTTTCAATGCCAGGATTTCGGCGTGGATCTGCGCGGCGGCGCCGACATCAACGCCCCAGGTCGGCTGCGCCACGATGAACACGGCGGGCTTGCGTTCCAGCTCGCGGCCGACGATGAATTTCTGCAGGTTGCCGCCGGACAGGCTCTTCGCCAGCGCATCGGGGCCGCTGGCCTTGACCTTGAAACGGTCGATGATGTGGGCGGCGATCTTGCGCGTGTAGTCGAAATCGATCATGCCGCGTTTGACGTAAGGCGATTTCTGGTGCGACAGCAGCATGTTGGCGGCCAGCGTCATGCCCGGCACCGCGCCGCGTCCCAGCCTTTCCTCCGGCACCAGCCCGAGCCCGAGCGCGCGGCGCGGGTTGGGCGCCAGCTGCCCGGCTTGCCGCCCGGCCAGCATCACCATGTTGGGCGCGGCGCGCTGGTCCTCGCCCGACAGCGCCGCCAGCAGCTCTTGCTGGCCGTTGCCCGAAACGCCGGCGATACCGACAATCTCGCCGGCCCGCACTTCGCATTCGATATCGTGCAATTCGGTAGCGAACAGGTGCGCTTTCGGCAAGCTCAGGCGGTTGAGGTGCAGCTTGCGTTCGCTGCGCTGGGAATCGGGATTGCGTTCGCGCTGCAGGCGCACCAGTTCATCGCCGATCATCAGACGCGACAGGCCGGCGCTGGTTTCGTTGCGCGGATCGCAGTTGCCGGTGACCCGGCCGTTGCGCATGACTGTCGCGCTGTGGCACAGGGCGCGGATTTCATCGAGCTTGTGGCTGATATACAGGATGCTGCAGCCTTCGGCAGCCAGCTTGCGCAAGGTGACGAACAGCTTGTCCACCGCCTGCGGCGTCAGCACCGAGGTCGGTTCGTCCAGGATCAGCAGCTGCGGATTGGTCAGCAAGGCGCGCACGATCTCGACCCGCTGGCGTTCGCCGACCGACAGCGTGTGCACGTGGCGATGCGGTTCCAGCTCCAGTCCGTACTTTTCTCCGGTCTGACGGATCTGCGTCACCAGCTGCGGCATGCTGACGTCGGAAGCCAGGCCGAGGGCGATGTTTTCCGCCACGGTCAGGGTATCGAACAGGGAAAAATGCTGGAACACCATGGCGATGCCGAGCTTGCGCGCAATAGGCGGGTTGGCGATGTGAACCTGCTCGCCGTTCCAGAAAATCTCGCCGGCATCCGGTTTCACGGTGCCGAAGATGTTTTTCATCAGGGTCGACTTGCCGGCGCCGTTCTCGCCGAGCACGGCATGGATTTCGCCGGGAGCAACGCGCAGATTGATATCGTCATTAGCCAGCACGCCCGGATAGGCTTTGCGGATATGGGCGATTTCCAGACGCGGTATGGTTGAAGTCACTTCTTTTGCCTGTGCCAATGAGAGACTGTTGCAAAATGATTCCAGCGCTGCCGCCCGCCTTGCTGCGCCATTCAGCGCATGCCAAAACAAGCAACATGCTACATCAGTTCCTATGCGGTTTCTGTGTTATTCGCCGACTTGAACCACAATCTATTGTCGGCATAAAGTCCCTACAAAAGCAAACTGCATGCCAGACACGGATACATTGCGCCCGGCGCATCTGGCGTGGTTTGTGCTACTGGCTTGCGTAGGGCCTGTCCCCAAGATCGGCAGCAGGAATTTGCGGTAGCATGATTACAGGCTTGTTATCCGAAACAGAAATGGGACCCATGAGAAAAAAGTCTGGTGACACGGTGCCTACGCCGGCCAAGCCCGCCGCCAAGCGGGGCAGCGGCATTGTCGACCAAAAGATCTACGACTCCGTGCTGAAGGCGGTGATGAGCCAGCGCCTGCCGCCGGGCACCAAGCTGACCGAAGCCAGCCTGTGCGAACTGTTCGCCGTCAGCCGCACCATCGTGCGCAAGGCGATCCAGCGCCTGGCGCACGACCACATCCTCGAACTGCGCCCCAACCGCGGCGCCATCATCGCCCAGCCGACGCCGCAGGAAACCCGCGAGATCTTCGCCGCGCGGCGCGCCATCGAAGCGGCGATCGTGCCGCTGGCGGCAGCCAACGCCACCCGCGCCCAGATCACCCGCCTGCGCCAGATCGTCAGGGAAGAACATGCGTCCTTCCACTCCGGCGACCACGCCACATGGATACGCCTGGGCGGCGAGTTCCATATCCTGCTGTCCGACAGCGCCGGCAACCCGGTGCTGACCCGCTTCCTGCGCGAACTGGTGTCGCGCTGCTCATTGATCATCGCGCTCTACCAGGCGCCCGGCAAGACCGCTTGCCCGAACGACGAACACGAACATCTGATCGACGCCATCGCCGCCGGCGACGCCGCGCAGGCGGTCAGGATGATGGACCAGCACCTGCTCGATATCGAGCGCGCCTTGCGCCTGAGCGACGACCAGCACGAAGTCGACCTGGCCGAAATCCTCGATATCGCGTGACGGAAGCGGCTCGCCTGCAGTCGGACTCTTTCCCTTGGCGGACATTGCCCCAGCCTGTTTAAAGTGTATACAAATTATTAAAAAATGTCGTTATTTCGAGACAGGGCCGCGCACTAATCCGGCTCTCGCCGCAAGCAGCCATCCCTAATTTGGCGCGGTCCTCACCAATAAATAGCGTGATTCCTCACCAAAATCCAGCTCTCCGGCAGCATCGCGATGTGCAGTCCGGACCGCATGGCTTGCCGCCAAAAGCTGTTTTCCATATGTATACAATATATTTCCGATACAAATCGTAATACCGTTTTTTTCATTTCTTCCTGCCCGGAAAAATTCTGGCACGGTCTTTGCGTTACATGAATCCGTTCTGGTCAGTCGCCGCAATAACCTGGCGCTGACCGATCCTTGCGCGATGCAGGCAAAACAAGAATTCAAGCAAGTCCGCAGCAAGTTCGATTTATCAATATCGATAACAGAGGGATGGGAAAAATGGGAAAAAGAGCGAGGGCACGCGCCCGCATGTATTGCGCGCAGAAGATGGTGCTGACATTGGGAGTCGCCTTGCCGTTCGGCGCCGCGCTGGCGCAGACCGCAGGCAGCACGGTGCCGGCGACGACGACGGAAGCGCCGCAAAGCGGCTCTTCGCTGCAGCTGGAAACCATGACGGTGACCGCCCAGCGGCGCGTGGAAAAGATCAAGGACGTGCCGATTTCGGTGACCTTGCTCAAGGGAGAAACCCTGGATGTCCTCAACTCAGGCGGCCAGGATATCCGCGTGCTGGCAGGCAAGGTGCCGAGCCTGAACATCGAATCGTCGAACGGCCGCACCTTCCCGCGCTTCTACATCCGCGGCTACGGCAATACCGACTTTTCCACCTTCGCCTCGCAGCCGGTATCCCTGATATTCGACGACGTGGTGCAGGAAAACGCCGCCCTCAAAGGCTTCCCGATGTTCGATCTGGCCGGGGTCGAAGTGCTGCGCGGTCCGCAAGGCACGTTGTTCGGCCGCAATACGCCGGCCGGCGTGGTCAAGTTCGATTCGGCCAAACCGAGCCTGGACAAGGTCTCCGGCTATTACAGCGTATCCGACGGCACCCACAATACCGCCAATGTCGAAGCCGCGGTCAACGTGCCCTTGAGCGACCAGTGGGCGATGCGTTTCTCGACCCTGGTGCAGCACCGCGACAACTGGGTCACCAACAACGGCGGCGGCACGCCTTTCCTGGAAGGCTACGACGAACAGGCCGGCCGCCTGCAGTTCCTGTACAAGCCGGACGGCACCTTCAACGCCCTGTTCAACATCCACGCGCGCGCCACTACCGGCAGCGCCCGCCTGTTCCGCGCCAATATCCTGGAGAAAGGCAGCGACGGTTTTGTCGCCGGCTTCGATCCGTCCCAGATCACCACCAACGCGATCAACACGCAATCGCTGCACACCGCCGGCGGCAGCGCCCGCCTGTCGTGGAACCTGGACCAGGTCAAGCTGTACTCGATCACCGGTTATGAAACCATCTCCAGCTACTTCAGCCGTGGCGACATCGACGGCGGCACGCCGACCGGCCCCGGTTTCATTCCGTTCCAGGTGCAGACCGGCGGCGGCGTCGCCGACCACAAGCAGTTTTCGCAGGAGTTCCGGGTCGAGTCGAAAAACGAAGGGCCGCTCAACTGGCAGACCGGCTTGTACTACTTCTATGAAGACGTAGCGGGCAACAGCTCCAACTTCGACAGCACCACCCAGCTGCAGACCAGCTACCTGCAGAATCGCCAGAAAAACACGGCGTACGCGGTGTTCGGCTCGCTCACCTATGACGTCAACGACCGGCTGAAGCTGCGCGGCGGCTTGCGCTATACCGAAGACAAGAAGGATTTCTCCAACGAGGTCGCCAATAACGTGACCTTTACCGGCCCGGGCGCGATCAGCGAAAACAAGTCGAACGTGAGCTGGGACCTCAGCGCCAACTACGCCTTGACCAAGGATATCAGCACCTATGCGCGGGTTGCCACCGGCTTCCGCGCGCCGAGTATCGCGGCGCCATCGTCCTCGGTGCCGATCACGGTAGCCAATGCCGAGACCATCACTTCCTATGAAGCCGGGATCAAGGCCGACCTGTTCAACCGCCGCGCCCGCGCCAACTTCAGCGTCTACAGCTTCGACGTCAAGAACCAGCAGTTGACCGCGGTCGGCGGCAGCTCCAACTCGATCATGCTGATCAATGCAGCCAAGACAGTGGGCCGCGGCGCCGAACTGGACCTGGAAGCCAACCTGAGCGAGCGCCTGCGCGTTACCGTAGGCGGCAGCTACAACTACACCCAGATTCGCGATCCGAACCTGCTGGTGGCCGGCTGCGCTTCCTGCACCATGCTCAATACCCAGGTGCGGCCGGGGCTGTATTCGATCGACGGCAATCCCTTGCCGCAAGCGCCGAAGTGGATCGCCAACGTCACGGCGCGCTACGGCATCCCGATGGGCAACAACGACGAACTGTTCTTCTATACCGACTGGGCTTACCGCAGCAAGATCAACTTCTTCCTGTACAACTCGACCGAGTTCACAGGAAAACCGCTGCTCGAAGGCGGCTTGCGCATAGGTTACAAGTGGGACGGCGACAAGTATGAAGTCGCTGCATTCGCCCGCAACATCACCAACAAGATCGTGGCGGTCGGCGGCATCGACTTCGACAACCGGACCGCATTCATCAACGATCCGCGCATGTTCGGCGTCCAGTTCCGGTCGAATTTCTAAGCTGCCGGGCAGTTCAATCGCGCCGGATCTTCCGGGGCGGCGCAGTCGCCGCCCCAGGATGCATGCGCAAGATTCCATCGGGAGAGACACATGCATAACGCTCACGGCTCCGGCAAACCCTGGCGGCGGCTAGCGGCAGCCGCATGTTCGGTGCTGACGATCGGCATCGCCTTGCTGGCGCCGGCCAGCGCCGCGCCGCCAGCCGCTTTGCCGGAACAGAAGACCGCGCTCCTGTTTGGCGCCACCATCCGCTATTACGATATCGGCAGCGGTCCGGTGCTGGTGCTGGTGCACGGCCTGGGCAGCAGCGCCAAGGGCGACTGGGGGCAAGTCATGCTGCCGCTGGCGCAAAACCACCGGGTGCTGGCGCTGGACCAGCTGGGTTTCGGCAATTCCGACAAACCGCAGATCGATTACGGCATCCAGACCTGGGTCGATTTCCTCGGCGAATTCCTGCGCCAGAACCAGGTATCCGATTTCACCCTGGTAGGCGAATCGCTGGGCGGATGGATCTCGGCCCAATATACGATACAAGCCCTGCGCGGCATTGCCGCCGGCCCGAGTTTGAGCCTGCCCAAACCGGCGCGGCTGGTGCTGTCCGATTCGGCCGGCCTGCACGCGACGATGAAACGCTTGTTCGCGCCGCCTCCTCCTGGCAAACCGGCCACCGTCGGCGCCTCGCTGGCCGGCGAAAAACAACTGCTGGCGAGCGTGTTTCATTCGCCCTCCTACCAGACCGACCAGGCATTGCGCGACGGCCTGGCCTGGAGCCTGGCCAAGGGCGACGCCTGGGCCATCCGCGCGGTGCGCAATCCGGCCCTGCTGGACGAAACCGTGGACGACAAGCTGAGCGCGATCAAGATCCCGACCCTGGTGATCTGGGGCGAACACGACAACTTGCTGCCGCTGAAAGACGGCCGCTATTTCGCCTCGAAGATCGGCGGCGCCGAACTGAAGATCATCCCTGGCAGCGGCCATGCACCGATGATTGAAACGCCGGATGCCTTCCTGTCGGCGCTGCAGCCATTTTTGCGATAACCTGCGGCGACAGCGCCCAGCATGTTTTTATATTTTCCATTTGAAAGTAGCTAATTGATGAAACCGAATTCAATACGTCGCCGGCTGTTATCGACGGTCTTCATGCTGGGACTGGCGGTCGCCGCCACCTTGCCCGTGCAGGTGCAGGCCGCCGGCAAGCGCAAAGTGATCATCGACGACGATGTCGGTGGCCCGCGTGCAGCGCAGCTGATGGCGATCCAGTCGCCCGATGTGGAAGTGCTGGGCATCACGATTGTCAGCGGCTCGACCTGGCGCGACGAGAATATCGCGCACGCCCTGCGCACGCTGGAAGTGATCGGACGCAGCGACATACCGGTGGTGCCCGGCTCGGCCTTCCCCTTGCTGAATACGCAGGAAGCAACGCGGCGCTGGGAAGCGCTGTACGGCAAGCTGGTCTACAAAGGCGCATGGATGGATGAGAAATGGCCGGACGGCACCATCCAGAGCCAGCCCAACTACCACGCCCACGACGTGGTGCCGCAACTGGCGGAAGGCATGCCGCATACCAAGGCGTCGAATGAAATCGCCGCCAACTTCATGATCCGCAAAGTGCACGAATTCCCGGGCCAGGTCACCATCCTGGCCACCGGTCCGATGACCAACGTGGCGCTGGCGATCAGCCTGGATCCGAGTTTTGCCGAGACCGCCAAGGAAATCGTCTACATGGGCGGCAGCCTGAATCCGCACCAGGTGCTGCCGTCCAAGTCGGCGGAACAGTTTGCGCGCGAATACATCAATACGCCGCGCCTGGAGTTCAATTTCCGCTGGGACCCGGAAGCGGCAAAGATCGCCCTGCGCGCACCGTGGAAACGGATCGTCATGGTGCCGGCCGATCCGTCCACCGCGACCGAACTCAGCGCCCGCTTGCTGAACGACATGACCAAGTCCGGCACGCCGCTGGCGCAGATGGTGAAGAAAGTCACTGAAACCGGTTTCCCCCTGTGGGATGAACTGGCCACGGCGGTCTGGCTCGATCCGACGCTGATCAGCAAGTCCGACCAGCTGTTCGTCAGCATCGACACCGACTTCGGCGCCGGTTATGGCAACACC
>NZ_JAQGLV010000077.1 GCF_028292705.1 Collimonas fungivorans | reverse complement strand
GCCGACTCTTTCAGCAGATCGGCCAGGTAGGATTGCCACACCGCTGCGCGCGTATGCGTGCCATGGCCATAGGTCTGATCGCTGATCGGGATCAATACGTAACGGCCATTCTTGATTTTTTTCACCTGAACTTCGGCGATGCCGGTTTCCGGCGGATTGATGAAATCGTCGGCAGAGTTGACCCACATGAGCGGCGCGGTGATTTTATCCAGGCTGGCGGACGGGTCGTAGTTGCGCGACGCACTGACCTGGTACAGCAAATCGTTGGCGTCGAGCGTGGCCAGGTCTTTTGTCACATGCTCGGTGACGTAGGCATCCGCGGCGTCGCGCGTCGGATACTCTTTTTGCTGCTGATGCGGCGCGCTGCCGGCGATCAGCAGCAGGTCCGCCGCGGTGCGCAAGCCTTGCTGCGGCTGGGTCTTGTAGTCACCGCCCTGCCACGCCGGATCGCTGGTGATGCCATCGATCAGCATCTTGCGCCAGGCGCGGTTGCGGCCGGCGATCGGCACCGGCTGGCAAGCCAGCGGCATCAGCGCATCCATGAACGAGGGGTAGGTTTCGCCCCACACAAAAGAATGCATGCAACCCATCGAGGTTCCCATCACTAGCCGCAAATGGTCCACGCCTAGGCCTTGGGTGACCAGGGCATATTGCGCGGCGACCATGTCGTCATAGTCGTATTTGGGAAAACGCGCATGCAGGCCGTCGCTGGGTTTCGAGGATTTGCCGTGGCCGATGCCGTCGGGCAGGATGACGTACATCTTGGCCGGGTCCAGCAAGCCGCCCGGCGCAAACAGGATATTGGCGAATTGCGGCCGCAAGAATTGATGGCCGTCGCCGCCGGTGCCGTGCATGACGATCACCGCGTTGCTCACATGTCCATTCGCATCGCGTTTTGGCGTGCCGAGCGTGGTGTAGTGCAGCTTCAGCGCGGGCAGCGTTTCACCGGAACGGAACTTGAAATCATGTACGACAAACTCTCCTTCCTTGGTCGTCAGCGTCGGTGCCGATTGCGCCAGCGCTGCGCAGCCGGTAGCGCTGATGACAACGGCAAAAGCAGCAACGGCAAGATATTTAGGAAGGGAACGGGTCATTGTCGGTCTCGATGTTCTGGTTGTTGGAGTGCTGTTACGTTAATCAACCGCTGCCGATATGTCAAACGGGCAGATCATTGCCGCCAGCGCTTTGCAAGAAAGCTCGCGGCAATCCGGTGATCCAGGGAATAACGGCCAGCGCCTTTGACTGCCATGTAAAGCGCCAGGAACAGCATCAATACCGGATATTCGATGCCGCGGTCGATCCAGGGCCAGGTGGGACCCAGGATGTAGCTGATAGCCAGCATCTGCACCGCCATCAGCGCTGCGACCGGGCGCGTCGCCAGCCCAATGCCCAGCAGCGCGCCGCCGACGGTCTCCAGCAGCGCCACCAGCATGGCGAAAACCGGGGCTGCGGGCAGGTGCAGCACGTTTTCGATCAGCGCAGCGGAGGCCGCCATCGGATCGGCCATCGAGCCATGCGAAGCGCCCAGCATCTTTGGCAAGCCATGGCTGACCATGATCATGCCGAACACCAGCCGCAATACGCCGTAGCCTATATTCTCCGCCGCGCCGGCGGCAACCAGCGATTCCTTGAAAATTTTCAGGACGGAGGCCTGGAAGGATTCAGGCGCCAGCGCTGCCTTTGAAGCATGGTCCATAGTGGTTTTCTCCGAGTAAAGAACCTGGCAGGAATTGCCGGTTACCTGAAGCCCATTGTGGAAGTTGGACAGATTTAGATAAATGGGTAAAAATCACCAACACAATTCAACCCAGGACAACAATTGCCGCCATGGACAGACTTGAAGCATTGCGCCTCTTCACCCATATCGTCGACCTGGGCAGCTTTACCAAGGCCGCCGGATTGCTGGAAATTCCACGCGCCACCGCCACCCACGCCATGAAGGAACTGGAACGGCGGCTGGGAACGCGGCTGCTGGAACGGACCACGCGCAACGTCAAGCCGACCCTCGACGGCCGCGCCTTCTATGAACGCTGCTGCCGCATCCTGGCCGACGTCGAAGATGCGGAAGCCTCGCTCGACACTAGCGCCGCCAATCCCGGCGGCGTGTTGCGCCTGGGCCTGCACGGCACCCACGCTACCCAGATCATCCTGCCGCGGCTGGCCGAATTCCGCGAGCGCTATCCGCGCCTGAACATCGCGATCAGCAGCGGCGACCGGCTGGTCGACCTCGTCGGCGAAGGGATCGACTGCGTGGTGCGGGTCGGCGTACCCAAGGATTCCTCGCTGATCGCAAGGCGGCTGGCTTCGTTGCCGGAGGTCATCTGCGCCAGTCCGGAATATCTGGAGCGCTGCGGCACGCCGCTGGCCCCGGAGGATCTGGCGACACACCAGGCGGTCGGCTTTTTCACGCGCAACCACAATATCCAATACCCGTTCACTTTGCTGCGCAATGGCCAGGCAGAAGAATACAAGGCCGGCAGCTGGATAGCAGTCGACAGCGCCGACAGTTACACCCAATGCGCGCTGCAGGGCTTCGGCCTGATCCAGGTGCCGCGCTTCCGGGTTGAACAATACCTGCAGAGCGGCCGGCTGGTGGCGGTGCTGGGCGACTGGGCCTGCCCCGAACTGCCGGTGCTGGCGCTGTATCCTTCCCACCATCAGTTGTCGCCCAGGGTCAAGGTGTTTGTCGACTGGGTGGTGCAGGTGTATGCCGAATATTTTGCCGGCCAGGCTTAGGGCCGGATGACGGACAGGCAGTATACTGTCTCACTTTTGCAATTCTGCCTTACCTGAAAGACAACACCATGAGCACCTTGCCCGCATGCCCGAAATGCAGTTCCGAATTCACCTACGAGGACGGCGGCCTCTACATCTGCCCGGAATGCGCCCATGAGTGGTCGGCGCAGGCTGCGGCGGAATCGGGCGCGGACGGCGCCAAGGTGTATCGCGATGCGGTCGGCAATGTCTTGCAGGATGGCGACACGGTGACGGTGATCAAGGACCTGAAACTGAAAGGTTCGGGCGGCGTGGTCAAGGTCGGCACCAAGGTGAAGAATATCCGCCTGGTCGACAGCGACCACGACATCGACTGCAAGATCGACGGCTTCGGCGCCATGAGCCTGAAATCGGAATTCGTCAAGAAGGTGTAATGTGCGGGAGTGCGAGCTCCTGAAAAAATGCGGTTTCCGAGTTGCCTGACCAAGCGTGCCCTATAGACCATGCCGAGACACAATCCAGCACTACACCGCATACAAAAAGCGCCGATGACCACGCAACGGCTGCGGCTCCTGATCACCGGCGCGGTCGTGGCGATCGCCGTGGTGGGCTGGGCCCTGGTGACCATCCTCAAGCCGGCCACCCAGCGCACCATCGTCATCACCGCCGGCGCCGACAAAGGCATCTACAACGGTTTCGCCGAGCGCTATGCGCCTCTGCTGAAGCGCGAAGGCATCACCCTCGACATCCGCAGCTCTTCCGGCTCGGTGGAAAACTACCAGCGGCTGAAGGATCCCGAGAGCGAATACGAAGTCGGCTTCATCCAGTCCGGCACCACCACCCCCTCCGAAAACGACCAACTGCAAACCATCGCCGCCATCTCGTATGAGCCGATCTGGGTGTTCTACCGCGGCGACACCGTCATCAACCGCCTGGCGCAACTGAAAGGCAAGCGGATTTCCATCGGCGTTCCCGGCAGCGGCCTGCTGAAAGTCGCGCGCACCCTGCTCGGCCATAGCGGCATCGATGCCGTCAACGCCAAGCTGCTGGAAATGGATGCCTACAAGGCTTACCAGAACCTGGAAAACGGCCAGCTGGACGCCGCCTTCTTTATCGGCCGGCCGGATGCAGCCATGCAGCAGATGCTGCTCAACAGCGACCTCAAGCTGATGAGCTTTGCCCAGGCCGATGCGCTGGTGCTGAAATTCCCGTCGCTCTCCAAGATCATCTTCCCGCGCGCTTCGACCAGCGTCGCCAACGACCTGCCGCAAGCCGACGTCACCTTGCTGGCCGCCACCGCGCTGCTGGTGTCCAAGGACACCCTGCATCCGGCGCTGGTCTACCTGCTGCTGGAAGCCGCCAATACCGCCCACGCCCGCGAAGACTATTTCACTCCGCGCGGCACCTTCCCCAACCTGAATACGGACGACTTTCCGATCTCGGACGAAAGCACGCGCTACTTCAAATCCGGCCGCCCCTTCCTGCAGCGCTACCTGCCGTTCTGGCTGGCCAGCTTCATCGAACGCCGCCTGCTGATCCTGCTGCCGTTCATGGCGCTGCTGTTCGGCCTGCTGCAGGCTTTGCCGCGCATGGTGGAATCGCGCATGAAAAACCGGCTGGTGGTCTGGTACCGCGAGATCAAGTCGCTGGAAGATGAAATATGGAGCACCAAGCAACCCAGCAAGGAACAGATCGCCCAATGGCGCGACGATATCGAAAACATCGACGCCAACGCCAGCCAGATACGCATTCCGCAGCGTTATTTCCAGGATGTGTATGCGCTCAAGCAGGCGATCCGGGTGGTGCGGGAAAGGATTGTTCAGGTGGCTCAGAAAGTTGAGCAATGAAAATCGATGGATGAGTATTGGTGCAACCAAGACGAACTTCAGCTGGCGCGCAGTATGTACTTAATTTCATCAAAACTAGCCAAGAAACGAGGCTAACGAGAGGTTCCCAATTCCTGGCAGATGGCCGCTCTAATTAAGGCCGTAATCGCCAAAAACAGACAGTCGGAGACATACACTGGACGCGATTTCGATTGTGTGTGACACAACCAAATATCATACGAAATGATCAAACTAATTTCATTTTTTCTGCTGCTGATTGCGAGCTATTTGGGCTGGTGGGCCGTCACTTATGCCGCCGTAGAGTGGTGGTGCGGGACGTTCCTGCTTGCTGCCTGTGCGGTAGGCCTGCTGTTGCGTTGGAAGGCAGCGAAGTACCTTTGGAACACTATCGCCTTTGTCGCAAGTTTGGGCTGGTTGATCTTGATCGTGCGCCTTGCGCTCAAAGGGTGGCCTACGAGTGACTATCTTGACACCGTCATTTCGCTCATCCCAGGTGCGTTGCTGCTGATAGTTTGCTTAGCAGGGAGCCAGGCTGTAGCGGCGCACTACCGGGTGAGTGGCAAAACGGAAAAACCATAGCTGATATTTGGTCGCTGTGGGTTGTGGATTCAACCGGCTGCAACCGGCCAGAAGCGGCCCTAAAATAACCAACTCAAAAAACACCATTATGACCAGTGCAGTTTTACATCTATATGCAGATGCACAGTTCGCCAGCCCTTACGCAATGTCGGTATTCGTTGCGCTGGTTGAGAAAGGACTAACATTCGACATGTCCACGATAGACCTTGGCGCAGGTGAAAATAAAGACGAAGCGTATGCTCGTCTATCGCGTACCGCTAGGGTACCTGCATTGCGCCATGGAGAATTCATTCTTTCGGAGTCGTCAGCAATCACTGAGTATTTAGATGATGTGTTTCCGGACAAGCGACTGTATCCGCTTGATGTTGAACGAAAGGCTCGTGCAAGACAGGTCCAGGCGTGGCTGCGCAGTGACCTGATGCCGATAAGACAGGAAAGAAACACGGAAGTCGTGTTTTACGGGGCAAAAAGGGCTGCATTGTCCAGCCTTGCAGAGGGCGCCGCGCAAAAACTTTTTGCCGTTGCTGATGATTTACTTCGAGACGATGCTGAATATCTCTTTGGAGAATGGACGATTGCCGACGTGGATTTGGCCCTTATGCTAAACCGACTGACTCTCCATGGAGACCCGGTTCCGGAGAAGCTAGCAACTTATGCACAAAAACAATGGCAGAGGCCATCCGTTCAACAATGGCGTCAGCAACTACGCCCCCCACTTTGAGAACGAGCAATGTCTAATTGGGATTGCAGTAATCGGCCATTAACGGTCTTTCAAAGACGTTTCTGATAATGAACAATGCTTTCAAATGCAACAAAAAATTCGCGAACCAAATTTGCCAGCAACAAATATAGGGAATTCTATGCATTGGGTTTTGCAGCAAAATTTATTGAACGAACAGACACTGGCCGAACTGCAGAATCAGCTCGCGAAGCGCCAGATACCTTTCACCACAGTCAAACTAATACCGTTTTTAAACGCACTCTCTCCAGACATTCAAATTGATGACAAAGCTGTATTCACTTATGGAAGCACGGGTCTTGGGCACGTCTCGAAATTAAAAAACTGGCGACCTGGTTATTTTGACGATAATTTAGATTACCCGCTATATCAGAAATACTTTGATAAAGAGATGCTAAATTCTGACGCAGTTTCATCTCCTATGGGAGATGTGGAGAAAAAATGGGAGCGTTTTTTCCTGCGCCCCGCCTCAGATTCTAAGCAATTCGCTGGCGAGGTAATGACATGGGAGCATTTCGAAGATTTCCGAAATGGAGTTCGCCTTGTTGAAGAAGACGACGGCGTCACGTTGACCCTCAAAGACGTTGTAGTTATGGCGCCGTGTAAGGAGATATTGGCCGAATATCGATTTTTTGTATTCGATGGTGAAGTGGTGACTGGCTCGCGATACAAGATTGGAGATCGAGTTCAGTCTTCAACCGAAGTGCCAAGCGATATCTACTATTATGCAAGTCAACAGGTCGTCCGTTGGCAGCCAAATCGTGCTTTTGCAATTGATATTGCACAAACCAATCAAGGGCCGAAAATCATAGAGCTAAATTCTGCAAATTCGGCAGGCTTTTATGCTTGCGACATAGGCAAGATTGTTGAAGCTGTTGAGCGACTTGAATTTTCCGTTGGTTAACCGCCGGCTATCGGCCAAGAGCGGTCTGCCGCGACCGACTGTTTTCCGATGCGCTACCTTTGCTCCATATCCTGCACTGTAGATGCGGACCGTCAAATTGACGTATTTCTCGACACCACCAAAAAAAAGGAGTCACGCATGACGCCCCCGACCAGCCTTGCCTATCCCACGCCCTTCGAACTCGGCAATGGCAACCAGACCTCCACCTGGGCCGAATGCATCGCCTTCTACGAGCGGCTGGCCGAGCGATTCCCGAGTGTGCTGCGATGGTGGCGGATCGGCACGTCCGACACCGGCCTGCCGATGCACGCCGGCCTGGTCACGGCCGACGGCGTGTTCGACCGCGACACCTTGCGCGAACAGGGGCGCCCGGTGTTCTTCAACAACAACGGTATCCATCCCGGCGAGCCTGAAGGCATCGATGCCTGCATGGCGCTGGTGCGCGACTTCTGCCTTGAGCCCGAGCGGCTGGCGGCGCTCGGCGACACGGTGTTCCTTTTCATCCCGGTCTACAACGTCGACGGCTGCGTGAACCGCCAGTCCAGCTCGCGGGCGAACCAGCTCGGCCCCGAGGCGTTCGGCTTTCGGGGCAACGGCCGGCACCTCGACCTGAACCGCGACTTCATCAAGTGCGACAGCCTGGCCGCCCAGGTGTTCAACCGTTTCTTCAACGCCTGGGACCCGGATGTGATGGTCGACACCCACACCTCCAACGGTGCCGACTACGCCTACACCATGACCCTGATCCCGACCCAGCCCGACAAGCTGGGCGGCGGCCTGGGCGACTTCCTGCGCGAGCGCATGCTGCCCGCGATCTACGGCGACATGCAGAGGCGCGGCTGGCCGACCTGTCCCTACGTCAACCTGCTGGCCGAGACGCCGGACGACGGCATCGAAGATTTTCTCGATCTGCCGCGCTTCTCCACCGGCTACGCCGCGCTGCACCACACCATCGGCTTCATGCCCGAGACCCACATGCTCAAGCCCTTCGCCGACCGCGTGGCCGCGATGCGCACGCTGGTCGAGGTGGTGCTGGACTTCAGTGCGGCGCAGGCGGGGCGCATTCAGCAACTGCGGCGCGATTCGCGGGCCGACGCCGCACGCCGCACACAGTGGCCGCTGCGCTGGCGCAACGACCACGAGCGGCCGGCGCGCCTTCGCTTCAAGGGCTACGCGGCGGTGCGTACGCCGAGCCGGCTGGGCGACTATCAACGGCTCGCCTACGACCGCAGCCAGCCGTGGGAGAAGGACATCGTCCACTTCGACCGCTGTGTCGAGGAACGGGTGGTGACGGCGCCGAAGGCCTACCTGGTGCCCCAGGCCTGGCGCGAGGTGATCGAGCGGCTGGAGTGGAACGGCGTCGCGCTGCAGCGCCTGGACGCCGACCGACTGTTCGATGCGGCCCGGGTGTACCGGGTGCTGGAGGTCGGCACGCGCGCGACCGCCTACGAAGGCCACATGTTCCATGACCGGGTGCTGCTGAGCACGCACTCCGAGGCCATCCAGGCGCGCGCGGGTGACATGCTGGTGCCTCTCGACCAGCCCCAGGCCCGCTACGCGGTCGAGACCCTGGAGCCCGAAGCGCACGACAGCTTCTTCCGCTGGGGGTTCTTCAACAGCGTGCTGGAGAAGAAGCAGGCCTCCATCTCAGCCTATGTCTTCGAGGACACGGCCTTGCAGATGCTGGCCGACGAGCCGGCGCTGCGGCA
>NZ_JAQGLV010000045.1 GCF_028292705.1 Collimonas fungivorans | reverse complement strand
TCCAGCGCGTTCGAAGCGATATCGCGCAGCATGCAAGGCGCATCCAGCAATACCAGCGACAAGGGCGCGCCAGCCGGCCGTTGCGCCGCATCCTGCGCCGGTCCGATCCAGCACAATGGCAAGTCGGCGACCCGTTGCGCGTTCAGCGCCGGCGCGCCGCTTTCCCACAGCAAAGCCAGGTCGATGCGGCCCAGGGTCACGCGCTCGCGCAGGTCCGTGCTGCGCGCAACGCAGACTTCGACCCGCACTTTCGGATGGGCGCGCATGAAACGTCCCAGCACGTCCGCCAGCAACGCTTCGCCGAAATCTTCCTGCAAACCCAGCTTCACCTCGCCTTCCAGTTCGACGCCGCGCACCGCGCTGGCGGTTTCGTCGTTGAGATCGAGCAAGCGGCGCGCGTAACCCAGCAAGATCTCGCCGGACTCGGTCAACGCCAGGCCACGGCCAGCTTTACGGAAAATCGGCGCGCCGGCCTGCTCCTCCAGTTTCTTCAGCTGGGCGCTCACCGCTGACGTAGAGCGACCCAGGCGGTCGGCGGCCTTGGCGTAGCTGCCGAGGTCAATGCCGGTGGTGAAGGTGCGCAGCACGTCGAGGTCAAAACTGATTTGTCGCATGACAACCATCCTGTTTTTCAAAACTGTTTGTTCGAAACTATCTGATATTCAAAAGTATCGCGCAAAGCGATACTCGCCGCAAGCGCTTAAATCAGCACAGATATCAGCGCATATCGCTACAGGAGAATCAAGATGTCGTCATCCGCCGTTGCCACCGCTGCAAGCACCAATGCCCGCCGCCACCGCTGGAAGGTGCTGGGCGTAGGCGTTGCCGCCAACGCCAGCTTTTCAGCCGCTTTCAGCGGCATTCCGACCACCGCTGTCCTGATACGCTCGGGTTACCACCTCGACAACGCGGAACTGGGACTGGTGCTGGGCCTGATGGGTCTCGGCATCGCTTTAAGCGAACTGCCCTGGGGCTTGCTGACCGACCGTTGGGGCGACCGCCCAGTGCTGTTGTCGGGCCTGGCTACCACCGCCGTTGCGCTGGCCTTGATGGCGTTGTTTGTTGCGCCCGGCCCAGGCCATGTGCCCGGCCTGCCGTTGCTGGCCGCCGGCTTGCTGCTGGTCGGCCTGCTCGGCGGCAGCGTCAACGGCTCCAGCGGCCGCGCGGTGATGACCTGGTTCGGCGAAGGTGAGCGCGGCATGGCGATGAGCATCCGCCAGACCGCGGTGCCGCTGGGTGGCGCTATCGGCGCCCTGATCCTGCCGGCGCTGGCTGTTCATTTCGGATTTGCCTCGGTGTATGGCGTGCTTGCCTTGTTCTGTGCAGTGACGCTGTTTTTTACCTGGTTATGGCTGTATGAACCAGCCGCAAGCGCTGCAGATAAAACACATGCAACACACCAGCCAACGACGCCGGCGCCATTGAAGGACCGCCAGCTGTGGCGCATCGTCGCCGCGATCGGCATCCTGTGTGCGCCGCAGTGTTCGATCTTGTTCTTTGGCGCCGTGTTCCTGCACGACTTCAGCCACGCCGGCATCGCCGCCATCACCATCGCCATGGCGACGTTGCAATGTGGCGCCATGATCATGCGCGTATGGAGCGGCCGCTGGACCGACCGCAAGCGCAACCGGCGCGAGTTCCTGCGCTTCTGCACTATCTCCAGCGCCATCGCCTTCGCTGCGCTGGCCGCACTGGTGACGCTGGCCGGCCAGTCGCCGAATATCGGTCCCGTGATGGCGACACTGCTGATCGCGATGCTGGTGCTGACCGGCGTCAGCATCTCAGCCTGGCACGGCGTCGCCTATACCGAACTGGCGACCATCGCCGGCGCCCGCAACGCCGGCACCGCGCTCGGCATGGCGAACACCAGCGTATTCGTGATGTGTTTCCTGACGCCGCTGGCGATCCCGCACATCCTCACGTTCGGCAGCTGGTCGGCGGTATGGCTGCTAGGCAGCGCATGCGCGCTGGTCGCCTTGCGGTTTTTCCCAAAACCTGGGCAAGCGATGCCGGCTAGCGTGCCCTGCCCGCAATAATCGGCTGCGCGCATGGCCAATCAGCTGTTGGCTGGAAGCAGTTTATGGATCCGGGCATCAATTCCCGCTTTCGGCCAGCAGGCGCCGGTTGAGCAACCCGGTGATAGTCCGTTACAGACGGATTGCGGTCACTTGACTTCGCTGGAACGCCAATCAGTTCTATGCAAAATGCGTTCTTCGCCTGTATTGGAACGAACGGCGGTTCAGGTGGTTATCATAATAACGATATGCAGCGTGTAAACGTCCGTTCAAGGCCACATGCACCGCCAAACGACCGCTCCTGGCTACTTGATGCGGCGCCAGACTGAAATCGGAATCAGGCCGTCTGGCCGCGGCGGCACCTGGTAGCTGAGTTCGTCGCCGTGCAGTTCATAAATGCGTTTCTGCTGCGTCCCCTCCCAGTTTTTATAGGCCGAACTCTCGATGTTATAGACCAGCGTGTGCGTCATCGTGTCGATCATAAGGGTGCCGAAATGGGCGCTCGTTCCCATGACGGCAGACTCGAACTCGGCGGCGGTACCGGTCTTCTTGTCGCCGGAAGCGAACAGCGGGCGCTCGGACTTATAGATCTGCGCGCCGTAGCGGCCGTGGTTATCAATCAGCAGCAATCCTTTCGGCGCGTCGCCATAATCGTGCGTTCTGCTGCCGTCCGGATGTAGCAGATCGGCTGCCACCAGGGTCCAGCTGCCGGCCAGCGGAAACGGCATTTCGGTAGCCGCCTGGGCGGCAGGCACCCACAAGATCGCGCCTGCGCAGAACAGTTTAGACAGCAGTTTCATGATTCGAATCTCCAGTAATCGTGTGGCAGATGGGTACATTAACGCCGGACGGTACTGAATGGAATTAGTGAAATACGCACGCGATCCTTGCATATTTGCACAGCGGTCTGAGCCATGCACACGGTCCCGACGCGCGGAGACCATCATCCGTGATGAAGGCCATCTTTAGCAATGCACTAAACGTGGGAGTTCAAACGTCTGCGGGTAAAAACAA
Organism: Collimonas fungivorans; assembly: GCF_028292705.1. Taxonomy (GTDB): domain Bacteria; phylum Pseudomonadota; class Gammaproteobacteria; order Burkholderiales; family Burkholderiaceae_D; genus Collimonas; species Collimonas fungivorans_B. The sequence continues at coordinate 2,336 of NZ_JAQGLV010000045.1, read as the reverse complement.
CGCAACGATTTCGTCGGCGACCGCACGCACTGGAGCAGAGCGCCGCACGTCTTCATGCATGATGAGCCATAGTTTGCGCTTCACCGGACACACTTCCGTATCGACAGCGACCAGGCCGTTGCGCTGGAAGTCAAAAAAAGAATGCGGCAAGACGGCAAGACCGCAGCCGGCGACTGCAGACTGGAACAGTGTGCCGAGATCGTTCGAGCGCAGGCAATATCGACGCTCATCTCTGATTTTATCCAGCCACAGTTGCTGCGGGGCGTCGCGTAAAAGCTCGTCGTAACCGAGAAACTCCCATTGCTGCGGGTTGTGCTCGGCCAAATATTGGGCATTTGCATACAAGCCATACTCCACGCTGGTCAGTTGGCGCACCGCCAAACCCGGCGCGGTGGGACGATGAAAACGCAGAGCGATGTCAGATTCGCGCCGCATCAGGTCTGTTGTCCGCGTTTCGCCGCGCAAATCCACCTCGATTCCAGGAAGACGCCTTAGCATGTCCTTCAAGCGTGGCGCCAGTACATATGCCGCCAAGGCCGGGGGCGCCGAAATGCACACCACGCCGCTGAGCGATGCGGAGCCGCTGGCAACACGCATCAGTCCGTGCATGTCATCCGCCATCTTGCGAGCATGCGGCACTAAAGCGCTACCCATGGTGGTCAGTGACCAGCCCTTCGGAAAACGATCAAACAAGAGCAATCCCAATGCAGCTTCAAGGGCATCGATGCGCCTTGCCACTGTCGTGTGTTCGACTCCAGTCGCGCGCGCTGCGCCCGACAGAGTTCCGGCGTCAATCAACGCCAAAAAATATCGCAGGTCGTCCCAGTCAGGTGTAAACATTGTGCAATTATGCACCTATCCTTCGCAGATTTTGCTAATTTCGTTCAACGTCGCAAGCAGTTATTCTTAACTACGTGCTACTTTGGTTGGAAACGGCAATGAGCAATTCACTTGAAAATGGGACGGTCGCAAGAGCAAAGAATAGCGTCGGTAATAGTTGCTCGGCTGCTGAAGCCGTTCGTGTTGTAACTGCACCTGTACTTACGAATAGTTGTTCGGACGAGATGTCTGCGGAAGTCGAGGGATTGGCCAGCGACGACCCGGCCATAACGGCGGCATTAGCGCATGCCGGGAGCATAAGCCTCTGGTGCTTACTACCGCCGGGGCGGATTCATCGTCGTTCCCAATGACAGGGGCCGGGCTGGCTAACATACGAAATGAATTGTGAAAACCCCGACTTACGCATGATTTCGTTTCGCAATTCTTACGTGAGTTTGCTGTTGCCCGTTGAGTACGTTGCCAGAAGCATCTGAGGTCGCTGGCGCAGAGGCTCTCCTTCCAGGGGAGCAGCGACGACACCGATGCGTTGTGCTCCACACGCAATGTAGAACGGTTCGGCGTACGGTTCTGCATCGATCGTGAGGTTCTCCACGCCTTGTCCGGCGGCCAGTCCAGCCGCATGCCGCAGTAGTGCCCTGCCGACTCCACGCCCCATGCAATCCGGTACGACCCATAGATGCTCGAGCGGCCATCCGGACACAGAGTCTGTCGCGCAGAGTGAATAGAAACCGGTAATCACGCCATTGAGTTCGGCAACGTAGGTGAACGATCGCGCGAGATAGGTCCCTGTGACCGTCAAGTCTTCGCGCCACGCTTCGAGCTGGGTCACGGTGTACGGCCAGTGAGCCTTGGCTTGGTGTGCTACGGTAGTGAGTATGGGTGCCTCGCATTCGAGGCCACGTCGAATTTTCATAGGTACAATTAGCGCTCCATCAGGCTGCTGCCGACGCTCGCTCTTGGCAGTTCGGTTTTTAGCATAGCGCTTCTTTCTGGTCGCGGCAACACATGGGTTTTCACCCCGCACTTTTGTCAATCCGGAGCTAATCGAACAAGATGGACTGCGAGTTCGATCAACTTAGCCGCCCTTCAGCGAAGCATCTCCGTCCAACGCCAACGGCAGCGCCCTGGCCCATCGGTTCGCCGAGAGCGAAAATGTCAGCGAGCGAACCTGGTGGTACCACCCCGCCGGCACATACAGGAGCTCGCCGGGTTGCATGATGCATTCGATCATTGTCGCCTGGCGGGCAAGCGGAAATTTCTCGAAATCCGGCGCCTCGGGGTCAAATGGCGAGCCGAACAGGATGGCGTTCGCCTCGCGAGGGTAAAGGAATTCGTCGTGGTGAGGCGGCGACAGGAAAATACGCTTGGCGCCCCAGATCTGCGCAAAAATATTATCGTCATAGTCGCAATGCAGCGGCGTCACCGTTCCTGAGGGGCCAAGCCAAAAGCGCGGCGGGCCCATTTTATTAAAATAGGCAGGCCAATGGCACAACGTA
>NZ_JAQGLV010000154.1 GCF_028292705.1 Collimonas fungivorans | reverse complement strand
CACTTTTCCCCTCTCAAACTCCACTCACAAAACAGCCTTATTTACTACTCAGCTGCTTCGCTCTTTTCGCGTCGTTCTCAACGGGAGGCGAACTATAGCAACCCTCATTCTTCCCCGCAAGTACTTTTTCGTTCTTTCCTTAAAATATTTCTATTTATCCCTTTTTACCCACTGCTTCCGGGCCTGTCCGCTAGGCATCAACGGAATTCAGCACCGCCCAGCGGGCGGCGCTGACGCCCTTTTCCAGGCTGACCCGGCTCACTATCTGCTCCAGCTGCAGGTGATTGCTGGGTGAAGTGATCAGATCCGCCCGTACTTCCAGCTGGGTGCCGGAAGCCAGGTCTTCGCTGTGCAGCGACTGCACCACCAGGTGCGGCATGCCATTGAGCATGTGCAGCATCAAGGTACGCACCTGCACCTCGTCTTCCGGCCGGCATACTACAGAGAGGCGATACACCTGCTCGATTTCCGTCGCGCTATGCAAGTCTCGCTGGTTGATCATATTAGAGACGCCCCGCAACAGAACATTGGCCCCCAGGATCGCCGCGGCGCCAATGGCCGCTTCCAGCGCGTGGCCGAGCCCACACAACACGCCGACCGCTGCCGAACACCACAATGTCGCCGCGGTATTCAGCCCGCGCACATTGATCCCTTCACGCATGATGACGCCGGCGCCAAGGAAACCGATGCCAGACACGACATAAGAGGCGATCCGCGTCGCCCCCTGCGGATCCGACTCGAATGCAGACACCATGACAAACAGCGACGCACCGATCGATACCAGCGCATTGGTCCGCAAACCAGCCATGCGCTGACGCATCTGGCGCTCAGCCCCTATCAGCGAACCTAAGGTCAGGGCCAGCAATACCCGCAGGGTAAATATTTTCCAATCCATCTTCATTGCCTTTCTGTGTGCGTCGCCATGCCGGATGGCGACATTCCATGGGTGCGCAGCGCTGCTTCATGCACTGAAGGTCAGCTGGCAACGCAAACAAACGAATGGGTGGGATAGGCGGCGATGCGAGATCGCCCGGGATACTGCAACGCCTCAACTCACGGGCTGCAGCAATGGACGACTAAAAGCGGGTGAATTGCATCGGGCTGCGCGCCCATCCACGGGTACTGGGACAACTGTCCAAAACCGAATCTCCTATAAAGATAGTCCACCGGATTCTATGGAGGCGCCACGGGCAAGTCAAGCAGCGGCCGCCGCATCCGCCGCCAGCTTGCGCAGGACATGGCCGGCCGCAACCAGGCCGAAAGTGGCGGTGACCACCACCGCCGAGCCATAACCGGCGCAATTCAGGCCGGTAACGCCGGGCGCGGTGTCCGCATCGACAGCGCACACCTCTGCACTGAGCGGCGCGCTCAAGGGTTCGGTGGAAAACACCGCATCGATGCCGAAGCGCACCTTGTCGCCGCGCGGGAAACGGTATTCGGAACGCAAACGCTTGCGCACCTTGGCCAGCAACGGTTCCTGTTCGGTCTTGGCCAGATCGCGCACTTCAATGCAGGTCGCATCAACCTGGCCGCCGGCGCTGCCGATCGTGATCAGGCGGATTCCCTGGTCGCGGCAATAGGCGATCAAGGCCGTCTTGGCCCGCACATTGTCGATGGCGTCGATCACATAGTCATAGCGCTGCTTCCCTATCATTTCAGCCAAATTGTCTGCCGTTATGAAATCCTCCACCTCGGTGACATGGCAATAGGGATTGATCTGGGCGATGCGCGCCGCCAGTGCGCTCACCTTGGCCTGGCCGAGCGTATCGGTCAACGCATGGATCTGGCGGTTGATGTTGGATTCGGCCAGGTTATCCAGGTCGATCATGGTCAGGTTGCCGATCGCACTGCGCGCCAGCGCCTCGATCGCCCAGGAGCCGACGCCGCCGACGCCAATCACGCAGACATGCGCTTGCAGGAAGCGCGCCAGCGCGGCAGCGCCGTACAGGCGTGCGATGCCGCCGAAGCGGCGGTCGAAGTCGATCTCGTCGAGGTCGACGGCAGTGGGGACAAAGGCGCCAGGAGCGCTTGGTACAACAGATGAGGACATGGCTGGAGACAAAAGAGATGCATGGGCAATCGCCAAAATATCCACGGACGGCCGGATATCGCTATTGGCGCTATTTTACCGGCTCCGCAAGACGGATTTATTTTGAAGTGCTTTAATATGACTACATTGCCATTTACCGGCGAATTGCCAAATAAGCATCTATCCGCCTAAGGCGCCCCAGCTTAACCCACGAGATACATCATCATGCAAAACGCACTGATCAGCACGGCGCCGGATTTCAGCCAGCCGATAGCCGTCCTCAAACACTGCCACGACAAGATCCGCCAGCAACTGAGCACGCTGCAGAACCTGCTCGACCATGTTCCGCAGCACGGCAGCGACGCCCAGGCGCAGCAGGCCGCCCACAACGTCATGCGCTATTTCAACCAGAGCGCGCCGCATCACCACGCAGATGAAGAGCACGACCTGCTGCCGATGCTGCGCGCCACCGCGACAGGGGAAGATGCCGAGCTGCTGCAAAAACTGACCCCCGAAATCCTCGCGGAACATCAGCAGATGGACAGCCTCTGGCATTCCCTCAACCTGCAATTGACGCAGATCGCCGACGGCGCGGCTGTTCAGGCAGCGCCGCTGTTGTCGCCGCAAGACGTGCAGCAATTTTCCAACATCTATTCGGCCCATATGGAAAAAGAAGAAACCTGGATCGCGCCCATGGCAAAACGTATTTTCAACGAACAGCAGATGCAGCAACTGGGAGCAGCAATGCAGCAACGCCGAGGTATTCCAGCATGAGTCAAAGCAAGGACCAATCTATCGCAGACCTGAGGATCGACTACAGCCAGGCCAGCCTGTCGGAAGCAGACAGCGCCGCCGATCCGATTACCCAATTCGGAACATGGTTCGATGAAGC
>NZ_JAQGLV010000411.1 GCF_028292705.1 Collimonas fungivorans | reverse complement strand
CTGGGGATGGCGCTGGTCTACACCGCGCTAGGGGTTGCCGCCGGCCTGGCTGGCGAGGGCCTGGCCGCCACCCTGCAGAATCCCTGGGTGCTGTCGGCATTCGCTTTGCTGATGGTGCTGATGTCGCTATCCATGTTCGGTTTCTATGAGCTGCAGCTGCCGGCCGCGTTCCAGACCAGGTTGACGCAAGCTTCCGGCCAGCAATCAGCCGGCAAGCTGATCGGCGTGTTTGTGATGGGCGCGATTTCGGCCTTGATTGTCGGACCATGCGTAGCGGCGCCGCTGGCCGGCGCCCTGGTGTATATCAGCCAGACCCGCGATGTGGTGATCGGCGGCAGCGCGTTGTTTGCGATGGCGGTCGGCATGAGCGTGCCCTTGATCCTGGTCGGCATTTCTGCCGGCTCCCTGTTGCCGCGCGCCGGCGCCTGGATGGAATCGGTGAAACGGTTCTTTGGCGTGTTGATGCTGGCGGTGGCCTTGTGGATGGTGGCGCCGGTGATTCCGGTGCTGGCGCAGATGCTGGGCTGGGCGGCGCTCGGCATAGGCTACGGCGCATTCTTGCTGTGGGGCAGGTCGTCTGCCTGGTTTGCCAAGGCATTCGGCGTGGTGTTCATGGTGTGCGGCGTGGTGCAGCTGGTTGGCGGCATCAGCGGCGGGCGCGATGTGCTGGCGCCGCTGGCGCACCTGGGAGGAGCGCAGCAAAGCGCGCATACACAATTTATCCGAGTCAAATCGGTGGCCGAGCTGGACGCGGCCCTGGCCCAGACCAATGGCAAACCGGCATTGCTGGATTTCTACGCCGACTGGTGCGTATCGTGCAAGGAAATGGAAAAATTCACTTTCACCGACCCGCGGGTGCAAGCGCGCTTCGGCGAAATGATATTGCTGCAAATCGACGTCACCGCCAACAACGCGGACGACAAGGCCATGCTCAAGCGTTTCAATCTGTTTGGCCCGCCCGGCATCATATTTTTTGACGGGCAAGGGCGGGAAGTGCCTCAGGGGCGGGTTATTGGCTACCAGGACGCTGATAAGTTCTTGCGATCGTTGTCGGTTCTGAATAGCTGATTGCTATATTGCACGGTTTTAGGCGGCAGCTTATAAACTATTGCGGCCGTTTTGTATCTAACCTGAGGTTATGTAGATAGTCGATAAAATTCTTTAGGCTGTGGCCGCCGTAGGGCTATAGTTTTAGTTCGATGCGTTTTTGCAATCCTCACGCAATCCCCCCATGCAATCCAAAGGAGACTGAAATGACTTTACGCCTCGGCGACGTTGCCCCCGATTTTGAGCAGGATTCTTCGCTCGGCAAGATCAATTTCTATGACTGGGCCGGCGCTTCATGGGTGGTGTTGTTTTCGCATCCGGCCGACTTCACGCCGGTCTGCACTACCGAACTCGGCCTGACTTCCAAGCTGAAATCGCAGTTTGAACAGCGCGGCGTCAAAGTGATCGCACTGTCCGTGGATCCTGCCGACAAGCATCAGGAATGGATCAAGGATATCAACGAAACGCAAAACACCGTGGTTGATTTCCCCATCATCGCCGATGCCGACCGCAAGGTGTCCGAACTATATGACCTGATCCATCCGAACGCCAGCGCGACGGCCACCGTGCGTTCGCTGTTCGTGATCGATCCGGCCAAGAAAGTGCGCCTGATCATCACCTATCCGGCCAGCACCGGGCGCAATTTCGACGAGATCCTGCGTGTCATCGATTCCTTGCAGCTGACCGATAATTATTCGGTGGCGACACCAGGCAACTGGAAGGACGGGGAAGACGTGGTGATCGTTCCATCGCTGCAGGATCCCGAAGTCCTGAAACAGAAATTCCCTAAGGGTTACAAGGCGATCCGCCCTTATCTGCGCCTGACTCCGCAGCCTAACCGCGACTGATTTAACCGCCGGTTTGCAAGACCGGAAAATGAAAAAGCCCCGTCGAGAACGGGGCTTTTTATTGTCGGAGGAGACTGCTCAGCGCCGTTCCAGCGCCTGGCTCTCCAGGTAGCGGCGGCGCTGGAAGAACACCAGCATGCCGACCACGATCACCACCATGCTGCCCATCGTGATCCAGAATCCGGCATTGTTTTTCAGCAGCGGCATTTCGTTGAAGTTCATGCCGAAAATCCCGGTGATCAAGGTCAGCGGCATGAACAGCGCAGTAATGACAGTGAGCGTGCGCATGATCTCGTTGGTGCGATGGGCGACCGCGGAAAAATGGATCTGCACTGCCGATTCGATCGACGATTCGAGCCGCCGTGCGTGGTTCAGAACCCGCGTTATATGCTCCATCACGTCGTTGATGCGCACCAGCAGCAAGTCCTTGGCGCGGCTGATTTCAACGCCGTCGTCGATGTCGACGAAGTAGTCGCGCAGCTCCTGCATGGCGTCGTGCTGTTCTTCGCACAGGTTTTCCAGCTTGCGCAATTCAATCCGCGCATCCAGCAGCGCCATCCAGTCCTTGAACGGCCGGCGCGGATCGAGCAGCGCGCGCTGCCAGCGGTCCAGTTGCGTCGTCAGCGGCTGGCGCAGGTCCAGGTACTGGTCGACCATGGCGTTGATCAGGCGCAGCAGCAGATCTTCCGGCGAGGTCGGCGGACGTGTCGAGTGCGGCGTCTTTTCAGTCTTGTTGCATAGGTCCAGCAGACGCGCGCGCGCCGCGTCGATGGTGCGGCTGGAGCGTTCATGGACGGTGACCAGCGCATGGTCCATGATCAGGAAAGTCACCGGCTGCGTCGCCAGTTTGCTCAAGGCTGCGGGAATCCGGCGTTTGCTGACTTCGCTTTCTGGAGCCGCAGCTGGTGGCGCAGCAATCTTGTCGGCGGCAATCGGGACGCCGTTTTCAGTCGTGCGAGGATTGCCGTTGCCGTTCAGCACCAGCTTGCGAAACACCACCATGCCGTAATCCTGGGTTGAATCGAAATACGAAGGATGGTTGGGGTTGAGCGTATCCGTCATGTGCGGATCGTAGATCTGCACGCCGGTGGCAAGCGTAATGGCGTTGCGCCAGGCTTCCGGATCGGCGCCTACTTCTTCGTGGGTGGCGTCGATCCAGAGGAAACCTTTGACCGGTACGGTATCTGGTATTTCCTTGCTTTGGCTGACCTGGTTGTCACTGATGAGAAAGATGTCCATGCATTGTCGAGAAGCGTTTAAATATGAGCCACAGGGCGATCATCGACACCAGCGATATGGTAATGACGGCGCCCTGCAGCAGCGGTGACAAGGATACCCCACCAAACCAGACTTTGCCGATCACCGCCCCGGCGCCGGTTGCGGCCAGGCGCAATGCTTCCAGGGCGACATAAAAGGTGACATGGCGCGGACGCATCTCCATCAGGCCGCCGACTATCCATAGCCCTGCCACCAGCCAGGCCGCGTAAGCCAGCCCCAGCGGCCACGACATGGCCACCTGCGCCGCCAGGAAGTGGGTGGTGACCAGCAGCACGATGGTGAATTGCACCAAGCAGTAGATCTGGGCGGCCAGGCTCAGCTGCGGATGATACAGCGGCCGGGCGATATCGAAAGGCGTGCCCGGCCATTTTGCCGCCACGTCGGCCGGACGCCAGCCCGGCGCCTTCAGCCAGACCCGCAACTTGTCGCCCGGGCGCTGCGCGCGCCAGGCATCCAGCCACAGGACTTTATAGACTTCGAAGTTGGCCCAGACCGGGTTCCAGCTGCGCAGGGGGCTGCGGGTGCCGTACACCACCGGGTCCTGGTCGCGCTCTTCGATGAAGGTGCCGAACAGGCGGTCCCACAGGATCAGGATGCCGCCGTAATTCTTGTCCAGGTAAATATCGTTGACGCCATGATGCACGCGATGGTTCGACGGCGTCACCAGCACCCGGTCCAGCCATCCCAGCTTGCCTATCTGCTGGGTGTGCACCCAGAACTGGTACAGCAGGTCGATCAGGGCCACGGCGGCAAACACCTCCACCGGGTAGCCAAGCACGGCCATCGGCACATAAAAGATCCAGCTCAGGAACGGGCCGCTGCTGGTCTGGCGCAGGGCGGTGGAAAGATTGTAGTCTTCGCTTTGGTGGTGCACTACGTGGGCTGCCCACAAGACGTTGACTTCATGGCCGCAACGGTGCAGCCAGTAGTAGCACAGGTCGTAGAGCAGCAGGCCGGACAGCCATACCCAGAGACTGTCGGCCGGCAGCTTGAACAGCCCGATGTGGCTCACCAGCCAGGCGTAGATGCCGATCCGCAGCACTTGCATGAACACGCCGCTAACCTGGCTCAGGACGCCCAGGCTGATGCTGTTGATCGCATCGTTGAGGCGGTAGGTATTGCGCTGCCGCAGCAGGCCTACGGCCAGCTCGATGAATATCAATAAAAAGAATACCGGCGTCGCCAGGGTAATCACCTTTTCTTGCATCTTTGTCTCCTGTCGCTTGCCGCGATCGATGTTGTTGTTTTGCATGGTAACCGAAAGCCTGGGCAATACAGGAGGAGGGTTTCCTCGACAAAAAAAATGGAAGCCGGGACCGGGCTTCCATTTTTGCGCTGCATGCGGCAACTGCCGCTATATGACAGTCCATTTAAAACATTTAAAACGCATAGCGTCCTTGCACGTACACCATGCGCGGTGCGCCGACCATGCGCCCGGCGTTGCCGTCGACGTTGCGAGTGTAATAACGTTTGTCGGTCAGGTTGTTGACGCCGGCCAGGATGTCGAAGCCTTTGGCGCCCGGGACTTTCCAGTCGAGCTGGGTATTCCAGGTGCGGAAGCCGGGAATCTCGCCATTGCTGCCGTCCGCGCTTTCGGCGATGGTGTTGGCGTTATCGGCGAACTGCTTGCTTTGATGCGTGCTCGACAGGTTGAAGCCCCACGGGCCG
>NZ_JAQGLV010000391.1 GCF_028292705.1 Collimonas fungivorans | reverse complement strand
GTGACCGCGGTCATCTTGATGCCGCTGGCCGATCCGGTAGCCGCCTTGCCGTTGCCTTTGCTGTCCACGGCGCGCACCACGTAGCAGGCGGTGCCGCCCTCGTTGAAGAATTCGAACACTGCCCACGACACCATGCCGTACCAGACCAGTCCGCCGAACTGGCGCTGGTAGGCGTTCCAGCTGGTGATCAGGGTCGGCTGCGCGAGCGGGCCGAACTCGGTGACGCCGACGAAGGCTGCGGTCGAGGTCGATGCGCCCTGGATGTTGCGGGCGCTCGGCACTTCTTCGATGTAAATGCCGGGGTGACGATAGGTGGTTGCCAAGATAATTCCTTCTTAACAATTAACGCATTTCAATGTCCACAAACTGCGTGGTTGCGGGTTGCAGCAGCAACTGCTTTTCTACGCTTGCATAACCAGCCTTGCTAAAGCTCAGCACTACCTGCGTGTCCGGGGCCAGCTTGCCGCCCAGGGCCAGCGCATAGCGGCCGTCGTACTTGCCGTAATCCGAACTCAGCGTGGCGGCGCTCTTGGGTTTCCCCTGCCAGTTCGGATAACTGGCGCTGACGCTGACGCCGGCCAGCGGCAGCCTGGTGCCGGCCTGCAGCACCTGGCCGCGGATCAGCGTGGTCCCCGGCGGATAGGGATACAGCGGACTGGGCGCCAGGTAACAGGGAACGATAGCGGCAGCCAGCGGCAAGCGCAGCGGCACCTGGAACGCCACCTCTTGCGCAAAGAACTGCGGCGCCAGCGCGGTAAGCCGGTAATCGCCGTCGTCGAGGTCGCTGAACGCATAAAACGCCTGCGGCTTGGCGAGCGGCATGAACGGCTTCTGGTTCAGCAGGAAACGCGGCTGGAATCCGACCGCAGGCGCCTGGCTGAAGCCGTCGATCAGTTGCACTACGGCGCTCAGCTTCATGGCAGTTCCAGGTAGGCCGGATCGGCCTGGGTCACCATGTCCGCCTGCAGGTCCAGGCCAGATGGAATCCGCACCGGCGACAGCGTGTACAGCTTGGTCAGCTTGTAAGTCTTGTTGGGAAAACCGGCCCAGATATTGCGCAAGGTATCGATCGAACCAGAATCCGGCACGATGGCGATGTTGTCGTTGCCGCTCCGCTTCAGCACCGGATCCAGCCATTCGCCGGACAGCTGGGCGACGTCATGGAACAGCCGCACCAGCTGGTCCACCAGCACCAGTTCCAGTTCGGCCGACCTGGCGTAAGGCACCATCAGGTACAGCAGGTCCACCACCAGCGGACTCGGCGTCAGCGTCAGCGCGCTCGGCCGCCGCTCGGCCCCAGGCTGGCGGGTCAGGCTGGGCGCCAGGTTGCGCAGGTAGGGATTGAGTTCGGTCTGGTACAGGTAGAGCGACAGCCTGGTTTCATCCTGGCTGTCGATCTCGCCCGGCGAATCGAACACTACCGCCGATTCGGCCTGCAGCTCGGGAATATGATGGCGGATCAGCCGGCGCAAGGATTCGCTGACGCTGCGCAGGACCTGTCCGCCATCGCTGTTTGGCTGGCTCATCGCTACAGGGTAAACACAGTGTCGGACTGGCTGACGATCTGCGGCTGGCGGTTGCCGATCTGGGCATATACCATGATGTCGCTGTTGCAGGTAGTCCTCAGGTAAACATAGTTCAGGTCGCTGGCGGCGTAGACGATATAAGCGTTCAGGTAAAACTCCAGCGAATTGCCGGCGCTCCTGCTCGCGCTATCGTCGGCCATCATCGAGGTGATGAACGAGAGCGTGTTGACCCCGTACGACATGGACGCCAGCGGAATCGTGCCCAGCATGCTGGCCAGCTGGACCCCGCTGGCCTCCGCAAATGGCGGCCCCAGCGACCAGCTGACCTTGCCCAGGCCCTTCTTGGTGGTCAGGATCAGGTCGATCTTGTTGCCGACATAGGCGCCCCGGACGGTGAAGCTGATGTTGCGGTAAATGTTTTCCGAACCGACCAGCACCGCGCTGATGCGGCCGTTACGCCATTGCACCGGGCTTTGGGCGCCGATCCTTGCAGTGACCACAGCCTCGTTGTTGAGCGTGCAATATCCTTGCAGGTAGTCGACGCCCGGGCGCACCTGCAGGAACAGCGTCAAGGTAAAGCCGCTGCTGGCCTGGTCTATTTCCCCGGTGCGTATCGATAGCACCGCATTGTTGAATTCGATCTGCTGGATGCACGATTCGCTTTCAGCGCTTTGCGGCGTGACGTTATACGAAAAACCCAGGCTGTCGCCGGACATAGCGCCTAGCGACCAGTACGCGCCGGCGGTAGTGAAGGTAAAGTTGAGGTTCGAGTTGGCGGCGACATTCTGGAATTGCAATACCACCGGCAGCAAAGGGAGCGATTCTGGAATGGATACTGCCGCATCAGGCACGGTGGCCGCGGCAGGCTCAATCGGTTCAACTGGCAGTGCAGTAATCATGACGGCCTTTCACAGGTATGTATCATTCCAGGTCGATGGCAAAAGAACTCAGGCCAATGACGGTGCTGCGGTCGTTGCTCGACTGCAGGGTCACGCTGGCGCCGGGCGGCAGATCTACCTTGCCCTTGACGCCCTGCTGGTTGGTGCGGAGGTACAGGTTGACCTGTATTTCATTGCAGTCCTTGTAGGTCTGCAGGTACATTTCACGCGCGTTGATCAGGAAATTGCGTACATAGATGACAGGATCGACGCGGCTGGAAAAACTCAGGCCGACCAGCCTTTCGCTTTCGCCGCCGTCGCTCCAGATGGCATCCTGGCCGGGTTGCAGCGACAGGAACGCCTTGCTGTTGGCGCGCAGGTTGGTGAAGGTCAGCGTGATCGGCTTGAATGAATGGCAGCTGCGAAAGAGCTGTTCATTCAGCGCATGGCTGGGATTGGCAAGCAGATGCGCGCCGAGGTACTGGCGCGCCTGCTCGGGCAGCGTCTTGCGGTCGTTGCTGATCATCTGGGCCGCGCTCAGGAGCGGCGCAGGCGGAGGTGCAGCCGCGGGTGCCGGCCCAGGCGCCGGCTTGGGGTTCGACGGGCCGGCGCCTGGCGCTACCGTATCCTTGATATTGTTTTTCTCTTTAGCATCCATAGCGGCCGCCATCAGTTGCACATCGGTCGGAAATCAGTTTGGAAACGGGATCGTGAAGTTGCCTACCGCGATGCGGCCGGAATTCGAGTAGCCGAGAAACTGGTATTGCGCATTGACAATGACGCCGGCCGACTCGAACTTGCCGGACAGGCTGGTGCCCACCGCCTTGATCGGCAGCGTGACCTTGATCGACTGCGGGCTGCTGCTGGTGTTTGGCGCTGCTGTCAGCGCCAGCGATTTTTGCCCGAAGCTGACAGCCGTCAACGGGGGCGTGGCGCTCCAGACCGGACTGATCTGGACTGGCTGGTTGCTCTCCAGCGAAATCTCGTTGTTGTCGGTGATGGTGAGCTGCGCCGACAGCGTGTCGGCATCGTTCTGCGTGGTGAAACTGAATGCAATGGTGAATTCCATAGCCAATCTCCTCTAAGTCGGCCGGACTCCGCATCCATGCGGAATCCGGCCGCGCAGCGATACTGCGGACCATCGGGAACGTCAGGGTTGTTATTTACCCCAAGGAAATTGCGAGAAGGTCTGGTTGACCGCTTGCGGTTGGGCAAAGCCAACCTGGGCTTGCACCGTCACGCCAGGATCGGACAGCGAGCGCAGGCTGAAATTCTGGATGCCCGGCTGCGCCACCAGATACAGCGTGACATTGAAAGACAAGGCGCCGCCGCCACCGCCGCCGCCGGAAGAAACGGTCGACACTTTTACCGAAGAGGCGGTGATGATGAAGGAATTCAGCGGCAAGGCGCTGCTGGAGCCAGGCACCGTGATATTGATGCCGCCTGAACCGTCGAAAGCCGGGCCGGTGCTCCAAGCCACCGGTTCGTTCACTTTCTGCAAGTCGATCCAGATATTCTGGCCGGCCTGGGCATTGGTGATTTGCAGTTGAACTTGTTGATAGACAGTTTCGCTCATGATTGAAAAACCTTTCTAAAGAGAATTGGTCGACATCATCCGCCCTCGGGCAAGTTCATGCCCTCGATTATTCGTCGCGAATGAACGACAAATCACCGAAGCAATAGCCTGTTTTTGGTGAGGGATTTTCTTCTATTGCTTATCGACAATACGCACTCCATTTCCACAAAGCAACCTATCAAAAGTGACAGGTTCTAAGCAAAATTTTTGATGGTACGTTGATCTTTTTTGTTTTTTAAATTTTCGAATGAAGGGAATTTTGGTAGCCGCGCAGATTTCGGCGGACATGCAATTTCGCGGGGAGCGATTGGAAAGAAGCGGCGCGCATGGCGCCGAACGGATCTGTGCAGCACTTTGCGGAAATTGGAAATGCGGCGGCGGATAAGGTTCCATAACCTGTCAAGATTGACAGCCTGCGTTTTTATCTTTGGCCCGGCCCTGGCATGCCGATGCAGCTGTTGTTTTTAGCGACGGATTACTGACGTAACCGGCTTCTGCGCTAACGTTCTCGAAAAAATAAAAGCCGGCAAGGAACTCCCCTTGCCGGCCGCGGGTGAAACAATCGAGTGTTATCAGAAACTGCTGCGGCCGCCTTTCAAGTGCGCCAGCGCAGCGATCAGTGCGTCGACGTCGGCGCAGTTGTTATAAAAGGCCAGCGAAGGACGCACCGTACTTTCCAGCCCGAACCGCCGCAGGATCGGCTGCGCGCAATGGTGACCCGAGCGCACCGCGATGCCTTCCCGGTTCAGCGCCGCGCCGACTTCTTCGGTCTTATAACCTTCCAGCACAAAAGACAGCACCGCGGCCTTGTCCGGCGCCGTGCCGATCAGCCGCAGGCCGGGAATCTCCTTGAGCCGGTGCGTCGCATACAGCAGCAGCTGATGCTCGTAGGCGCCGATATTCTCGATGCCTATCCGATTGACGTAATCGATAGCAGCCCCCAGGCCGACCGCATCGGCGATGTTCCCGGTGCCGGCTTCGAAACGTCCGGGAGCATCGTGGTACTGGGTCGATTCGAAAGTAACGTCGCGGATCATGTTGCCGCCGCCTTGCCATGGCGGCATCTCGTTCAGCAGCGCTTCCTTGCCGTACAACACGCCGATGCCGGTCGGTGCAAATACCTTGTGGCCGGAAAACACGAACCAGTCGCAATCCAGCGCCTGCACGTCGGCGCGCAGATGAGATACCGACTGCGCGCCGTCCAGCAGGACCTTGGCGCCGGCGCTGTGCGCCATCTCGATGATCTGCCTGGCCGGGGTGACGGTGCCGAGGGCGTTGGAAATCTGGGTAAACGCTACCAGCTTGGTCTTCGGCCCCAGCAGCTTGGCATATTCCTCCAGCTGCAGCTGGCCGTCGTCGTCTACCGGGATCACGCGCAGGCGAGCACCCTTTTCCGCGCACAGCATCTGCCACGGCACGATGTTGGCGTGGTGTTCCAGATGGCTGACGATGATTTCATCGTCGCGCCCGATGTTCGCCCTGCCCCAGCTTTGCGCCACCAGGTTGATGGCTTCGGTGGTGCCGCGCACGAACACGCATTCGTTGGCCGAACGGGCGTTGAGGAAACCGCGCACTTTCTCGCGCGCGCCTTCGTAAGCATCGGTGGCGCGCGCCGCCAATTCGTGGGCGGCGCGATGGATATTCGAATTTTCGTGCGCATAGAAATACGCCAGGCGGTCGATCACCGATTGCGGTTTGTGGGTTGTCGCCGCGTTGTCCAGCCAGACCAGCTGTTTGCCGTTGACGCGCTCCTGCAGGATCGGGAAATCGCGCCGCACCAGGTTGATGTCAAACGGCGCCCGCGCCGCCGGCACGCTGCCGGCATGCAGGCTGTCGGTCGCCAGGCCGGGAACCTTGAGGCCGGCGGGATATGGCTTGGCGAAGTCGAGGAAATAATATGCGGAGCCGCTGCCTGGGCTGGCCGCTGTCGCCGGTGGCTGTGACTGGCTGCTTGCCGGCGTCGCCAGCAGCGCTTTCAGCTCGGCTTCGCCGGGCAGACCGAACGCCGCCGGCGAAGCGCCGCTCAGCGGCAGGTCGCCGGTCAGCGAAGCCGGCACGCCCGACGCTGCGTTCGCGCTTCCCCCGGGAGAAAAACCCAGGCCGCCGCCCGGAACGCTTGGCGGCGCCGTGTTGAGATGCGACAAACCAGCCGGCAGGCCGCTGCCGGCCTGACCCTGGCTAGCCGATGGCAATGCCGTGAAAAACTGGTTCGCCAGCTGCGCCAATGCCGCAACGTCGGGCAAGCCGTTTCCGGAGAAATCACTTGTACTCATGGTACTTGCCCACTTCCACGTCTTCGAGGACGGCGATGGCGTCGTCGGTCAGCACCGCCAGCGAGCAGTATAGCGAGACAAGGTAGGAAGCGATCGCCTTGTGGTTGATGCCCATGAAACGCACCGACAGGCCCGGGCTCTGTTCGCCCGGCAGGTCCGGCTGGTACAGGCCGACCACGCCCTGGCGGCTCTCGCCGGTGCGGATCAGGATAATCTTCGACTTGCCCTTCTCGATCAGGATCTTGTCGCTGGGGATCAGCGGCACGCCGCGCCAGGTGATGAATTGCGAGCCGAACAGCGATACCGTCGGCGGCGGCACGCCGCGCCGCGTACATTCACGGCCGAAGGCAGCGATCGTCACCGGATGGGCGAGGAAAAAACCGGGTTCTTTCCATACCTTGACCAGCAGCTCGTCGAGGTCGTCGGGCGTCGGCGCGCCGCTGCGGGTCTTGATCCGCTGCGAGGCGACAATGCTGTGCAGCAGCCCGTATTCCTTGTTGTTGATCAGTTCGCTTTCCTGGCGTTCCTTGATGGTTTCTATGATCAGGCGCAACTGCTCGGCGATCTGGTTATACGGTTTGCTGTACAGGTCGGACACCCGGGTATGCACGTCGAGCACCGTATTGACCGCGCTCAGCATGTATTCGCGCGGGTTCTCGATGTAGTCGACGAAGGTCTGCGGCAGCTCGCGCTCGTCGCGGCCGGAACAGTCAACCTCGACGCTGGAGGCGTCTTTCACCTTGTTCAGGCGATAGATGCCGGATTCCACCGGCACCCATTGCAGCAGGTGGGTCAGCCAGCGCGGCGTGATGGACGACATCTGCGGTACGGTGCGCGTCGCAATCGCCAGCTGGCGTGCTGCTACGTCGCCAAGGGCGGTATTCACTTCTGGTTTGCTGGCCATTTACATTTCCTGTGATCGAAGGTTGAGGGGTGGAGATTCAGTCGTCGCGCATCTGCGCCTGCGAAATGTTGCTGCCGGGCGGCACGCTGCGGGTCAGCCAGACATTGCCGCCTATGGTCGATCCCTTGCCGATGGTGACGCGGCCGAGGACGGTGGCGCCGGCATAGATGACGACGTCGTCTTCGACGATAGGATGGCGTTCGTTGCCCTTGATCAGGGCGCCGTCCTGATCGGCGGGAAAGCGCTTGGCGCCCAGCGTCACGGCCTGGTACAGGCGCACCCGCTGGCCGATGATGGTGGTTTCGCCGATCACCACGCCGGTGCCGTG
>NZ_JAQGLV010000368.1 GCF_028292705.1 Collimonas fungivorans | reverse complement strand
CATGAACGTACTTTCTGGATGGATGTGCGTTCCGCCGAATTCACCAAATACGCAGCGAATGCGATGCTGGCGACCCGCATCTCGTTCATGAACGAACTGGCCAACCTGGCCGACAAGGTCGGCGCCGACATCGAAGCCGTGCGCCACGGCATCGGCTCCGATCCGCGCATCGGCTACAGCTTCCTGTACGCCGGCTGCGGCTACGGCGGTTCCTGTTTCCCCAAGGATGTGCAGGCGCTGGAGCGCACCGCGCGTGCCTATGGCCAGGAATTGCATATCCTGCGTGCGGTGGAGCAGGTCAACAACAACCAGAAGCATGTGCTGGGGCAAAAGATCGGCGAACGTTTCGGCGCCGATTTGAGCGGCAAGCATTTTGCGCTGTGGGGTCTGGCGTTCAAGCCGAATACCGACGACATGCGCGAAGCTTCATCGCGGGTGCTGCTGGGCGAACTGATCGCGCGCGGCGCCACGGTGGCGGTGCATGACCCGGTGGCGATGGCGGAGGCCAAGCGGGTGCTGGCGCTGGATTTTGCCGCCACCCCCGGCGCCTTTGAGCGCATCCGGTTTTGCGACAACCAGACCGATGCCCTGCAACACGCTGACGCCCTGGTGATCGTGACGGAGTGGAAAACTTTCCGCAGTCCTGATTTCGACCAGGTGAAGACGCTGCTCAAGACGCCTATCGTCTTCGACGGCCGTAACCTGTATGAACCAGCGGTAATGGGCGAGCTGGGTTTTGAATATTACGGCATCGGCCGTTCGGTGCTGGCGCGCGGATAAGAACATGAGTACATCAGCCTACAAATTGCCTGCCTCCTTTAAAAACGTGCAGATCCTGGTGGTCGGCGACGTCATGCTGGACCGCTACTGGTTTGGCGAAGTCAGCCGCATTTCACCGGAAGCGCCGGTGCCTATCGTGCGCGTTGAAAAGCGCGAAGAGCGCCTGGGCGGCGCCGCCAACGTGGCGCGCAATATCGCCACGCTGGGCGGCAGCTCCGGCCTGCTGGGCGTGGTGGGGCAGGACGAAGCCGGCGATACCGTCGACGGCATGCTGCAGGAAATGGGCGTCAACAGCTTCCTGACCCGCGATCCGACCATTTCGACCATCATCAAGCTGCGCGTGATCGGCCGCCAGCAGCAGCTGCTGCGCATCGATTTTGAAGAAGCGCCGACCGACGCCGTGCTGCGCGACAAGCTGACCCGCTTCAATACCTTGCTGCCGCAATACCCGGTGGTGGTGCTGTCCGATTACGCCAAGGGCAGCCTGGTCAACGTCGCGGAAATGATCGCCGCCGCCCGCCAGGCCGGAAAATGCATCCTGGTCGATCCCAAGGGCGACGATTTCTCGCCCTATGCCGGAGCCACCGTGCTGACGCCGAACAAGTCGGAAATGAAGCACATCGTCGGTAGCTGGAAGACTGAGGAAGAGTTGACGCTCAAGGCGCAAAAGCTGCGTGAATCGCTGCAGCTCGAAGCCTTGCTGCTGACCCGCTCGGAAGAAGGCATGAGCTTGTACACGGCCCAGGAAATCCGTCATTTCCCGGCCATGGCGCGCGAGGTGTTCGATGTCTCCGGCGCCGGCGACACCGTGATCGCTACGCTGGCGGTGATGCTGGGCGCAGGATTGCCGATTGCCGACGCTGTCGCCCTGGCGAACCGGGCCGGCGGCATCGTGGTCGGCAAACTCGGCACGGCTACTGTCAGCCGTGAGGAACTGCTCGGTTAAGCGAAGTCTTGTTTGTGGTCTAAATGTCAATTTTCCATGGGCGGCTGATTATAATCAATTGGACGTTTTCGCGTCTGATTGATCTTTTCAGTCATCCACACACTCATGGGAGAAAGACGAAATGCTGAAAAAAATACTGCTGGTATTGTGCATGCTGACGGCCACCGCCAGTTTTGCCCAGGTTGACGTCAACAAGGGCGACCTGGCTGCCCTGGACGGCATCAAGGGCATCGGTTCCTCCACCGCGCAACGCATACTCGATGAGCGCAGCAAGGGCGGCAACTTCAAGGACTGGGCCGATTTCGAGAGCCGCGTATCGGGCATTGGCGAGAAAAAGTCGCTCAAGCTGTCGCAAGCCGGTTTGCTGGTGAACGGCAAGCCGAAGGCAGGCGAGGCTGCAGCGGCCCCCAAGACAGCCGCCAAACCGGCTGCCAAGGGCAAGTAGAGAGAGCCTGCCATCGCAGCCAGATCAAATGCCTGACCCAGCCCCGGATTCCGGGGCTTTTTCTTTTCCGGGAGGGCTTGTATGCTTGCCGTTGGTTTGTCAGGCTTTCATACGCATAACAAAGTCTCATATTAAAATGGGCTCTTTGCACAAGACGCCTGATCACACTATGCCTTATCTGACTATCGAAGACACCATCGGCAATACCCCCCTGGTACAACTCAAACGTATCCCCGGCAGCGACGCCGAGCAACGTAACAACATCATCCTGGGGAAGATGGAGGGCAACAATCCCGCAGGTTCGGTGAAAGACCGGCCGGCATTGTCGATGATCAAGCACGCCGAAGCACGCGGCCAGATCAAGCCAGGCGATACCCTGATCGAAGCAACCAGCGGCAACACCGGCATTGCGCTGGCGATGGTGGCCGCCATGCGCGGCTACAAGATGGTGCTGCTGATGCCGGAAAACCTGAGCGAGGAACGGCGCCAGAGCATGGCGGCATACGGCGCCAAGATCATCCTGACGCCAAAGACCGGCGGTATGGAATATGCGCGCGACCTGGCGGAAAAAATGCAGAAAGACGGCGAAGGCCTGATCCTCGACCAGTTCGCCAATCCGGATAATCCGCTGGCGCACTACGAAACCACCGGCCCGGAAATCTGGCGCGACACCGAAGGACGCATCACCCATTTTGTCAGCGCGATGGGCACCACCGGCACCATCATGGGCGTTTCCACCTACCTGAAAGAACAGAATCCGGCGATCCGCATCATCGGCGCCCAGCCTGAAGAAGGTTCGCAGATTCCTGGCATCAGGAAGTGGCCGGAAGCCTATCTGCCCAAGATATTCGATCAATCCAGAGTAGACCAGACGGAGTCGGTCAGCCAGGCAGCGTCTGAGCACATGGCGCGCAGGCTGGCGAGTGAAGAGGGGATTTTCTGCGGGATATCCGCGGCAGGGGCTTGCGAGGTGGCGTTGCGGATTTCACAGCAAGTAGAAAACGCGACGATTGTATTCGTCGTCTGCGATCGCGGTGACCGGTATCTGTCTACAGGCGTGTTCCCTGCCTGAAGCACTAAGCTCCAGACAGGGGTAAGGCCGACATGCTGATTACTTCAGTTTTTCGGCTTCGATCTTGCTCTTTGGCTTGAACTGCTTGTCGCTGATACGGAATTTCTCCCGGCGATCGCCCATCAAGGCGCGCAGTTCGCGAATCGTCAGGTCGCTGACTTCGTGCATGCGGATCAGCAGCGAAGCGCCAACCGGCAAGCGGCGATGGCGGATCTTGCTGATGACCGGCGGCGCCACTTCGAGTGAGCGCGACAGTGCTGCATCATTCTTCAAGTGCAACTTGTCGATTAAAGAATCGAGCAGGTGGTTTGGATCATAAGTCACCTGTTCATCGAGCTTGTTGCTGATTGGTGCGTCTGGCGTAGTGTTAGTCATAATCAATTGATTCCGTTATCCTAGTTGATATATGGGAAGTGTTTGTGCAATATGTAGCGAACTATTACCAAGTGCACCTCCCAGTTTTATTGGCGAAACTGCAACTCGCCGTATTTTATACTGATTTTGAGCACATATTTATCATAAAGAAACTCCCGATCTTTTCTTCATGGAACAGCTGATACCGCTAAGAACATTGCACAGCATGTTGTACATTACATTGGTAACAAACAACCTACCTTTGTTTAGTGACCAAATATACAAATAAGTTGCACAAGCTCAATTTAAAATTTTCTTATTACGATGTCTATTACTATTTAGTAACTTTCCGTAAAAATTGCAAGGAACACCATTTTTACAACATGTTATTATTGCCTAAATAATAATTAAGACTGTTTTTGTTCCTCTCCCTCCCCTAGTAGTTTCCGCCAGCCATCTAATCCCAGTTGTTCCAGGGTCCGCATGTTTTTATCGAATATCTCGGCAGCATCCGGGAATGCATCAACTGCGCGCTCGACGCTGATTTCGCGTAACAGATGCAAAGTCGGGTACGGTGCACGATTGGTATAGTTGCTGATGTCGTCTATGTCGCTGCCGGCGAACTGGTATTCGGGATGAAAGCTGGCGACCTGGATTTCACCGTCCAGTTCGAGTTCATCGACCGCGGCATCGGCGACGTCGAGGAAGTCGTTGTAGTCCAGGAAGTCACGCAATGCATCGGGATGTATCAGTAAAGTGGTGTCGATCGCCTCTGGATCCGCCTGCTGCAGGAATTCCAGCTCGGTCATCAGGTCCGCCAGCAGTTCTTCGGGCGACTGCGCGGTGCTGACGACGTAACGGATCTGGTCTTTGATAAACACCGCCTTGGCAAACGGACAGAGGTTAAGTCCGATCACGGCGCGCTCCAGCCATAATTTTGTGTGAGCGATTACTTCGCTGGAGAACGGCGTTGTATTGGTCGAAGAAGCAGTTGGTGAAACAGTTTTCATGAGATGGATAGCATTTATCTGCAAACAGTTAAAACGAATATAAGGGTGAATCCGGCTGCATCAAGCATGGCTGCCGCAACGCCCGACGCGCATATATGTACTCCGGGCAGCGCAAATCGGGTTATTCTTCCGATCCCGTGATTGCGACACACCGGGTTTGATTCAACTATATATAACAATAGGCGTTATGGCCCTTAAAGCAACTATTTTCAAAGCCGATCTGCAAATTGCGGATATGGACCGTCATTATTACCAGGAGCACGCGCTGACATTGGCCCGCCACCCCTCGGAAACCGACGAGCGCATGATGGTGCGCCTGCTGGCGTTCGCGCGTCATGCATCGGCCGCGCTGGTATTCGGCAAAGGCTTGTCGGACGCCGAGGAGCCCGATCTGTGGGCCAAGGACCTGACCGGCGCCATCGATCTCTGGATCGAAGTCGGCCAGCCCGACGAAAAACGTATTCTCAAAGCCTGCGGCCGGGCCGCGCAAGTAGTGGTGTACAGCTACAGCAGCACCAGTCACATCTGGTGGAACCAGATCAGCAGCAAGGTGGCGCGTGCGCGCAACCTGACCGTCATCAATATTGCCGCCGCCAGCAGCGAAGCCCTGACCAGCTTCGCCCAGCGCAACATGCAATTGCAATGCACTATCCAGGATGCGCAGATCTGGCTGAGCGCCAACGGCCAGACCGTTGAGGTCGAGTTCAGCGTCAGCAATTCCTGATCTGGTTGTTGCGTCGGCTGTTGCGTCGCCGTTGCGGCGATTATTGCGTGCGCGCCACCCGCACCGCACGGCCTAGGTCGACTACCGACATCGCGTAGAAGAAGCTGCGGTTGTATTGCGTGATGGCGAAGAAATTATCGGTGCCGAGCCAGTATTCGGCCGGATCCTGGCCGTTCTGCAAGTCAATCAGGCCGTACCGTATGTCGTTCGGCGGCACCACGCCAGGCACCACGCCGGCCGCAATCAATTCATCCAGAGGAAATTTGGCTTCCAGGCCTTGCCCGATAAATGCCTGCCAGCGGTTTTCAGCGCTAGTGTCAGTCGACAAGGTGGCCGGGAATACGATCGGCAGGCCGGTTCTCCAGCCGTGCTCGGCCAGGTAATGGGCCACGCTGCCGATCGCATCGACCGGCGAATTGCGTAAGTCGATTTTTCCTTTGCCGTCAAAATCCACGCCGTACTGGCGGATGCTGCTCGGCATGAACTGCGGCCAGCCTATGGCGCCGGCGTATGAACCCAGCAAGGTAAACGGATCGATGCCCGAATCCCTGGCGTACAGCAGGGTGCTTTCCAGCTCGCCGCGGAAAAAAGTCATGCGCGCTTCGCGGGTGGGTGTATTCGGATAATCGAACGCCAGCGTGGTGATGGCGTCCATCACTCTGAAGCTGCCGACATTGCGGCCGTACACGGTTTCCACGCCGATGATGCCAACGATGATTTCAGCCGGCACGCCGTATTGCGCCTCGGCCCGGCTAAGGGCGTCAGCATAGGTATTCCAGAAATCGACGCCGGCCTGGATCCGCACCGGCTCGACAAAGCGGGCGCGGTAAGCCGCCCAGTTCTTGGGTTTGCTGGCCGGAGCCGGCTTCATCAACTGGATCGCGCTGTCGACGTAACGCACCTTGTTAAACATGGCGACCAGTTCATTGCGGTCGAAGCCGTTTTTTTCGACCATCTGGTCGATGAAGGACGAGACCTCTTTCCAGTCGGCGAAGTTAGCGAATTCGCCGTCGTCGGCAGTGCTGCTGCTGGCCTTGCGGATTTTTGCCGAAGCCGTTTTGCCGGCACTGTTTTGCTGGGCCAGCAGATTGGGGCTGACGGCGATCGCCAGGGCAAGAGCGCAAAGCTGGGCGGCGGTAAGGAGACCTGGAGTTGATTTCATCGACATTGGGAAAGCAGTAATTTTAATTGCGCCATCAAGGGCGCCGGCGGTTTGTTGTGCAGGCCGTAATCGGCGCCATATTGCAGGGCCTCGTACAAATCCATGAAGCGCTTGACCGCCATTTTGACAGAGGGCGGCAGCGGCGAGCTGCTGGCGCATAAGCGGCGGCCGTAAGTGGCCGGTCCTTCATGCTTGTTGCGCGCCATGCCGCGCCGCGCCATCTGCGCGCACAGCGAAGAGTATACCGTATCGAGCGGGTTGCTCTTGTTTCGCGCCAGCAGCAAGGGCAGGGTGACGCTGCCGGCCGCCACCGTGCCTATCGCCAACAGCACGATGCCGAGGCTGCGCCAGTCCAGTTCATCCAGCCCGAGCCAGCGCATCAGGCCCATTTGCCGCGCCGGCGTGTAATTCAGGACCCATTGGTTCCAGCCGTTGCTGAGCGCTTCCCAGTTGGCGCGCAGCAGCGCCACCGAGTCGTTCAAGCCCGACCACCAGTTGGCCTTGCCGGCGGGTCCGCCCAGCAGGTTGCCGAAGAAGGAACGCGGTAGCAGGTTGCCGAGCTGGGTTTCGATCCTGTCCGGCGCCACCGCCGCCGTAGGATCGACCCTGACCCAGCCGCGCGGCGGCAGCCAGACTTCAGCCCAGGCATGGGCATCGGACTGGCGCACCGTCATCATGTCGTCGACCGGATTGATTTCACCGCCCTGGTAACCGGTCACCACGCGCGCCGGAATGCCTGCTGCGCGCATCAGCACCACAAAGGAACTGGCGTAGTGTTCGCAAAAACCGGCGCGGCTGGAAAACAGGAAATCGTCGACGCTATCCCTGCCCAGCAGCGGCGGTTCCAGCGTATAGCTGAATTTTTCGTGGCGGAAGAAATTCAGTACGGCATTCACCAAGGCAGCATTGTCCGGCCATTTTTCCCGCAGGCTGGCGGCAAATTCCAGCGTGCGCGGATTGAAATTGGCCGGCAATGCCAGCGCCTGCTGCATGCCGCTGCTGGTGATCTGGTCTGCCGGCCCGGGTTTCAGGTTCGATACCACGTCGTAGCGGACACGCTCGGTAATCGGCCGTACTGCGCGGAGCTGGTGGTCTGTCGTCAGCCGTACCGGGATGCCTTCCAGGGTCGGCGCCAGTTGCGGCGTCTCCAGCGCAAACAGCCAGCGCTGGCCATTGGCTTCCATCGTGATTTGCTGGTGTACGACGGTCGCCGGGTCCGGCGCGGCCACTGGCTGGATGCGAGCCCCGGTGTCGATTGCACCGCGGCCTGACGCGGTCCGACCGGCCCGTCCCTCGGTCCAGGTGCGGCCGTCGAAATCGTTCAGCACCACGGCGCGCCAGTATCGTTTGGCCGGAGCGGGCGGCGCATCGGAGAATTTGACGCGGAATGCAATATCGTCGGATAAAGCCAGTTGTCCGATATTCCCAGGCGTCATATTGTCCGATAAGCCCGAGCGCCCGCCATGGGCATCGCCGGGCAAGCCCCACAACGGTCCCTGGATGCGCGGAAACAGCAAGAACAGGATCAGCGTCAGCGGCAGCGCCATGGCCAGTATCGTCACGCCCAGGCGCAGCCGCCGTTTGAGCGGCGGCACTATGCCGGTGTATTGGAAGGATTGCTGCGCCGTCAGTATCAGCACCAGGGTCGCCATCATCCACAACAGGGCCAGCATGCTCTGGGAATAGAAGAAAGTGGTGAGCAGCAAAAAGAAACTCAGCAGCAGCACCACGAACAAATCGCGCCGCGCGCGCATTTCCAGCAGCTTGAAGGTCAGCAGCAGCGCCAGCATCGCGACCCCGGCCTCGCGTCCGAACAAGCTGCGGTAATCCATATAGATTCCCGCCATGGTCAGCGCGGCCAGCGGCAGCAGCAGCCACAGCGGCGGCAGGCGTTGGCCGCGCAAGGTGATCCAGGCGCGCCACAGCAGCAGCCCGCCGCAGATCAGCGAGTTCCACCAGGACAGATGCAGGAAATGCGGCAGCAGCACCATGGCGCAGGCAGCGAGCAGCAACAGGGTGTCGCTCTTGTCGCGCGGCAGGGATTGCATGTATGTGCTCGAGATGCGGAACAAGGGTTTGCCCTCAAGTTCGGCTTTGAGTTGCTGCATGGACCTGGTGTTCATGGCGCAAGCTGGTAAAGCGCCAGCGCCCGCAGGCAGGCGCGCTGATGGGCCGGTCCCAGTGTCGCCGCATATACGCTGTCGCCGAGGCGGAAGGCATACGGCAGCTGGCGCGCTTCCGCTTCCAGTATCCAGCGCGTCATGCGCGACAGTTTGTCCTCCAGCGCCATGTCATAGGGCAGGGCTGCAAAATCGATCGCCAGGTCGCTGACCGCGCCGCCTTCGAACTGCTTGGTGATCAGCCTGGCGTCGAGATCGGTATCGAGCCGGGCGATCTGGCGCCAGGCCAGGTGCTTGAGCGAATCGCCGCTCTGGTAGGTGCGCACGCCGGCAAAATCCTGGTGGCCGGCGACGCCGTTGCCGTCGCTTCTTTCGATTGGCGCCAGCGGCAGCGGCGGCGTCGATGCCGAGGCTTCCGGCTGCGGGTAGACCAGCGCCTGGCTGTCCGGTTGCCAGTAACTCCATGCGCGCAGCAAGCCGAGCGGAAAGCGGGTGCGCAAGCGTATCCTGGGAGCGGTCTGCCAGCCGCGGTGGGTGGTGGTCAGCGCCAGCGTCAGGTGGCTGGTGCTGTGGGCGGGGACATCCATCGCGCGCTCTATGGCAGGCAGGCCGCGCCCGATGAAACCGAGCAGGATCGCGTAACGGGCGTGCTTGCGGCGGTTGGTCAGGTGCAGTTCGAACAGTGCGTCTTCGCCGGCAAATACCGCAGCCGCCTTGCCTGGCGTCAGGTACAGATAGGCCAGGTTGCGGAAAGTCAGGTGCATGTCGATGACAGCGCAGGCCGCCAGCAGGAAAGTCAGGCCAAAACCGAGGCTCAGGTTGTAGTTGACCGAGCATAAGAACAGCAGCAGCAGCATGACGGCAAACGCCAGCCCGGGACGGCTCGGCACGATGAACACGCGCCGCTGGGTCAGCAGCACTTCTCCGGCTTCGGCGTCGCGCAGCTGGAACAGGGAGCGGTCGAGCCAGTCGCGGAATCGCTTGCGGAGAGAGGTCAGCATAGGGGTCTTGCCAGCCGCGTTAAACCGCGACCGACTTCATCAGCTGCAATACCAGGTCGCGCGCGCCCAGGGTGCTGCCGGCATGGGCCTTGAGCGGGCGCAGGCGATGCGCCGTCACCGGCACCAGCACCGCCTGCACATCTTCGGGAATGACGTGGTTGCGGCCTTCCATGGCGGCCCAGGCACGTGCCGCCTGCAGCAGCGCGATGGCGGCGCGCGGGCTCATGCCTTCCGCGAACAAGCCGTTCTGGCGCGAAGCGTGAGCCAGCGCCTGTATGTAGTCGATCAGCGAGGGCGAGGTATGGATCTGCTTCAATGCCTGCCGGGCTTCAATCAGTTCCGCCGCCTGCATCACCGGTGCAATCGATTTGAGCAAGACGCGGCGGTCCTCTCCCATCAGCAGCGCACGTTCGGCGGCGGCATCGGGATAACCCAGCGACAGGCACATCAGGAAGCGGTCCAGCTGCGATTCCGGCAAGGCGAAAGTGCCGACCTGGTGCGCCGGATTCTGGGTGGCGATGACAAAAAACGGCTCCGGCAGGTCGCGCGTCAGGCCTTCCGCGGTGACCTGGCGTTCCTCCATCGCTTCCAGCAGCGCCGATTGGGTCTTGGGCGTGGCGCGGTTGATTTCATCTGCCAGCAGCACCTGGGTGAATACTGGCCCCGGATGAAATACAAAGCTGCTCTTCTCGCGGTCGAACACCGAAATCCCCACCACGTCGGCCGGCAGCAGATCGCTGGTGAACTGCAGGCGGTTGAAGCGCAGCCCCAAGGAAATCGCCAGCGCATGCGCCAGGGTGGTCTTGCCGACCCCGGGCACATCCTCGATCAGGAGATGGCCGCCGGCCAGCAAACATACCAATGCCT
Organism: Collimonas fungivorans; assembly: GCF_028292705.1. Lineage (GTDB taxonomy): Bacteria > Pseudomonadota > Gammaproteobacteria > Burkholderiales > Burkholderiaceae_D > Collimonas > Collimonas fungivorans_B. Next base: position 5,733 of record NZ_JAQGLV010000368.1, on the reverse strand, counting down.
GGCGGACCTGGTGATCCTTGCCGACGACGATCTGACCGACTTGCTGAGCAACTGCGTGGATTTTTGCGAACATGGGTTTGTCTGATGAGGCCGTAATGGGGGAGGGAATCGGAGAGAGAATCATACAAACTTCCCCGCGATTCACCTAGTTCCTTTGTGGAAATATGACGGTTTTTTTTCGAGTGGGCCGTTGCAGTCACTCAACTTGCGGTTCTTAGGTACACTAATAGCGTGCCGTTCCCTTTTCAGCAAGACTGCGAGATCAAGTGACTACTGCTTTCTATACGCATCCCGATTGCAAGCTGCACGACATGGGCCCCGGACATCCGGAATCGCCGGCCAGGCTGCAAGCGATCGAAGACCAGCTGATCGCCAGCCGCATCGACCAGCTGCTGGATTACCGCAGTCCACCCTTGGCGCAGGAAGGCGATCTGGTCCGCGCGCACAGCGCAGGAATGATTTCCCTGGTGCGCGAGCACAGCCTGGCCTTGGCTGGCAAGGCGGGCCTCTATCCGCTGGATCCGGACACCTCAGTCAATGGACATAGCTGGCAAGCGGCGCTGCGCGCTGCCGGCGCGGCCCTGGCCGCGACCGACGCCGTCATGGCGGGCGAGGTCAGCAACGCGTTCTGTGCGGTGCGGCCGCCAGGACACCACGCTACCTCGCACAATTCCATGGGCTTTTGCCTGTTCAATAACATTGCGCTGGCCGCCCTCCACGCGCTGGAAGCGCATGGCCTGGAGCGGGTGGCGATTATCGATTTCGACGTCCATCACGGCAACGGCACCGAAGAGATCTTTGCGCGCGATCCGCGCGTGCTGATGGCCAGTTTTTTCCAGCACCCGTTTTATCCCCATTGCGGCACCGAGCCGGAAGGCGACAATGCGGTCAACATCCCGGTGCCGGCCTATAGCGACGGCAGCGTAGTGCGGAAGTTGGCGATCGAGCAATGGCTGCCGGCGCTGAATGCGCACCGGCCGCAGATGATCTTTGTGTCGGCCGGTTTCGACGCGCACCGGGAGGACGATATGGCGCAGATGGGGCTGGTCGAGGCCGACTATACCTGGCTGACCCGCCAAATTATGGAAGTCGCTGCCGAGCATGCCGAGGGCCGCATCGTCAGCTGCCTGGAGGGCGGCTACAACCTGTCGGCGCTGGGCCGCAGCGCAGTGGCACACTTGAAAGTGCTGGCCGAACTCGAATAATCGTGTTGCCGCAGGGCCATGGAAAAGCGCCGGAAGCACCGCGCCAGGTGCGGTTTAGCGCCCTGCGCCAGGTAATGTACGGCCTCGGGATTGAGGTAGAACCGGAATAAGTCCGTACAATAGCGGTTTATTTTAGCCAGACAAGACAACGCATGTCCATACAATGGTTCCCCGGCCACATGAACGCCGCCCGCAAGAAGGCGGCGGAAGCCATGGAGAAGGTCGATCTCGTGATCGAAGTGCTCGACGGCCGTTTGCCGCAAGCCAGCTGCAATCCCATGATCGAGCAGCTGCGCGTGTTTCGCCAGCGCCCCTGCCTGAAAATCCTGAACAAGAGCGACCTGGCCGATCCGGCCGTGACGCAGGCCTGGCTCGCCTATTACAACAGCCAGAAAAACGTGCACGCGGTAGCGCTGAGCTGCAAGAAACCTTCCGACGTCGCCAAGATCCCGGGTTTGTGCCTGACCCTGGCGCCGCACCGCGGCACGCCGCTGAAGCCCTTGCGCATGATGATCATGGGCATTCCTAACGTCGGCAAATCGACATTGATGAATGCCTTGCTCAAGCGTCGCGTGGCGGCGGTAGGCGATGAGCCGGCCGTGACCAAGGTGCAGCAGCGCCTGTACCTGGGCAACAATATGGTGCTGATCGATACGCCCGGCATGCTGTGGCCGAAGATCGCCCACCCGAGCGACGGCCTGATGCTTGCCGCCAGCCACGCCATAGGCACCAACGCCCTGATTGAGGAAGAGGTCGCCACGTTCCTGGCCGATGAGCTGCTGATTCGCTACGCGCCCTTGCTGGCCGCGCGTTACGGCATCAAGACGGAAGGCATCGACGGCGTCAGCGTGATCGAAGGCGTGGCGGTGCGGCGTGGTTATCGTCTCAAGGGCGGCGATCTTGACCTGGAGAAGGCCGCGCATACCCTGCTGCAGGATTATCGTACCGGCGCGCTAGGCCGCATCAGCCTGGAAACGCCGCAAACGCGGGCCGCCTTGCTGGCGCGCCACCAGGAAGAGATCGCGCGGCGCCAGGCTGAAGCCGAGGCCGAGGCGGAAAGCGACCGGCAGGACGACAGCAGATAGCCTGCTTCAACTCCGCAATGAACCCGCAATGACCATGTTGTTGCGGGTTTTTTATTGCCTGGACCGGCTGCGCGGTCCAGGCGTAATCATGCTTCTGTTAATAGCCGACTTTACATTTCCGTTGACGAAGCTGCATCTTGCAGTGACGCGATAAAAACCCTCTCAGTCAATCCTGCGCCTAACCCAGGCTCGCCATTTCATCTGCCTCATATGCCGAGTCAAGCGTCAACCTCGTTCCTTCTCCCCGAGCACGAAATTGCAATTATAGCTAGATAAAATGTCATTTCCTGTAGATGAAAAACTGCTGTGCCGGAGCGTGCTTTCAATCTCCATTCAGATAATTACCTCATTGCAATTTATTAATAACAAGAAACACTATTTATCATTTCCAAATGGAAACATTACGTTACTTTGTTTCTATATAACATGTTTTTATTCCTGGGTAACAAATTATTTTCATTTATTTTGTTTGTGTTTTTGGAAATTTCTGATCATGAACATTTCAAGTTTATATAACTGATAAAGCTCAATGTTTATAAGCACTTACAGAATTATTTAGAAAAAAATAGAGAAAAAAATCAAAGAAAATTCAGGTTTTTCCAAAAAAACCCATCGTCATATACAAATTTATTCGTTGTTTATTGGCGACTTTAGGGAACTTATTTTGATGACATAAATGTTAATTGAAATTAACATTTGGAACTTTCAATAAATTATGAATTTGGACATTTATTGATGTTCATTTTGCAGCAATGGACGAAGTGTTGATCGTCTTGACATAAATCGGTATTACACAAATTCCAATGCCTCCATTTTTCTGCCAGGAGTCTCGGCAGGGCAGGCCGGATGCGAGTTTGGGTTGGCTGTTTTTTATGCAATAAAACGGCAAGCAAGAAGAACTTAAAACATCAAAGAATGTTACCTAAAGTCCAATATTGTTAATTTTAAATGAGGGTAGTTGCGGGGCTGGATTCTGTCTGCCCGGCAAATTGTCTGAGCTCCAAATTTTTCAATCGAGGTCCGAGGCAAGTGCCCAAATCACTTGAACCTCCTGTCTTTGATGCGATGAAGCCGAGTTCTTTTTGGTCATAGAACGTCAGATTTTCAAGGTGAAAAGATGAGTAAATTGCATCAGATGATATCGATTAAAACCATGTTCGCCATGCTCGATCACGCAGGGTTCCTGGGCAGCACATTCCGCCGGTCACTCAGGCAGGCGAAGCTGCTCGTGTTATTTGCTGCGGGCATGCTGTTTTCGGTAGCTGCAATGGCGCAATCCGCCGACGCCGCGATTGACGCGGCGAAGCAATGGCTGGCTTTGGCCGATGCCGGCCAGGCAGGGCAGATGTGGGAACAAAGCGCCGCCCTGATGAAAGAACAGTCCGACCGCACCGCCTGGGTCGCATACATCGGCACCATGCACAGCCAGTACGGCGCGGCGCCCGACAAGCGCGTCTGGCAGGCGATGGAGCATCAGATCGATCACCCCAACTTGCCGCGCGGCGAGTTTTCCAGCGTCACCTTTGTATCCGGTTATGCCAAGGCGCGTGCCTGGGAAAAGGTTGCCCTGGTCTGGCAGGACCAGCGCTGGGTGCCAGTCGGCTACCAGTACGGTCCGGCAGAGACCGCCGCGAAATGACGCCGCGCCGGCATCGCCATAGCTGTCCTCAATTATTTCCCAATTTTTTCCATGTGATCTCGCTTGCGCGATCAATCCGATCCCATGCCGCAAGCCTCACCACATCTTGAATCGAGTCTTTCATGAATAAAGTTTACCGTACCGTCTACAGCGAAGCGCTTGGCGCCTGGGTTGCCGTCTCCGAAAATACTGCGGCGCGCGGCAAGCGCAGCAAGTCGACGGTGGCAGCAGCAGTGGCCATCGCGATTGCCGCTACTGCAGCTGGCTATGCGCCGACGGCGCAGGCAAGTTATGTTGGCAGCAGCTCGACGGTTGGTACGGCCAGCACTACCGGCATTGCGATTGGCGCCGGCACCACGACCGCTACAGGACGGGCGACTGCCAACGGCACCAACGCAACCGCGATAGGTTTCAACGCGAATGCCTCCAATACCTCCGACGTGGCCTTGGGCAGCGGCGCGACCACGAGCGGCGGCGGTGGCTACAATATTGCGATCGGCAACAACGCCAGCGCCACGGCGACAGGCGGCAGTTCGACTGCGATCGGTTCTGGCGCCAAGGCCAGCGGGACAGGTTCTTACGCTCTGGGAAATGATGCGGTATCCACCGGAGCGTCGTCGGTCGCGATCGGCGGCGGCAACGGCGGTACCGTGGCGGGCGCAACCGCTAACGGCGACCAGTCGATTGCAGTCGGCCAAGCATCCAGCACGTCCGCTGCGGCGACCAACTCCATGGTGTTCGGCAATGGCGCGACGACAACGGCTGTCAATGGCATTGCCATCGGCACAGGGGCGACCGCAAATAACGCCAACAGCGTGGCGCTGGGTAATAATTCGGCTACCACGGTAGGTGCGCAAACAGGTTACACAGCCTACGGCCTGAGCGCAGCGCAGACTTCCGCGGGGGAACTCAATGTCGGCAATCGTACTGTCACAGGCGTTGCCGCGGGTGTCGGGCAAAACGACGCGGTGAACGTTTCTCAGCTGTCGACGGTTACCGTTTCCCTGTCGACCGGCTTGAGCACTACCAAAAGCAGTGTAACTTCGTTGTCGACTTCGGCATCGACCGGGCTGAGCACAACCAACAGTAATGTGACATCGTTATCGACGTCGACATCTACCGGCATCGCCTCGCTGTCGACTTCTACCTCGACTGGTTTGAGCACAACTAACAGCAACGTGGCTTCGCTGTCGACTTCGGCCTCGACCGGCCTGAGTACCGCCAACAGCAATGTTTCATCTCTATCGGCGTCGACCTCCACGGGTCTGAGCACGGCCAGCAGCAGCGTGACTTCGCTGTCGACATCGGCTTCGACAGGGATTGCTTCACTATCCACCTCGACATCAACAGGATTGAGTACGACTAACAGCGGCGTGACTTCGCTATCGACCTCCACCTCGACAGGCTTGAGCACCACTAATAGCAATGTTTCGTCATTGTCGACATCGACATCGACAGGGCTGAGCACCGCCAACAGCAATGTTTCATCTCTATCGACGTCAACCTCCACAGGGCTGAGCACGGCTAGCAGCAGCGTGACTTCGCTGTCGACATCGGCTTCGACAGGGATTGCTTCACTGTCCACCTCGACATCAACAGGATTGAGTACGACTAACAGCAATGTTTCGTCATTGTCGACATCGACCTCCACAGGGCTGAGCACGGCCAGTAGCAGCATGACTTCGCTGTCGACATCGGCTTCGACAGGGATTGCTTCATTGTCCACCTCGACATCAACAGGGTTGAGTACGACTAACAGCGGCGTGACTTCGCTATCGACCTCAACCTCGACCGGCTTGAGCAC
>NZ_JAQGLV010000299.1 GCF_028292705.1 Collimonas fungivorans | reverse complement strand
TCATCGCGGCGCCTCGAGCAGGTCGGAGAAATGCAGCACGCCGGCAGCCTGGCCTTGTTCGTCCACTACAGGCAGGCTGTGCGCCTTGCGTGTGATGAAGGCGGACAGGGCTTCGCGCAGGGTGCTGTTGCTGCGGATCGGTTCGCCGGGAATCGCCGGTTCGCCGCGTACCCGGCCGGCGATCTTGTCTAGCCCGAGCAGGCGGATGCCGACATCGCTCTGGCCGACAAATTCGCGCACGAACTCGTTTTCCGGGGACAACAGGAAGTCGCGCGGCGTGCCTTGCTGCACGATGCGGCCATGGTCCATCAATACAATCCGTTCGCCCAGCGCCAGGGCTTCGTCGATGTCATGGGTCACCAGCACGATGGTCTTGCCGGACAGCTTGTGGATATTGGCCAGCTCCTGCTGCAGGCTGGCGCGCGTCACCGGATCAAGCGCGCCGAACGGTTCGTCCATCAGCAGCACGTCGGGATCGGCCGCCAGTGCACGCGCCACGCCTACCCGTTGCTGCTGGCCGCCGGACAGCTGGTCGGGATAACGATGGCGGAATTTTTCAGGGGACAGGTGCAGCAGTTCCAGCAGTTCGCTGACGCGGTCGTGGATCTTTGCCTTCGGCCATTTCAGCAGGACCGGGACGGCGCTGATGTTCTGTTCCACCGTCCAGTGCGGAAACAGGCCGACCGACTGGATCGCATAACCGATACGGCGCCGCAATTGCTCCGGCGAGTGCTCGACCACAGGTTTGCCGTGCAGCCTGATGCTGCCGCTGTCCGGTTCCAGCAAGCGGTTCAGCAGCTTCAGCAAGGTCGACTTGCCGGAGCCGGAAGTGCCGATCAGCACCACGAACTCGCCGTTCTTGATCGTCAGGGACAGTTCGCTGACCGCTTGCCAGCCGTTGAACGATTTGCTGACTTCGCTGATTTCAATCATGGATTTTTCTCCTGAAGATAGCGATCGCTACCTTGAATAGCGTATCGACCCCGATGGCCAGCAGGATCACCGGGATCACGCCCAGCAGCACCAAGTCCAGCGCGCTGCTCGACATGCCCTGGAACATGAGGACGCCGAAACCGCCGGCGCCGATCAGTGCCGCCACCACCGCCAGCCCGATTGCCTGCACGGTAGTGACGCGGACGCTGGCCAGGAACACCGGCAGCGCCAGAGGCAATTCGACATGGAAAAAGATCTGCCAGGGCGACATGCCGATGCCGCTGGCGGCCTCGCGCACATCGGCCGGCACTTGCTCCAGCCCGGCCAGCGTGCCGTGCGCCATCGGCAGCAGCGAATACAAGGTCAGCGCCAGCAATGCCGGCGGCAGGCCGACGCCGCCGATGCCGGACTGCGGAAACAGGCTGCCCAGCAGCGCCAGCGGGCCGATCAGCAAGCCGAACAGGGCAATCGAAGGGATGGTCTGGATGACGTTGAGCACCGGGAACAGCAGCTTGCGCGCCCGCCGGCTGCGGAAAGACAGGGCGCCAAGCAGGGCGCCGAGCAGCACCGCGGGCAATACCGAAAACAGCACCAGCTGCAGATGGCGCAGCAGCGCCAGGTTGAATGCATCCTCGTGGTTCTGGTATTCCTTCAGCAGCGACAGGCTATCCAGGTAACCCGAAGCGAGCAGCGCCGCGATCGGCGCCACCGCAAGCAATATCAGCGCTACCCGCGCCGGCAGACTGAGGGCAAGGCCGCGCAGCGCCTCCGCCAGTTGCAGCCAGGTGGTCAGCAGCAACAGCCAGAAAGCGCCGCCGAACGAGATGCGCGCCAGGGAATCCGTCTCGCCGCTGCGCAGCTGGGCTTCATGCCCGGCCAGGGCCAGCAGGCCGCCGCTCAGCGCCGCCGCAGCCATGAACAGGACAACATAAGTAAGGCGGGACGGCCGCAGCCAGGGCGCAGCCAGCAGCGGCAGGGCCGGCAGCGCCAGCAGCCAGTAGCGCGCGGCAAGCTGGCTGAGCAAGATGCCCTGGCCGCTGAGCAGCCGGTTGGGGGCATAGGTCAGCAAGGGCAGGTTAGTGGCGGCGACGATCGCGACGATCACCAGCAGCAGATGCACCGGGTTGTGCAGCTTGAGTGACGGCAGCGCGACGTTGCCCACGCGCCATGGCTGGTTGGCCAGACGCGCCATGGTCATTTGATAAAACCTTTGCTGCGCAGGTAATCGCCGGCTATCTTGCGGGCGTCGCGTCCTTCGATGGCGATGCCGGCGTTGAGTTTTTGCAGCGTCGGGCTATCCAGCGACAAGAATACCGGCTTCAGCAGACCGGCGATCTGGGGATACTTGGCCAGCACCTCGCCGCGGATCACTGCGGTCGGCGCATAGACCGGCTGCACCGCCTTGACGTCGTCCAGCGCCACCAGTCCCAGCGCAGCCAGTGCGCCATCGGTGCCGTACACCATCGCGGCGTTGACGCCGGAAGTCTGTTCTGCGGCAGCCTTGATCGTGGCCGCCGTATCGCCGCCCGCCAGGGTCAGCAGCTGGTCTTGTTTCAACTTGAATCCATAGGTGTTTTCAAAGGCTGGCAAGGCGTCCGGGCGCTCGATGAATTCCGCCGAAGCCGCCAGCTTGAAATGGCCGCCCTGGCTGATCCAGCGGCCCAGGTCAGTCAGCGTCTTGAGCTTGTTGGCCTGTGCCACATCCTTGCGCACCGCGATCAGCCAGGTGTTGTTGGCGGGGGACGGCGTCAGCCATGCCAGCTTGTTTCTATCGAGGTCGAGCTTCTTCACCAGCTGGTAACCGGCTTCGGCATTTTTCCAGGCCGGGTTCTTTTCATCGGAAAAGAAAAAAGCGCCGTTGCCGGTGTATTCCGGATAGATGTCGACCTCGCCTGAGATCAGCGCTCCGCGCACCACCTTGGTGGTGCCCAGCTGCAGGCGGTTGACGGTCTTGATGCCGTTGGCTTCCAGCACCAGCTGGATCAGGTTGCCCAGCAGCGCGCCTTCAGTATCGATCTTGGAACCGACCCGGACCGGCTCGGCGGCCTGGGCCATGGGGGAAAGCAGGGTAGCGGCCAAGGTGGTGGCCAAGGCGGCGGCCAGCAGGCGAGTGTAAAGACTCATGTTGACTCCGTTAGATAGCGATGCCGGTTCAGGCAAATGGATGGATATCGGCAATCACCGGTGTGCTGCGATGGCGCCACAGCAGCGGCAGGTAGCCGCGCTCGACAAAGCCGTCGCTGCGCTCCAGGTAGGTCTCGCGTTCGGCCAGATAGGCTTGTCGTAGGTGGAACCATGGCAGTCCGGGATGCAGGTGATGTACAAGATGGTAATTCAAATTCAGGAACAGCAGGCGCCAGGGCCATGCCGCTTCATTGATTACCGAACGTCCCTGTGTGGCCTCGACCGCCCGGTGTTCGTAGAAAGAACGCACCATGGTCAGGCTGAGGGCCGGATAAGCGACGGCGAACAGGTAGAACCAGGGGGATATCCCGGCGCCATGCAGGAATACCAGCAGCGCCGCCAGCAGCGCCAGGTGCCAGCTCCAGGTAACAATGGTTTTCCGGTTGCGCTGCCGCCATGCGGTGCTGACAGTCTGCGACCACGCCAGCGCCGGTCCGGCCAGCAGGCGGCCGCCTGACGTATTGCGGAAACGGCGCAAGGCCCTTCCCAGCGGGTTGCCGCTCTCCAGCGACACGTAATAGGTTTCCGGATCGGCGCCAGGCAGCGTCAGTATCTTTTCATCGCGATGATGGGCGAGGTGGCTGTCGCGATATACCGCGTACGGATACCAGACTGCCAGCGGCAGCTGGCCGAACAGGGCGTTGAAACCGGCGTGGCGGGTCGGATGGCCGTGTATCAGCTCGTGCTGCAGGGACATGTACCAGGCGCTCAGTGCGATCAGCAGAGGCGTGCCGAGCCACGGGCCCAGTTCGCGCCAATGCAGCACGGTGGCCAGCCAGCCGCCGTAAATCAGGGCAATCAGTCCCCAGGTAGGCAATTCCAGGCGTGCCAGCCATGCTGCGGCCGGCGTCTTTTCCGCCGCCGGGGCTACTGCCGCGGTCAACAGCTCGGGTTGATCAAGGAAATGGAATTTGGGGTCGTGAGGTAAAAAGTACATGCGCGGCTCTCTTTCCATTAGCCGCGAATATATAGTAGGTATATGCCAAGAAAGAACGAATCATTTTGAACAACTATATACGGAATAAATATATGCCCTGGACGCCTGGCGCAGTTCAGGCGCCCGCGGCTTTGCTGCCCTGGGGAATGTTCTCCAGCTTCCGCGCCATGTTGAACAATTGCTGCTCGAGGAGCTTGATCTTTTTTTCCTGGATGATTTCGGTTGCCGATTTTTCCGGGACAGAGAGTGGCACAGCCGGGAATATTTTCTTGATTTCTTCGACCGAGGGCAGGGGAACAGCTGGCCAGCGGATGAGTTTTATGCCCGCGGCTTCCATGGCGCTGTTTTTTCTGGCGTCACGTTTTTGCGCCGCCGCGGTGGCGTGGGATCTGTCATCAATTTCAATGCCCGCAAGGACGTCCAGGGATCCATTGCAAATGACGAAATCCAGGCTTTTCGCACTGATCGTGTTGAACGCGCCTCCCTGTTTTTTTGCATCGATGCAGCTCGAAAGCGCTACCTGGGCCAGGACCACATAGCCTGGAAGGGCATCGATCAGTTTCCAGTACATTTCCCGTTCGTTTGGTGTCAGCAGCGCCTTGCTGTTGTACTGGTAGCCAGTCTTTGCGTTTTCCGCCTTGCCTTTTTTACTCGCCAGGGCAGCAATAACAGCCAAGACGATTAACCCGAGAATGATTAAACCGAATCCCTTTAGCATTTATTCCCCCTGATAGATTTTTTGCAACTTTATCAGCTTTGGCGAAAAAACAGCAGATTTCGTATTCAACTTCCGCTCTGTGAATTCATCAGGGGCCGGCCGTGCGAATTCAGGGCCGGGTGAGCCTGACGATCACATCCTTGTGCTGCGGGAACAGCTTAAGCAGTTCTTGCCGCGTCGGCGTCACCATGTCTTCCATTTCCCATCCCGGCGCTACCGCCTCGCTGACCAGGCCGTACTGGCCTTTGGTCAGTTCGGCCGCTTTCCAGGTTCCGCCCTTGACGGCAAGTTGCAGCTGCTGGCCGTGCCGGATATCCGGTCCGACCACTACCGCCTCATACCTGCCGTCAGGGTAGATCAGGTGATAAGTGATGGGCGCACCCATGTGGTAATACTCTATGCCGTCGGAGCTTTTTGTATGGAAATGGTCTACTGGCGTGTCGTCGGTCAGCATGTAGTAGATCGTGGTCAGCGTGCTGCGCGGACCGCGCGCGGTGCTGATCTTGTCGCGCTGGTCGGACTTGAAGGTTTGCCGGAAATAGCCGCCTTCGAAATGATGTTCCAGCTGCAGCAGCTTGATGATCTCGTTCTTGTCCGGCACAGCCGGGCTGTCTGCCCAGCAGGCGCTGGTCAGCAGCAAGCCGCTACAGAAGATGGAGAAAATTTTCATAGACGACCTTTTTGAATGGGATGTTGCGGAATCGGATGCTGCGCCAATCATGCGAAAATGGACAAGCTTCATCAACGGCCTGGCAAAAAAACCTGAGCAAGAACCGGGCCAAACATTGGTCTTCAAGGAAAACATGATGTCTATCGACTGGAGCGCGTTTACCCCATGGCCAGCCCTGCTTGGCGGCCTGCTGATCGGCCTGGCCGCAGCCATGTTCGTACTGCTGAACGGCCGTATAGCGGGAATCAGCGGCATCCTGGGTGGGCTGTTGCAGCCAGCGCGAGGAGATGTCGGCTGGCGTGCCGCCTTCTTGCTAGGGTTGATCGGTTCTCCGCTGGCGTACGGCTTGTTTGCAGTGCTGCCCGCCGTGCGGATTGATGCCGGCTTCGGCGCCTTGATTGCGGCGGGGCTGCTGGTCGGCATCGGCACCCGTTATGGTTCCGGCTGCACCAGCGGCCATGGCGTCTGCGGCCTGTCGCGCCTGTCGCCGCGTTCGCTGGCGGCCACCGTCGTCTTCATGGGCTGCGGTTTTGTCACTGTCTACGTAATACGCCACCTGTTCGCCGCATAAGGAAAAATCCATGCTCATCATCACATCGTTGCTTGCCGGCCTGGTGTTCGGACTGGGGTTGATCGTATCCGGCATGGCGAATCCGGCCAAAGTGCTTGGTTTCCTGGATCTCGGCGGCGCCTGGGACCCGTCGCTGGCGTTCGTGATGGCTGGCGCCATTGCGCTGGGGCTGGTGGCATTCTCTTTTGCAAAGCGCAGGACCAGGTCTTTGATCGGCGCCGAGATGAAGTTGCCCACCGCACGCCATGTCGATCGACGACTGCTGATCGGCAGCGCCTTGTTTGGCGCAGGGTGGGGGATTGCGGGCATCTGCCCGGGACCGGGTCTGGTTGATCTCGGCATGGGGGAGACGAAAGCGCTGGTGTTTGTAGCGGCGATGCTGGCGGGCATGGCCGTGTTTGAGATTGCCGAGAAGCGCCGGCGCGCGACCAACTCGCCGCATTGAATACGTGTAGTGCCGGGGCTGCTGTTCTGCGGCCCTTTCCATCGACGATCCACCATGTGCTGACCGGAAGACCTGCCTGCGTGTCCAGGCAGCGGCGCGCAGACTTGTTCTCACCAGCGTCATTATCCGGTAACAAAACGTAGTTACCATCCGGAAAGATTTTTAACGCGGAGCGGTGGTTCCATCGCTCATTCGCGCAAATTTACTTTCCAATCAGGAT
>NZ_JAQGLV010000260.1 GCF_028292705.1 Collimonas fungivorans | reverse complement strand
GAATACACCAAGGCGATGGATGTCCTGAACGAGAAGGTCAAGGCAAACATCGGCGCGGCCAGCATCACCGGCGACGCCAAGGTGTCGAAGGTGTCGGTGGTCGGCGTCGGCATGCGCAGCCATGTCGGCATCGCCTCGCAAATGTTCCGCACCTTGTCGGAAGAGGGCATCAATATCCAGATGATTTCGACCTCCGAAATCAAGATTTCGGTGCTGATCGACGAAAAGTACATGGAACTGGCCGTGCGCGCCTTGCACAAGGCTTTTGGGCTGGAAAGCGCTTAATCGCAGGGAATCGCGAAAAAAATCACGAAAAAAACGCTTAATTTGGTGTGGCGTTATTGACCAATGCCCCATGAAAAGTTATTATTCGTGTCCTTAACGCGGCGTTGTTAATAGCCGTTTTGAGTTTGGAGGCGTGGCCGAGTGGTCGAAGGCACTTCCCTGCTAAGGAAGCATATGGGCTTAAACCTGTATCGTGGGTTCGACTCCCACCGCCTCCTCCAAGAACATGTTCCGAGTTATTTTTGAGTGATTCGAGAACGTACAAAAAACCGCTTCTAGCCTTGTGCTGGTGCGGTTTTTTTGTTTTTACGGCGTTTTTCTTTATCGGTTTATTGCTTGCTGGAGCGAACCTTGCTTTGTAAACTGGCTCTTAACTATTGTTAATGCGGTCAACGGCTGGCCCGAAAGGGACGGCCGCATGATAAAGGTTCCATGGCACGTCATCCATCCTCGTCACAAACAGATATTCCGGCGCCTGGCGCCGTTCCAGCCGTGCAGAAGGCGGGCGTAAGCTGGCGCTTCTGGCTCACGCTGCTGGTGGTGCTGGTGCTGGGCGCACTGGTGTTCAAATCCCTGTACGCACTGCTTGCCGACGTGCATTACCGCAGCATCGTGCATGCGGTGAAACATACGCCGCTGAGCCATCTTTTGCTGGCCATGCTGGCGACCGCGGTCAGCTACCTGTCGCTGGCCGGTTACGACGTCTCCAGCTTGCGCTACGTCGGCGCCAAGGTCAAAGGGACGACCATCGGCTTGACCTCGTTCATTGCCTACGCGCTCGGCAATACCGTCGGCCTTGGCGTGCTGACCGGCGGCACCGTGCGCATGCGCTTGTACACGGCGAGCGGGGTCGAGGCTTCCCAGGTGGCGCAAGCCATCGCCTTCAATGCCGGTGCATTCGGCCTCGGCATGACCACTTTCGGTGCTGTCGGCTTGCTGTGGGGCGCAACTCAGGTGCAGGAGCTGGCGCATATCCCGAGCTGGCTGCTGCGTGCGGTAGCTTGCCTGGTCTTGCTCGGGGTAGGCGCTTTTATCCTGTTGTGCCGCCTGCGCCGCGATTTGCTGCTGTTCGGGCGCTGGAACCTGCGTTTGCCCGAAGCCGGCCTGGCCTTGCGCCAGTTGCTGATCTCGGCGGTGGACCTGAGCGCGGCGGCGGCCACCTTGTGGTTCCTGCTGCCGAGCGGCGTCATCGATTTGCCGACCTTCGTCGCGTTTTATGCGATAGCGATGGCGCTTGGCGTGATCAGCCACGTGCCGGGCGGCGTCGGCGTATTCGAAGCGGTGATCCTGCTGGCTTGCGCCAACCACGCGCCGACCAGCAAGATCGCGGCGGCCCTGGTGTTGTACCGGGCTATCTATTTCCTGTTGCCGCTGCTGCTGGCGACGATTTTGCTGGCGGCATTCGAGATGCGTGCCGGCGTCGGTGCGCCGGTAGCGCGCGCAGCGGTGAGACTGTCGCCGTGGCTGCTCACGGCATTGACCATGGTGACCGGCACCATGCTGCTGGTATCGGGCGTGACGCCGGCCACCCGTCATGCCGAAGAGTTGCTGCGGCTGCATGTGCCCTTGTTTGTGGTGGAAGCGTCGCATCTGATCGGCAGCGTCGCCGGCCTGGCGATGCTGTTCCTGGCGCGCGGCCTGCTGCACCGGCTCGATGCGGCGTGGTGGGCGTCGCTGGTGCTGACCGTGATCGCCGGCATCCTGGCGCTGCCCAAGGGGATCGCGGTTTCCGAATTCATCGTGCTGTTCCTGCTGGCCTCGCTGCTGGTGATTTCGCGCAAGCAGTTTGACCGCCGCTCATCGCTGTTTTCGCAAACCTTCGAGCCTGGCTGGCTGATCGCGGTGGCTTGCGTGCTGGCGGCTTGCGGCTGGATCCTGCTGTTTGCCTATCGCGATATCGACATCGCCGACCGCATGTGGTGGCAATTCGCATTCGACGACTACGCGCCGCGTTCGATGCGGACCTTGATGGTGGTGGCCATCATGGCTTTGGGGCTGGGCCTGTGGCAGCTGTTCCGGCGTTCCACCGGCATCGCCGCACGTCCGGCCGAGGAGGAACTGCAGCGCGCCGCCGAGATCGTCAACAAGCAGCCTGCTGCGGATGCCTGCCTGGCTTTCATGGGCGACAAGAGCCTGCTGTTTTCCGCCTCCGGCAACAGTTTCATCATGTTCGCCAAGCACAACCGCTCCTGGGTAGCATTGTCCGATCCGGTCGGCGACCAGCGCGAATGGTCGGAACTGATCTGGCGTTTCATCGAACTGGTCGACGGCTACGGCGGCCGGGTCGCGTTCTACAAGGTGCGCCCGCAATCACTGCCGCTCTATCTCGACGCCGGTTTGCGCGTCTATAAACTGGGCGAAGAGGCTTACGTGCCGCTGGAGCAGTTCAGCCTGCAAGGGCCGCGCCGCGCCAATCTGCGGCATGGCGTCAATCGCGCCGAGCGCGAGGGCCTGAGTTTCGAGATGCTGGCGGTGGAGCAGTTGCCGCCGCTGCTGGGGCAGCTGAAAGTAGTCTCGGATGCATGGCTGGCCGACCAGGACACGCGCGAGAAGAGTTTTTCGCTGGGCAGTTTCGATGAAGCCTATATCTCGCGGCAACCGGTCGCGGTGATCCGGCGCGAGCAGAAAATCATCGCTTTTGCCAGCCTGATGTGTCCGGATGCGTTACGGGTGGAAGCCGCCGTCGACCTGATGCGGCAGTTGCCCGATGCGCCGCCGGGCACCATGGAATTCCTGTTCTCGCAGCTGATGCTGCATTTCAAGGAACAGGGCTACCAGCGCTTCGGCCTGGGCATGGCGCCGATGTCGGGCATGAAAGACCACCAGCTGGCGTCGCGCTGGCAGCGCTTCGGCCGCATGCTGTTCATGCACGGCGGACGTTTCTACAATTTCCGCGGTCTGCGCAATTTCAAGGACAAGTTCGACCCGGTGTGGGAGGCGCGCTACCTGGTGAGCAGGGGCGGGCTGGCGCCGGTGTTCGCTTTCACCGATACCGCCGCGCTGATCAGCGGCGGCCTCAAGGGAGCCATCAGTAAATGAAGCAAAGAATAATTTGCCTGGCGCTGTGTGCGATGGCTTTCATCGGCAGCGCTGCAAGTGCAGACGATACACATCACAGCGTAAGTCATGGCCGTTTCAAAAGTGTTGAAATCTACAGGCCGGCTGGGCCGGTGAATGGCGTCGTGCTGCTGTTGTCCGGCGATGCGGGCTGGAACCAGGGGGCAGCCGAAAAGGCCCGCGCGCTGGCCCAGCAGGGCGCTTTGGTGGCCGGCATCAGCACCCCGCAATTGTTCGCCAGCCTGGATGCCGACGGCGGCGACTGCGCGTTTCCCGACGGCGACCTGGAAAACCTGAGCCGCTTCGTGCAGGCTTATGAAAAAGTGCCGGGATATTATCCGCCGCTGCTGGTGGGAGAAGGTTCCGGCGCCAGCTTTGCCTACGCCATGCTGGCGCAAGCGCCAGCCGGCACTTTCGGCGGCGCCATCTCGCTCGGATTTTGTCCTGCCCTGAGCTTGCGCAAGCCGCTATGCAAGGGCGAGGGCGTACGCTTCAAGGCAGTAGCGAAAGGCAAGGGCGTGGATTTGTTGCCGGTTTCCCGGCTGCCCGCCGCGTGGCGGGTTTTGCTGGATGGGCAAACGCCCAAACGTTGCGACGCCCGTGTCACCCGAGTATTTGTGGCTAGCGTCGGCGGCGCCGAACTGGTCCAGGCGGCAGGCCAGGACGGACTGGCGCAGCTGAAGTCGACCTATGCCAGCCTGAATGCCAAGCAAGCGGTAGCAGTGCAGGCGCCGCCCGCCGCCGTGTCCGACTTGCCGGTGGTGGAAGTGGCCGCGCTGGCGCCGTCCGGGCGCAATCCGGACGCCGACACCATGGTGATCCTGATCAGCGGCGACGGCGGCTGGGCCGGCATCGACCGCGATGTGGCGAATGCGCTGTCGAAGCGCGGCGTGCCGGTAGTCGGCGTCGATTCGCTGCGTTATTTCTGGAGCGTTCGCACACCGGCATCGACGGCGAAAGACGTGGAGCGCCTGATGCAGTTCTACATGGCGCGCTGGAAAAAAAGCAAGGTGGTATTGATCGGTTATTCGCAAGGGGCTGATGTCTTGCCCTTTGTCGGCAACCGCCTGTCGGCGAAGGCGCTGGCGTCCGTGCCGTTGATCGCCATGATGGGCCTGGGCAAGAAGGCCGATTTCCAGTTCCACCTGACCAATTGGGTCAGTTCCAGCAATGACGGTTTGCCTATTCCGCCCGAAGTCGCGAAGCTGCCGGCCGGGCTGGCGATGTGCATTTACGGCAGCGAGGAAACGGATTCTGCCTGCCCGAGCTTCGATGCCGGCCGCGTCAAACTGCTCAAGCTGCACGGCGGCCATCATTTCGACGGCAACTACGAGCGCCTGGCCGGCCTGATTCTGGATGCTGCGCGCAAGTAGCCTCGCAATCGGCTGCAATATGTGGTTGATGAATATCTGGTATCACAACAATCAAGCAGACTCGTATGCTGCAGTGCGATATAGTGTCCCTGTCTCCTCCAACACCTCTCAAGGTTTGGATTCAGCCCGCAACGAAAGTTAGCGGGCTTTTTTTTGTCCAGAATTCATCAGCGCAAAGAAGCGCCGGCCGGCCGATACCTAAACATGTATCTGAAACGGGAAATAATTCATTTGAAAATAATCGGATTCCGTCCTAGGATGGTCGCGCTCTTCACACGTTTTATCTGGCTAAAAACACAAACATAAAAACGGAGACAGCAATGAAAATGACACGCAGAACGGTATTGGGTGCGGCGCTTTGCCTCGGCCTTGGATTCGGGATCACCTCCAGCGCTTATGCCGACAAACCGCTGGTCCTGGGCTTTTCCCAGGTTGGCGCCGAAAGCGAATGGCGCACCGCGAACACCGCATCGATCAAGGATGCGGCAAAACAGGCCGGCGTAACGCTCAAGTTCGCCGACGCCCAGCAAAAGCAGGAAAACCAGGTGAAGGCGATCCGCTCCTTCATCGCGCAAAAGGTCGATGTCATTGCATTTTCTCCGGTGGTCGAGTCGGGCTGGGACACCGTCCTGCGTGAAGCGAAAGCAGCCAAGATCCCGGTGATCCTGACCGACCGTGCAGTCGACGCCGCCGACAAATCGCTGTACGTGACGTTTATCGGCTCGGATTTCGTTGAAGAAGGCCGCCGCGCCGGACGCTGGTTGCTGGAACGAGCCAAGACCATGCCTGCCGGCGACATCAACATCGTTGAATTGCAAGGTACGGTCGGTTCCGCTCCCGCCATCGACCGCAAGGCAGGTTTCGCGGAAACCATCGCCGCCAATCCGAAACTGAAGATCATCCGCTCGCAAACCGGCGACTTCACCCGCGCCAAGGGCAAGGAGGTGATGGAAGCCTTCCTCAAGACCGATGGCAAGAAGATCAATGTCTTGTACGCGCATAACGACGACATGGCGATCGGCGCCATCCAGGCGATCGAAGAAGCCGGCTTGAAACCAGGCAAAGACATACTGGTGATTTCGATCGACGGCGTCAAGGGCGCATTTGAAGCGATGATGGCTGGCAAGCTCAACGTTACCGTCGAATGCAGCCCGTTGCTTGGGCCGCAGCTCATGAAGGTCGCGAAGCAGGTGCTCGCTGGCGAGACCATCCCCAAGCGCATTACGACCGAGGAAAGCGTGTTCCCGGCTGAAGTGGCGGCCAAGGAATTCCCGAACCGTAAGTATTAGGCTTTTCCACGTGCGGCGGGCGGATCGCCCGCCCGCCGCATCGGGCATGCATCGTAATGAGGCATGGCTTCGCATGAGAAATTCGGGATCGCGAGCGGATGAATAAAACAGCAACAGGCGCTGCCGGACAGGCGGCGAACGGCGTTGCACCAACGCTGGAACTGAACGGCATATACAAGGCATTCGGCGGCGTCAAGGCGCTGAGCGATGTCGCTTTGCGGCTGTATCCTGGCGAAGTCCACACGCTGATGGGACAGAATGGCGCAGGCAAATCCACTCTCATTAAAGTACTGACAGGCGTCTACGCGCCCGACAGCGGTGAAATACGGCTCGACGGCAGGGTCGTGCAGCCGTCTTCCACCCACGAGGCGCAGAACCTCGGCATCAGCACGGTCTACCAGGAAGTCAACCTGTGCCCGAACCTGTCGGTCGCTGAAAACATCTTTATCGGCCGCTATCCAAGAAAGTTTGGCGGCATCGACTGGAAAACCATGCAGCAGCAGGCGCAGCGCCTGCTGGGCGATTTGCAAGTCCATATCGACGTGACCGCCGCGCTCGCCAGGTATCCGCTGGCGATCCAGCAGATGGTGGCGATTTCGCGCGCCCTAAGCGTCTCCGCCAAGGTATTGATTCTGGACGAACCTACTTCCAGCCTGGACGAGGCTGAGGTGCGCCTGTTGTTCGATGTCTTGCGCAAGCTGCGGGGGCAGGGCATGGCGATCCTGTTCGTGACGCATTTCCTGGAACAGACTTACGAAATTTCCGACCGTATCACGGTGCTGCGCAATGGCGTCCTTGAAGGCGAATATCCGGCCAGTGCGCTGAGCCGTTTCGAACTGGTGAACAAGATGGTCGGCCAGCAGTCGCAGCCAGCCAGGGAAGCAGCCAGCGCAGACAAGGACGTGCGCGTGCCGGGCAGCGGCGAAATTGTGCTGCAGGCGCGGGGATTGGGACGCAAAGGAATACTCGCTCCGCTGGACCTGGATTTCCGTGCGGGAGAGGTATTCGGACTATGCGGCTTGCTCGGTTCGGGCCGGACCGAGGCCGCGCGGCTATTGTTCGGCGCCGACAAGGCCGACAGCGGCAGCATACAAATGAAAGGTGGTAGCGGGCCTGGAAGATTCGGCTCTCCGCGCGACGCCATCGCCGCCGGCATCGGTTTCTGTTCGGAAGACAGGAAAGCCGAGGGCGCAATCCTCGAACTGTCGGTGCGCGAAAACATCATCCTGGCGCTGCAGGCGCGCGCCGGCCTGCTGCGGGTGATCCCGCGCAAACGGCAGCAGGCGATCGCCAGCGATTACGTCAAATGGCTGGGCATCAAGACCCCCGATATCGAGACGCCCATCAGTTCCCTGTCCGGCGGCAACCAGCAAAAAGCCCTGCTGGCGCGCTGGCTGGCGACCGATCCCGCCATGCTGATCCTGGACGAACCGACGCGCGGCATCGATGTGCGCGCCAAGCAGGAGATCATGGACCATGTAATCGCCTTGTGCCACAAGGGCATGGCGATCCTGTTCATTTCTTCCGAAATCCCCGAGGTGCTGCGCTGCAGCGACCGCATGCTGGTATTGCGCGACCGTGAACCCTGCGGCGAATACCTGCGCGGAGAACTCGACGACGAATCGGTATTGCAAGTGATCGCCGGGGAGTGTGAATGAGCATTCCGTTGAATCCAGATCCGCTATCCGGCGCCCGGCTGCAGAGCGATACCGGCCCGTCGCCGGCAGTGCGCTTGCGTGTGATGCTGCGCAACCCCTTGCTGCGGCCGCTGGCGGCGCTGGCGCTGCTGTTGCTCATCGATTTTTTCATGATTCCCGGCTTCTTCCGCCTCGAATGGAAGGATGGCCATCTGTACGGCAGCCTGATCGATATCGTCAATCGCGCCGCGCCGCTGATACTGACCGCCCTTGGCATGACGCTGGTGATCGCGACGCGCGGCATCGACATTTCGGTGGGTGCGGTAGTGGCCATCTCCGGCACGGTTGCCGCGATGCTGATCGGCGGCACCATGGAAATGCATAACGGCGTGCCGGAATACGCAAGCCGCATCCCCATGGTGTGGGCAATTGCCGCCGCCATGGGAGCGGCGATCCTGTGTGGCATGTGGAATGGCTTCCTGGTCGCCACGCTGGGCCTGCAGCCGATCATCGCCACCTTGATCCTGATGGTGGGCGGGCGCGGACTGGCGCAATTGCTGACCGACGGCCAGATCGTCACGGTGTATTACAAGCCGTTTTTCTATATCGGCAGCGGCTATCTGTTTGGTCTACCGTTTTCCCTGTTCATCGCCATCGGCGTATTCGTGATTGTGGCGCTGCTGATGCGCAAGACGGCGCTCGGGCTGTTCATCCAGTCGGTCGGCATCAACCCTGTGGCGGCGCGGCTGGCCGGCATCAGGACCGCTGCGCTGATCTTTTTCGTGTACATGTTTTGCAGCGCCTGCGCCGGCGTCGCCGGGCTGATGATCAGCTCCAACATCAAGAGCGCGGACGCCAACAACGCCGGCCTGTTGCTGGAGCTGGACGCGATCCTGGCGGTGACGCTGGGCGGCACTTCCCTGGCCGGCGGCAAATTCAGCCTGGTCGGCAGCGTTATCGGCGCCTTGATCATCCAGGCGCTGACTTACACGATCTATTCGATGGGCGTGCCGCCGGAGGTGAACATGGTGGTGAAATCGATAGTGGTGTTCGCAGTGTGCCTGTCGCAATCGCCAGAGTTTCGCGGCCTGGGAAGCGGCTTGTTTAGCGGCGCTGCGCGCTCACGTTCCGTCAACGGTAAAAAACCATGAAACTCTTGCGCCAGTCACTGTCGTCGCCTTATTTCACGTCGCTGGCGACGGTCGCCTTGCTGATCGTGATGTTCGCCCTGGGATCGTTCGCCTACACCGGGTTTTTCTCCTTGCAGGTGGTGCTGAACCTGCTGATCGACAACGCCTTCCTGCTGGTGATCGCAATCGGCATGACTTTTGTCATCTTATCCGGCGGCATCGATTTGTCGGTCGGCTCGGTGCTGGCGCTGACCACCATGATTTCCGCCTACCTGCTGCAGTCGTGGCACTGGCCGCCGCTGCTGGTGATCGCCTGCGTGCTGCTGATCGGCAGCGCGTTCGGCGCCCTGATGGGCGCGCTCATCCATTTCTTCAAGCTGCAGGCATTCATCGTGACCTTGGCCGGGATGTTCCTGGCGCGCGGCTTGTGCTACCTGATCAGCATCAATTCCATCACCATCGACCAGCCCCTGTATGTCACCTTGTCGCAGGCGCGCATAGACGTCTTCGGCGCCTTTGTTTCGCCTAGCGTGGTGATCGCCATGCTGATGCTCGGGCTGGCCATTTACATCGCCCACTACACGCGTTTCGGACGCGCGGTCTACGCCATCGGCGGCAATGAGCAGTCGGCGCTGCTGATGGGCCTGGCGGTGGGACGCACCAAGGTGATGGTCTACGCTTTCAGCGGTTTTTGCGCGGCCCTGGCCGGTGTCCTGTTTTCGTTCTACATGTTGTCCGGTTATGGCTTGCATGCGCAAGGTACGGAGCTCGATGCGATTGCGGCGGTAGTGATCGGCGGCACCTTGCTGACCGGCGGTTACGGTTACGTCGCCGGCACGCTGACCGGCGTGCTGATCCTGGGCCTGATCCAGACCTTGATTGCATTCGACGGCACCCTGAGTTCGTGGTGGACCAAGATCGTGATCGGCGTGCTGCTGTTCGCTTTCTGCATGGCGCAGCGTTTAATGTCCCTGGGCGCGGCCGGCAGCGGCTCCGCCACACCTGCCATGCCGGCAACCACTGCGGCGTGACCGCGCGCCAATAAAAAATCCCGATTTCTTGTATCCTGATATGCGTGTTGTTAACCGGGCGCAGTGCAGCGCCCATGGGCAGGCGTATCTTAGGAGATGGTGTTGGC
>NZ_JAQGLV010000258.1 GCF_028292705.1 Collimonas fungivorans | reverse complement strand
TCATTGCCGTGATGAACCAGCTGGATATCGTGCGCGAACACAAGGCGGTGTTCCTGGGACGCTTCGACACGCCGCAGTTCCTGAGCCAGATGACCGATGTGGTGATTTCCCACCAGATCGAGAATGCGCTGAATTATTTTTATTTCGACGTCTGCTGGCAAGGTTATCCGCTGGTGCATAACGCTTACATGTGCAGCGACCTCGGTTACTACTATGAGGGCAACAATGTGAAAGAAGGCAGCCGCAAGCTGCTTGAAGTACTGAACTCGCACGACGGCAGCTGGCAGGATTATCTGGCGCGCCAGCGGCAGGCGATAAGCCGCTACCTGCCCGGCAGCCCGCAGGTGACGGCCGAGTATGAGCGCTTGCTGGCGGCTTTGCTGCAACAGCCGATAGCATGACCGGATGGTTTCTCATTTTTCCTAATTCATGAAAAAAATCAATGTAGGTGTTTCCGTCTTCGCCGTCCAGGGCGCGCAGCTCTGGTCCAACGGCATCAATCAGAACCTGGCGTTCCTGGTGATGCTGCTGAAACAGAGCCCGCAAGTCGGCCGCGTATTTTTGCTGAACGGCGGCGACCTCGACCACATGCCTGAGGCGATGGGCCTGGGCAGCCTCGACGTGCCGCTGGTGCGGCCCGGCGACGTCACTTTCGAACTGGATGTGGTGATCGAAATGGGTGCGCAGCTGCCGCTGGAATGGCTGCGTCACATACGCGCGCTGGGCGTCAAGATCATTACCTTCTTTGTCGGCCACACCTATGCCGACAATGCCGAAGCACCGATGTTCGAAGGCGCCAGCGGCCAGATTTTCAACGGCACGCCGTGGCACGAAATATGGACGCTGCCGCATCACATGAAAAGCAGCGGTCCCCTGTTGCGCACCGTGTCGCGGGTGCCGGTGTTCGCCGTGCCGCACATCTGGTCGCCGCTGTTTATCCAGGGTCAGATCGACCAGGTCGAAAAAGACGGCCATCACTTCGGCTACCAGCCACATGTCAGCACTGGCGGTGCCGAGCGGCCGGGCTGGCGCACGGCGATTTTCGAGCCGAATATTTCTGTCGTCAAAAGCTGTTTTATTCCGATGCTGGTGTGCGAGCAGGCATTCCGGCTGGACCGGCGTTCGGTGAGCACCATGATGGTCATGAATACCGTGCATATGAAGGAACACCCGACCTTCAACCGTTTCGCCATCAACCTCGATCTGACGCAGCAGCATAGGGCCAGCTACGAGCCGCGCGTGGCATTTGTCGAATGCATGGCGCAGCAGAAGATGGATGCCGTGGTGTCGCATCAGTGGGAGTGCGGCTTGAATTATCTGTACTACGACGCGCTCTACGGCGGTTATCCGCTGATCCACAATTCGGAATACCTGAAAGCCGGCGGCGTTGGCATCTATTACCCGGATTTCGAAGCCAGCGCCGGCGGCCATGCCTTGCTCGGCGCCTGGAACCAGGAACCTGAATTCTGGGAAGACTATAAAAAAGCGGGCGCGACCTACCTGGACAAGCTTGATCCGGTCCGTCCCGAGAACGTGGAAGCATTTGTGAAAAGACTACAGCACACCGTGGAGGGCCGGGTATGAGCAATCCTTTGAGCCATCCTCTGCCCCAACGCAAGCTGCGCGTCGGCGTAACCCTGTACGTGCGTCCCGGGCCGCAATCGATATGGGAAAACGGCATCTTCCAGAACTGCGCATTCCTGGTGCAGTTGTTCAACCAGTCGCCTGCGGTCGAACGCGCGGTGCTGGTGCTGGACGGCCAGACCGACCAGGTGAACGACGCCATGATGCTGGGCGACCTGGGAATCGACATGATCGGCCTGGAGCAGGCCATGGAAACCCTGGACGTGGTGATTGAAATGAGCGCCCAGTTGAACGAGGACTGGGTCAGGAGATTCCGCGAGCGCGGCGGGCGTTATGCCTGGATGCGGGTCGGCAACGACTACGTGATCGACATTGAGCGCGCCATGTTCAACAAGCCGCACGGCGGCCTGTGCAGCGACAAGCCCTACGATGCGGTGTGGACCCTGCCGGAGTACCTGCGCAGCTGCAAGGACTATTTCGGCCTTACGGCAAGGGCGCCGGTGCACATCGTGCCGCATCTGTGGACGCCGCTGTTCTTTGCCAAGGGCATCGCCACCTTGCCCAGCCATCTCAGCTACGGCTACCAGCCTGGCAAGCCGCGCTGGCGGGTGTGCAGCTTCGAACCCAACGTCTGCATGGTGAAAACCTCGCTGCTGCCGATGCTGGCATGCGAAGAGGCATATCGGGCGCAGCCGGCATTCCTGGAGCACCTCAGCGTCTGCAATACCTTGCACCTGAAAGAGCACCTGAAGTTTTCGCAATTTGCGCGCTCGCTGGATGTGGTGAACCATGGCCTGGCGTCTTTTGAGGGACGCTTCGCGGTGTATGAGTTCATGGCCAATTACGGCGACTGCATCATTTCGCATCACTGGGAAAACGGCCAGAATTACCTGTACTACGAAGCTTTGTACGGCGCTTATCCGCTGATCCACAATTCGGAATTCATCAAGGACTACGGCTACTACTATCCGGAGTTCGATTCTTTCGCCGGTGGCCAGGCGGTATTGCAGGCGTTTGCCACGCATGATGCGCAGCTGGAGGATTACCGGCGCCATGCACAGACCTTGCTGCGCACGCTGGATGTGAGCCTGCCGGAGAATATCGAAATTTATACCCGACGCCTGCTGGATCTGTACTCGACTTAAAAAAGGCTTCCCTGATTGGTTCAGGGAAGCCTTTTTGTTGGACTGGCAACCTGCCAGGATCAGAACAATTCGTTCTTGACCTCTTCCCTGGCTTTTTCTTCCTCCGTCGGCGCCGTGGTGCCG
>NZ_JAQGLV010000255.1 GCF_028292705.1 Collimonas fungivorans | reverse complement strand
AGACTTTGTTGACGCCCTCGCTGAATTTTCAGTGCAGGACGCCGCCACTTTTATGGAGCTGAAATGACTACCAGCAGAATCGAACGCGATACCTTTGGCAAGATTGAAGTCCCGGACGAGCGCCTGTGGGGCGCGCAGACGCAGCGCAGCCTGCACCATTTCCATATCTCCAGCGAACGCATGCCGCCTGAACTGATCGTGGCGCTGGCGGCGGTCAAGCAAGCTTGCGCGCAGGTCAACCAGGATCTCGGCAAACTGCCGAAGACCCAGGCCGAGGCCATCATCCAGGCGGCGCAGGAGGTGGTAGCGGGACAGCATCCCGATGAATTCCCGCTGTCGGTCTGGCAGACCGGCTCCGGCACCCAAAGCAACATGAACATGAACGAGGTGCTGGCCAACCGCGCTTCGGAAATCCTCGGCGGCGTGCGCGGCGAATCGCGCCTGGTGCATCCTAACGACGCGGTCAACCTGAGCCAGTCCTCGAACGATATCTTTCCGACGGCGATGCACGTCGCCGCCGCCATCGCCGTCGCCAACAAGCTGCTGCCGGCGCTGCGTAAACTGCGCGCGACCCTGCACAAGAAAGCGACCGATTTTGACGACATCGTCAAGATCGGCCGCACCCATTTGCAGGACGCGACGCCGCTGACGCTGGGCCAGGAATTCTCTGGCTACGTGGCGCAGCTGGATTACGCGGAAAAAATCATCAAGGCCGCGCTGGAGCCTCTGTGCGACCTGGCCGCCGGCGGCACCGCGGTCGGCACCGGGCTCAACGCGCCCAAGGATTTCGGCGAACGTGTCGCCGCCCAGTTGGCGAAGACCGAGAACCTGCCTTTCCGTACTGCCGACAACAAGTTTGCCGCACTGGCCGCGCACGACGCCCTGGTCGCGGCCCACGGCGCCTTGAAGACCCTGGCCGCGGCCCTGATGAAAATCGCCAACGATGTGCGCTGGCTGGCGTCCGGGCCGCGTTCCGGCCTAGGCGAGATCAGCATCCCGGAGAACGAGCCAGGCAGTTCTATCATGCCGGGCAAGGTCAAACCGACCCAGTGCGAAGCGCTGACCATGCTGTGTTGCCAGGTATTCGGCAACGACGTCGCGATCAATTTCGGCGGCGCTTCCGGCAATTTCGAACTGAACGTGTTCAAGCCGCTGATCGCCCATAATTTCCTGCAGAGCGTGCGGCTGCTGGCCGACGGCATGGCCAGCTTTGAAGAGCATTGCGCCGACGGCATCGCAGCCAACCGCGACCGCATCGCCGAACTGATGGAGCGTTCCCTGATGCTGGTGACGGCGCTGGCGCCGCACATCGGCTACGACCGCGCGGCGCAGATCGCCAAGCATGCGCACCATGACGGCAGCACGCTGAAACAGGCGGCGCTGGCGCTGGGTTATGTAACGGAACAGGAATTTGCCGAATGGGTGCAGCCGGCAAAAATGACTTACCCGGAATAGCAGACTTGCCGGGGCGTGCTTGCCGCCCCGGATTGCCTGAGGTTAAATCATGTTACATCGCACCATGCGTGCAGGGCATCCAATACAATGACGCTATAGGGATAATGTCGTTTTTGCAATACAAAAACAATATTTGTTAAAATGACCCTCCGCTACTGTTGCCCTTGCTTATGCTCCTACTGGTTTTCCTGATAGAAACTGACATCCCGTTGCCGTTGCCGGTCATGGGCTGCCGCGCATGATGAAATGCTTGCGCATGCCTGTCATCTGCTTCAAGCCCTATTTGTATGGCATGGTTTTTGGCCTGCTGTCCCTGGGCGCGGCTAGCGCCAGCGCCACCTATCGGGTCGAGATCGACGCCCCTGGCGATTTGAAGGCTTTGCTCGAGCAGCACCTGGACCTGTCGCGCTACAAGGATCGGCAAGACCTGAGCGAGGACCAGCTGAAGTTCCTGGTCGATACGGTCGATGAGCAGGTCACGCAGCTGACGTCGACCGAAGGTTATTTTTCACCCAAGACCAGCGTCACGGTGGAGCCGGGCGAGGTCAAGACTATCCGTTTGAAAGTCGATCCGCAGCAGCGCACCATCGTATCCGCCGCTACCGTCGATGTCAGCGGCAGCGCCGCTGCCGAGGTGCCTGAGCGGGTGCGCCAGATACAGCGGAACTGGGGTTTGCCTGCCGGCCAGCCTTTCCGCCAGGCTGACTGGGCCAAGGCCAAGGATGACGGTTTGCAGGTATTGCTCAAGAAACGTTATCCGGCGGCCAAGGTCGCGCATTCGGAAGCGCGCGTCACGCCGGAAGACAACGACGCCGAGCTGTCCGTGCAATACGATAGCGGCCCGCCATTTACCCTGGGCGCGCTGCACATTACCGGCACCAAGCGCTATCCGGCCAGCATCATCGAAAACGTCAGTCCTCTGCAGGTAGGGGAAGAGTACAGCGTCGACCGCTTGCTGCTGCTGCAGCGCCAGATCCAGAACACGCCGTACTTCGGCAATGTGATCGTCAGCATCAACGACGATCCGGCGCACGCGCTGGAAACGCCGGTGAATGTCCAGGTCACCGAATTCCAGACGCAGCGGGTGCGCACCGGCCTCGGTTATGCCTCCGACACCGGAGCCCAGGTGCAGGGCCGTTACACCAACTACAATATATTCGGCAAAGCCTGGGTGTTCGACGCCCAGACCAAGATCGAACAGCGGCGCCAGTACGCTGCGCTGGATTTGTCGATGCCGCCCGACAAGCGCAGTTTCGTCAACGGCATCAACGGCTCGTATGACCGCACTACCTTGCAGGGCGTCGATCTGCGCAGCATGAAAATCGGGCTGAAGCGCGCTCGCTCGCTGGAAAACTACGATACCGCGTTGACCCTGGACTATTACCGCGACCGCCTGGAGCAGACCGACGGCGCAACCTTGCCGCCGGATACCGTAGTCCAGCCGGGCCAGCACCAGGCCCTGGTGCCAGGATTTGCCTGGGTCAGGCGTGACGTCGACAATCCTATTTTCCCGCGCAGCGGCCATATCTTTTCGGTACAGACCGGGTTTGCCGTGAAGGGATTCCTGACCGACCAGACCTTTTTCCGGGCCGACGGCCGCTACAAGCATTATTTTCCGGTAGCGAAACGCGACGTGGTGATTTTGCGCACCGAGCTGGGCGGCGTATTCACCGCCGGCTCCAGCGCCGCGGTGCCGGCTTCCTTGCTGTTCCGGGCCGGCGGCAACGAATCGGTGCGCGGCTACAGTTACGACAGCATCGGCAATTCGCAGAACGGCACCGTCTATCCGACCAAATACATGGTGACCGGCAGCGCCGAATACCAGCACTGGCTCACCCAGCAATGGGGCGGCGCCGTGTTTTACGATGTCGGCACCGCTACCGACAGCTGGGCCGACCGCGCGACCAAGGTCGGCACCGGCGTCGGTGTGCGTTACCGCAGCCCGGTCGGGACAGTGAATGTCGACCTTGCCTACGGCGTCCAGGCCAAGCAGTTCCGGCCGCATATTTCGCTGGGCATCGCCTTCTGATTTTTCGATTTGAAGATTGAACACATATTAAGCAGATGATAAGCAGATGAAGCACGAAGCAGCCATCTCTCCGGAACCAGGCCCGCCGCCGAACCAGGACGGCGACCGCAGCCGCTTGCGCTGGCTGTGGCGATCGCTGGCAGCCATTGTGCTGTTGCTGGCGGTGCTGGCGGCCGCGCTGTTTTTCGGCGTCCGTTCCGAGTCCGGCGCACGGACCCTGTGGCGATTGAGTACATGGGCGATGCATGGCAACCTGTCCGGCCAGCTGGTCGGCGGCACCGTGGCGGACGGTTTGCAGCTGCGCAACCTGGTCTATCGCGACGCTACCCAGCAATACAAGATCGATCGCGTCGACGCCAAGTGGCGTCTCGGCCTGTCGCCGCTCAAGCTGGATGTCGCTTACCTGCATGTAGGCAATGTCGATGCCCGGCTGGAGCCGACGCCGCCGGAGCCGACGGTGATGCCGGCCAGCCTGGCATTGCCGCTGCAGCTGGTCCTCAACGATATTTCGCTGGACAAGCTGTCCTTGCACCAGGGGCTGAGTACGACCGAACTGAGCCACCTGCAGCTGCATGGAGAGTCGGACGGCAAGCAGCATAACCTGGTGCTGGAACGACTGGACACACCCTACGGCAAGGCCAGCGCCAAACTCAGCTTGAACGGCGCGCAGCCGTTTGCATTGAGCGGCGGTGCGGAGCTGAGCGGTGAATACCAGAAAGAAAAATACCAGGTGGATGCGGCTCTGTCAGGTAGCCTGGCGCTGCTGGACATAGACTTGAATGCGCGCGGCGACAAACTGAGCGGCACTGCCAAGATCGCAGCGACGCCGTTTGCGCCCATCCCGTTCCGCCAGCTTGAGTTGAACGCCGCCCACATCAATCCCAAATTGTTCAGCAGCGGCGCGCCGCAGGCCGACCTCAGCCTGCAGGCGTCGCTGAAGCCGGAGACGCCGCCTGCGACGGCGGCTGGCAGCGCACCAGCCATGGTCGACCTGGCGACACTGACGGTGAGCGGCCCGATACGCATCGTCAATGCGATGGCCGGTTCCCTGGACCAGGACCGCCTGCCGCTGGTCAGCGCCGGCGCCGAATTGCGGCTGGATACGCAGACCCAGCAATTGTCGCGGCTGCAGTTGAAGCTGCTGAAAGATGCCAGCATCAGCGGCCAGGGCGAATATCATAGCGACGGCAAAAACAAGAACAACGGCGAATTCAGTTTCGATGTCGCCGGCCTCGATCTGCAAGCGCTGCACGGCAAGCTGAAACCGACGCAGCTGCGCGGGCCGGTCAAGGTCAGGCTGACGCCGGACAACCAGCAGATCAGCCTGGACCTGGCCGACGCTACTTACAAAGCGAAACTGGAAACCGTAATCGACGCCAAGCAGATCGCAGTGAAAACGGCGCAGCTGGCAGCCGGGCCGGCGCGTCTCGATGTCAGCGGCAGCCTGGCGCGCGATGCCGGCATGGCGTATGCGGTGAAGGGTAGTTTGCGCGATTTCAATCCTTTCCTCTGGATCAACAGCGCGGCTCCGGTTAAAAGCGCGGCCAAGGGGGCTGCCAAAGCCGCCAGCGCTCCCAAGGCCAAAGCGGTGACCGCTAACATCAATATGGATATCGACGCCAGCGGCAACCTGACGCCCGAGCTGAAGATGAAACTCAAGTTCGCCATCCGCGACAGCCACTACGATCAGCTGCCGATGACCGGCAACGGTTCGCTCAACCTGGCCGGCACGCGTTTGCTGCCCAGCGATGTCGCGCTGTCGGTGGCGGGCAACGAGCTGCAGGCCAAGGGCAGCTTCGGCGCCGCCGGCGATCGCCTGAACCTGAAGCTCGATGCGCCGCAGCTGCAAGGCTTGGGTTTCGGCATTTCCGGCGCGCTGCATCTGGATGGCCAGCTTAGCGGCAGCTTGCAAAAACCGAATGTGCAAGCCACCTATCGCGCCGAAAAACTGGCTTACGGCGAACATCGGGTGGATAGCCTGTCAGGGCAGGCCGATGTGCAGGCTGACTTGAACGCCAAGCTGAATTCGGGCAGCAACAGGCTGGCTGTCAGCCTTGACGGCCGCGGCTTGCACAGTTCCGACATGGCGCTCGACAAGCTGAACCTGAACCTGTCCGGCACCTATGCCGCGCACACATTGAAACTGGACAGCAGCGGCACGCTGCGCGGCAAGCCCCTGCACCTGACCATGGCGGCGCAAGGCCAGCTGAGCGAGGGCAAAACCGGCTACGGCTGGCAGGGGCAGGTCAGCGAACTGCAAAACCAGGGCACGCCGCGCATTAGCCTGGCGGCGCCGCTGGCGATCAGCGCCGACGCCGGCCGCCTGGTGCTGGGCGCAACCCGCCTGAGCGTGGCGGATGCGCAGATTGATTTGAAGAATTTCAGCTACGACAACGGCAAAATCCGTTCCGCCGGCGCCATCAACGCGCTCAATGTGGCGACGATACTTGGCCTGGCGCACGAATTCGGCGCGCCGGAAATACCCTTGAAGACCGACCTGGTGCTCGACAGCAGCTGGGATTTTTCCCTGGCGGAGACTGCCGCCGGTTATCTGCAGATCGCGCGCCGCAGCGGCGACCTGCGCGTCAATCCCGGCCGCGGCGACGTCAGCCTGGGTTTGTCCGAACTGAAATTGCGGGCCGACCTGCAGGCCGGCCAGATCAAGCTCGACAGCCAGCTGGCGGCATCCCGGATCGGCACCTTGAGCGCGCAGCTGCAGCTGGCTTTGCAGCACAGCGGCAGCAGCTGGACCGTCAGCGACAGCTCGGCTTTGTCCGGGCAGGCCAAACTGCAAGTGCCGCAGTTGAAATCAATGGGCGCCTTGATCGGACCGCAGGTTGCGCTGGACGGCAGCCTGGCGCTGGACCTGAACCTGACTGGCCAGCTGGGCAAGCCGATGCTGTCGGGTAAAGTCGCCGGCGACCAGCTGGCCGTCACCCTGTTCGACCAGGGCATCAAGCTGAAAGACGGCACCGCGCGCCTGAACCTGGCCGACAACGTGGTCGACCTGCAGCAGCTGGAATTCCACGGCGGCGACGGCACCATACGCGCCACCGGCCGGCTGCAGCTGGGCCATGACAACCCCGACCTGACCGCCAGCGTCGTCGCCGATCACCTGCAGTTGTTCGCCAGCCCGGACCGCCAGCTGATGCTGTCGGGCCAGGCCAAGATCGCCAACGTCAAGGAACAGCTGCACGTCGACGGCAAGTTCACGGTCGACAAAGCCTTGTTCGATTTGCCGAAGAGCAGCGCGCCGGTGCTGGGTGACGATGTGGTCATCGTGCGCAAGGAAACGAAAGCACGGGCGACGCCGCTGACCGAGCAGGAGCGGTTGGCCAAGGCGGCGCAGAAACCGGCCGGCGGCGCCACCCCGGTGATGAATGTGGAAGTCGATTTCGGCAGCGATTTCCGCTTCCGCGGCAGCGGCGCCGATCTGCTGCTGCGCGGCGCCATGCAGGTGCGCAGCGAGCCTTACCAGCCATTGCGCGCTACCGGCACGATCCGGGTCGCAAGCGGCAGCTATGAAGTGTTTGGCCGCAAGCTGGCGATTGAACGCGGACTGATCAACTTCCAGGGACCGATCGACAATCCGAACATCAACATCCTCGCCATGAAACGCAACCAGGAAGTCGAAGCGGGCGCCGAGATCACCGGCAATCCCAGCAACCTGCGGGTCAAGCTGGTGTCGGAACCGAACGTGTCGGATGAGGAAAAACTTTCCTGGCTGATGTTCGGCCACGGCAGCGACAGTTCCGCGCTGGGCCAGCGCCAGGCTGCCGGCCAGGCGCTGGCGCTGCTGGGAAATTACGGCGGCAAGAAAATCGCGCAGGGCATCGGTTTCGATGAATTCTCGATCGGCTCCAGCGATTCCGGCATCGAAAACGAGCAGGTGGTGAGCCTGGGCAAGGTCATCACCGAGAAAATCAACCTGGGTTACGAACAGAGCCTGACCAGCGCCGCCAGCATCCTCAAGCTGACCTGGCAATTTTCGCGGCGCTGGTCGATGGTGATGCGCGGCGGCACCATCAACGGCCTAGAGGTTCTATACAACTTGCGCTTCGATTAGGGTTGACCGGGTTTTGGCTTAGCCGGTGCGGCGGCCCGACAATTCGGCGCCGGCGTCCGGCTGCAGTTTCAAGGCAAACGGCAGGGAAGCCAGGGCAACCAGGGCGATCAGCAAGAACGCCGGCCAGAAATCAGCGCTGACGATGGTCGCATGGCCCTGCACCTGGTTCGATACCTGCAACGCAAAACCGCCGACCGTCACGCCCAGGCCGATCGCCAGCTGCTGGGCGACGCTGGTCAGGCTGGTGGCCTGGCTCATCTGGCGCTGGTCGATCTCGGCGTAGGCGATCGCGTTCAGGCTGGTGAACTGCATGGAGCGCACACAGCCGCCCAGCAACAGCATGAGGATGATGAAGACATGCGGTGAATCCGCTTTCAGCACGCCGAATGCCGCCATCGACAGCGCGCCAAGCAGGGTGTTATAGATCAGCACGCTCCTGAAGCCGAATCTTTTCAGCACCGTGGTTGTCATGGTCTTGACGAAAATCGCGCCGGCTGCCGAAGCGCAGGTCAGCAGGCCGGACTGGAACGGCGTCAGGCCGAAACCCAGCTGGAACAGCAGCGGCAGCAGGAACGGCAGGGCGCCCACGCCGATGCGGAACAGCGAGCCGCCGAAGACGTTCATGCGCAGCGTCGGGATCTGCAGCAGCCGCAGGTTGATCAGCGGATGCGGCGTACGGAAGGCATGCCATACATACGCCAGCAAGCTGATGGTGCCGACCACCACGCAGATCAGCGAGACGTCGCCGGCCACCAGGTGCCGGCCGGCGCTGGCCAGGCCGAACATCAGCGTCGAGCAGCCGATTGCCGACAACAGGAAACCGATCCAGTCGAGCGGCACGGCATCGTCGCTGCGCAGGTTCTCGATATAGCGCGTCGCCAGGTAGATGCCGAGGATGCTGATCGGGACATTGATGAAGAAAATCCAGCGCCAGTGGAAATAGGTCGTGATGAAACCGCCCAGCGGCGGCCCGATCACCGGACCCAGCAAAGCCGGGATAGTCAAGTAGCTGAGCGCGCGCACCAGCTCCGCCTTGGTGGTGGTGCGCAAGATCACCAGTCGTCCGACCGGCACCATCATGGCGCCGCCCACGCCCTGCAGGAAGCGGGCCGCGACAAATTGCGCCAGCGTATCCGACATGCCGCACAGGATCGAGCCGAGCATGAACACGCCGATCGCGCTGCGGAACACCGTGCGCGCGCCAAAACGATCCGCCATCCAGCCGCTGACCGGGATGAACACCGCCAGGCTGACCAGGTAGGAAGTCATCGCCAGCTTCAGTGCGATCGGGCTTTCTCCCATGTCATGCGCCATCATCGGCAACGAGGTGGCGATCACGGTGGAGTCCATGTTTTCCATGAACAAGGCGCATGCCACGATCAGCGGGGTGAGGAAGACGCGGGAGATGGCCATGAGGGGAGATGGATGGGCCGGGTAGGCACAAAAGGCCGCCCTGCCTGCTTAAAAGAGCATAATTATAGCGTTTTAGACTATCCATTACCGTTCAGGTAGCATGCAGGCTGTTTCCCTGGCTGCCTGCCGCTTTTTTACAAGAACCATGATCAACACGTCCCCCTCGCCAACCGAGTGTTTTGCCTTGCTGGATGACCGCAGCGCCGCTTCCGCGCAGTCGCAGTCTTCGCGTTTGTACACAGGCCACGTACGCAGCCTGTCGTGTTTTGACGCTGACCGGCTGCCGCAGCTGATCGAGCAAATGCAGCAAGCCTTGCGCGAGGGTTTGCACGCAGTGACCTTGTTTACCTACGAACTCGGGATCGGACTGCAGCATGTGGTGTTGCCAGAGCGGTTGCCAGCGTCGCCGGCAGCGGCATCCCGGCCTTTGGCGCAAATCCTGCTGTTTGCGCGTTGCGAGCATTTGAGCGATGCCGAGGTAGATGCCTGGCTGGCGCAGCGGCAGGCGGCGGAAAGCGACTCGACGGAAGCCGGCGCCGGCATCGCCAACCTCCGTCCGAATGTCAGCGCCGGGCAGTTCGCCGCCGCCATCGCCAAGATCCACGATTACATCGAGGCCGGCGACACCTACCAGGTCAACTACACCTACCGCTTGCGTTTCGATGTCTACGGCAGCCCTGTCGCCCTGTATCGCCAGCTCCGGCAACGGCAGCCGGTGCCTTACGGTAGCCTGATCCTGCTGGAAGACGGCGCGGCGGTCTTGTCGCTGTCGCCGGAACTGTTCGTGCGCCATGCGGCGGGCGTGCTGACGGCGCGGCCGATGAAAGGAACCGCTGCCGCCAGCGGCGACGCGGAACAGGATGCACTGGCCGCCAAGGCGCTTGCCGCGGATCCCAAGAACCTGGCGGAAAACCTGATGATCGTCGATTTGCTGCGCAACGACCTGGGGCGCATCGCCATTCCCGGTTCGGTGCGCGTGCCGCAATTGTTCGAGGTGACGCGTTTCAGCTCCGTGCTGCAGATGACTTCCACCGTGCAGGCGCAAGTGCGCGACGATGTCAGCCTCAGCGCCGTGATCCAGGCGCTGTATCCCTGCGGCTCGATCACCGGGGCGCCCAAGCATCGCACCATGCAAATCATCAACGAGCTGGAGCCTGAGCCGCGCGGCCTGTACACCGGCGCGATTGGCTGGTTCGAGGCGGAGCGGCCAGGCCGCCGCTTTGGCGATTTCTGTTTGTCGGTGCCGATCCGCACCTTGTGGCTGCAGCCCGCCACGGCGGACGGCTTGCACGGCGCCGGCATACGCCATGGCGAAATGGGTGTCGGCGCCGGCATCGTGCACGATAGCGTGGCGGCGGAAGAATATGCCGAATGCGCGCTGAAAGCAAAATTCCTGACCGGCATGGGCGGCGATTTTGCCTTGTTTGAAACCATCTACGCCACCAGCGCGGATGGCTGCCGCCACCTGGACCTGCATCTGCAGCGTTTGCAGGCATCGGCTGCCTACTTCGGTTTTCCCTACGACGAAAACGTATTGCGCGCGGCGTTGCGTACGTATTGCGCGAACCTGCCAGCCAGCGGACCTCAGCGCCTGCGCCTGACCTTGGCGGCGGATGGCGGCTACAGCCTGCAAAGCGCGGAACTGGGGACGCTTGAGCTGCCGGTCCGCTTGTTGATCGCACCGGCGCCGACGCAGTCCGACGACCTGTTCCTGCGCCATAAGACCACGATACGGCAGCGTTACGACCAGGCCTGGCAACAGGCACAGCAGCTAGGCGCCTTCGATATGCTGTTCTTCAACAGCGAAGGTGAATTGACCGAAGGCGGCCGCAGCAGCATCTTTGTCAAACTGGACGGGCGCTGGTATACGCCGCCGCTGCGAGCAGGATTGCTGCCGGGAGTGATGCGCAGCGTAGTACTGAACGATGCGGCGTGGAATGCCAGCGAGCGCAGCCTGAGCATGGGAGATTTGCTGGCGGCCGAGCAGGTCATGGTGTGCAACGCCCTGCGCGGAACCATGCCGGCAACCCTGCTACAAGTGGCTTAGAGAGGAACGGCCGCGATTATTCCTGTTCATGCAAATCAATTGTTGACGGTGAGGATAAATAATCATGGATCTATTCTTGACGTTGTTGAGCGGTTTATGCTGGATCGTAGTATATGTGGAGTGCGCCAGGATTGGTTTCAAGTATAAAACCTACGCCATGCCGGCTTTTGCCCTATCTCTGAATATCGGATGGGAAGCACTCTATAGTTATATAGATGTCACGGAAGGCGCCGGCAACAAGGTCATGTTGTCGTTCTCGGTTTCCTGGCTGTTGCTTGACATCGTCATCGCTTATACCTACTTCCGCTACGGAAAAAAATACTGGCCCGAGAAGTTCTCGCGAGGTGGTTTCATCGCATGGAGCATTCTGATGTTCATCATGAGCTTCAGCGTGCAACTGCTTTTCCTGCGGGAATTCGGCGCTCATGCGGGAAAGGGATATTCCGCCTTTTTCCTCAATCTCCTCATGTCGGTGCTGTTCATCGACATGTTTATCAAGCGCAAAGGCGGGGACGGGCAATCGCTTGTGATCGCCGTTAACAAATGGATAGGCTCACTCGCCCCCACGGTTCTTTACGGCTTGATTGAGTATAATTTTTTTATTCTCGTGATCGGCGGTTTCTGTGCCGCCTATGATCTCATCTATATCGCCCTGCTAGTCAAGACAAGATCAGGACGCGCTTAACTAAAACGCGATAATCACGACCGATCCGGCCACGATCAGCGAACCACCGATAGCCACCGGCCAGGTCAGCTGTTCGCCGGCAAACAGCAAGCCCAGCACGATAGCGAAGGCCACGCTCAGCTTGTCGATCGGCGCCACCTTGGACACCGGGCCGATTTGCAGCGCATGGTAGTAGCACAGCCAGGACAGGCCGGTAGCGATCGCTGACAGCACCAGGAACAGCCAGTTGGACGAGCTGACCAGCGTCGGTTTCTGCCATTCGCCGCGCAAGGTGACGATGCCGGCGATCACGAACAGGATGATGACGGTGCGGATGAAGGTGGCGAAGTTGGAATTCATGCCGGCGACGCCGAACTTGCCGAAGATCGCCGTCAGGCCGGCGAAAAATGCAGAACCGAGGGCAAATACCTGCCAGCTGGAGCCGAAATTCATTTTGTTCTCCCCGATATCGATCATGACTTGAGCAAAATGATTCAAGTCAATGTCATTTTGCCCTGAATCCTACTTCGCCGCAGGTTTGCCCGTGGCCGTGACGTCGCGGTCATTCAGCATGGCGTTGTCCGGCAGTTCAGCCTGGTTCCAGCCGCCGCCCAGCGCCTTGATCAGCAGCACGCTGGCGGCAAAGCGCCGGTTCTGGATATTCAGCGCCGACAGGTCGGCGCTGAACGCGGTCGCCTGCGCCGTCACCACGCTGGTGTAGTTGACGGTGCCGGCCTTGTACTGGTTCAGGATCAGTTCCAGGGCATGATGCGCGAACTGGACGGTCTCGGCCTGGACCGCGGCTTCCTGTTCCAGGATGCGCAAGGCCGCCAGATTGTCTTCGACTTCCTGGAAGCTGGTCAGCACTGCCTGCTTGTATACCGCGACGCTGGCGTCGTAGGCGGCGATCGCCTGGTCGCTTTGCGCGCGCCGGGCGCCACCGTCAAACAGGGTAGCCGCCAACGCCGGTCCGAGCGACCAGATGCGGTTGGGGACGGTCAGCCAGTTGCTGAAGCTGTTGCTTTGGAAGCCGCCGGAAGCCGACAAGGTGAGGTTCGGGAAATAAGCCGCCTTGGCCACGCCGATCTGGGCGTTGGCCGCCGCCGCCAGCCTTTCCGCAGCGCTGACGTCGGGGCGGCGCTCCAGCAGCGTGGACGGCACGCCGACCGGGATCGTCGGCAATACGGCCACCAGCGGGGCCGGCGCAAGCGAGAATGTGGATGCGGCTTGCCCGGTAAGCAGGGCGATCGCGTGTTCCAGCTGGGAACGCGATACGCCATTGTCCAGCGCCTGCGCCTGCGCACCCTTGAGCTGGGTCTGGGCCTGGATCACGTCGGAACGGGCGACCACGCCGACGGCATACTGGTTCTGCGTCAGCTGCAGCGACTTCTGGTAGGCCGCTACCGTATCGTCGAGCAAGGTCTGCTGCAGGTCGAGCACGCGCAGCTGCAGGTAATTCTGCGCCAGCGTCGATTGGGCGCTGAGCCTGGCCACCTGCAAATCGGCAGCGCTGGCCTGAGCCGAAGCCTGGTTGGCTTCCACCGTGCGGCCGATGCGGCCCCACAGGTCGGGTTCCCAGCTGGCGCTCAGGCCGAGCGCATCGGTGGTGCTTACCGAGCCGCCGGTACTCAGGCTGCTGCTGCTATTGCGTCCGCCCGAGCGGGTGGCCGAGACATTGGCCGATACCGTCGGGAAGTAGGACGACCTGGCGGAATCGACCAGGGCTTTCGCCTGCCGGAACTGGGCCTCGGCTTGCGCCAGGTTCTGGTTGGAGATATTGACTTGCTCGACCAGCGCATTCAATTGCGGATCCTGGTAGATTTCCCACCACTTGCCGTGCAGCTCCTGGTCTTGCGGCGTAGCTGTCTTCCAGTCCTTCATTTCCTTGAAGGCCGCCGGCGC
>NZ_JAQGLV010000248.1 GCF_028292705.1 Collimonas fungivorans | reverse complement strand
TCCAACAGGGGTAAGCAGTGACCAATACCAAAAATCCCGCTGCCGCAGCGCCTGACGAGAAAAAGCAAGCGCTCAGGGACGGCGACAGCAAGGCGCGCAGGCTGGCTTACCTGACCGTGCTGACGCCTGCCGTCGGTTTCGTCGCCGCGCTGTGGTATTCGATCCAGTTCGGCTTCAAGCAGCAAGACATGATCCTGCTCGGCGTCATGTACTTCCTGACGTCGTTCGGCGTGGAGGGCGGTTTGCACCGTTTCTTTTCGCACCGCGCGTTCAAGGCCGGGCCGGTCGTGACCGCCATTATCGGCATCCTCGGCTGCATGGCGGCGCAAGGGCCTATTCTGTTCTGGGCGGCGACGCACCGTATGCACCATGTCTTCACCGACCAGGACGGCGACCCGCATTCGCCGCGGGTGCTGTCGCCCGGCCTGCGCGGCCGCATCAAGGCCTTGTGGCATGGCCATGTGGGCTGGCTGTTTACCGTCAAGCGCAGCAACTGGAGCACCTATG
This sequence comes from Collimonas fungivorans, assembly GCF_028292705.1. Classification (GTDB taxonomy): domain Bacteria; phylum Pseudomonadota; class Gammaproteobacteria; order Burkholderiales; family Burkholderiaceae_D; genus Collimonas; species Collimonas fungivorans_B. The sequence continues at coordinate 9,457 of NZ_JAQGLV010000248.1, read as the reverse complement.
TGCCGGACCTGTTCGGCAGCAAGCTGGTGCTGTTCGTCAACCAGCACTACCTGATCTGGGTGTTTCTCGGCCTGGCGCTGCCGGCCGCGACCGGCGCCGCGCTGAGCGGCGTCGAAGGCGCCGTCGGCGGTCTGCTGTGGGGCGGCCTGGCCCGGATCTTCCTGCTCGACCAGGTGACCTGGGCGGTCAATTCGATCGGCCATACCTTCGGCAAGCAGCCTAACCAGACCCGCGACACCAGCGGCAATATCGGCTGGCTGGCGCTGGTGTCGGCCGGCGGCGGCTGGCACAACAACCATCACGCCAACCCGGCGCTGGCGCACAACGATTTCCATTTCTGGCAGATCGACACTACCGCCTGGGTGATCCGGTTGTTAGGACTGCTCGGCCTGGCCTGGGATATCCGGCAACGCCAGGGCGCCGATCCGCTGGACCAGAAACTTTTCAATAACGATTAACGTCGGGGAAACGCCATGACTACGCAAACCAATGTCTTACCTCCCAAACCGGCGAGCGCCGCCGGTCCTGCACTGAGGCCGGGCGTCGCGCCGCTGACCGGCGCCGGCGCCACCATCAAGCAGGTCACCGCGCTGGTGGTCATGCTGGTGCCGCTGGCCGGCTTCGCGCTGGCGCTGCAGCGCGCGCTGGAAGGGCGCATGTCGACCACCGACGTGGTGCTATTCGGTGTCTTCTATTTCCTCCACATGGGCGGCATCACGATGGGCTTCCATCGCTACCTGGCGCACAAGACATTCAACACCTCGCCGTTTTTCGAGGGATTGCTGCTGATCTGCGGATCGATGGCGGCACAGGGACCGATCATGTTCTGGGTCACCACCCATCGCCGCCACCACACCTACAGCGACCAGCACGGCGATCCGCATTCGCCCAACCTGCACGGTCCGGGGTTGCTGGGCCGCCTGCGCGGCATCTGGTATGCGCACATGCCGTGGATGCTGGCCAAGGATGTCTCGGGCTGGAATTTTTTTGCGCCGGACATCCTCGCCAACCGCAAGCTGTTCTTTTACCACCGCACCTACGGCTTGTGGATCGTGCTCGGCCTGGTCCTGCCGGCTGTCATCGGCGGCGCGGTCGGCGGTACATGGGATGCAGCTTTCAGCGGTTTTTTGTTCGGCGGGCTGGCGCGGATTTTCCTGGCTAACCAGGCCGCCTGGTGTGTCGGCTCGGTGTGCCACATGATCGGCGGCAAGCCGTTCAAGACCGACGACAACAGCGCCAACAACTGGACTGTCGCCATCCTCACTTTCGGCGAAGGCCTGCAGAACAACCACCATGCGTTCCCGGGCTCGTACCGCCACGGCGTGAAGTGGTGGGAGCCGGACCTGAGTGGCTGGCTGCTGGCCGGCTTCGGCAAGATCGGCGTGGTCTGGAACCTGCGCTCGCCCGACGACAAGGCCATCGCCAAGATGCGCGGCCGCTAAGCCTCACAAGATCAAGCACACATTCAGTTCACATTCATCCCAGGAGAAACCATGTCTCAAGAAAACAAATCGGGCGGCCTGTTCGGCTTCTTCCGCAAAGGCGGAGAGGAAGTTGAAAGCAACGTTCCGTTAAGCGAAGAAGTGATCCGTCAGTGGCTGGTCAAGCGCCTGGCCAAGCAAGTCAAGGTCGACCCGAGCGCCATCGACACCGCCAAGAAGTTCGAGCTGTATGGCCTCGATTCGATCGTCGCGGTGCGGGTTTCCGGCGACCTGGAAAAACTGGTCGAGCAGCGCCTGTCGCCGGCGCTGCTGTTCGAACACCCGAGCATCGACGAGCTGAGCGCTCACCTGGCCACGGAACTCGGGCTCAACGCAATCGCATAATCTGGGAGAAATCAATGCCGTCCGCAAATAGTTACCCTTCATCGCCGGGGCCCGAGTTCGAGGCGTTCCTGGACAAAAGCAAGACGCTGGAAGGCGCACGCCTGGCTGAAGCGATTCCCAAATCGTATTTCGAACCGCAGGCCTGGCGCGGCCTGGCCGGTTTCTTCATCAGCTATGCGCTGTATATCGGCGCCATCGTCGGCGTCGCCTATGCGCCGCACTGGGGATTCTATATTCCCCTGTACATCGTCGCCGGCCTGGGCGGCTGGGGCTTGCATTGCATCGCGCACGATTGCGGCCACAATTCGTTCTCGCGCAACAAGAAACTCAACATCGCCATCGGCCACCTGTCGCTGCTGCCGCTGCTGTATCCGTTCTATTCATGGAAACACGTGCATAACCTGCATCACTTCCACACCAACAACCTTGAGCTTGATACCGACTGGCGGCCGATCCCGCGCGACATGTACAAGCGCATGTCGTTCGGGCAGCGCTTCGTCTACATGGGCACCAGGACCTGGCTATTCTGGGCCGGCACCATCAACTACTGGATAGTATCGGGCTTCCGGCCGGGATTCTTTCCCAAGAAGGATATGCGCACCGACGTCAAGCGCTCGATCGCGTTCGTGGTGCTGGCTTCGATAGTGTATTTTTCAGCGCTGATCTACTTTACCGGCATCGCAGGTTTCTTCCTGCTGTTCTTTGCGCCGTGGATTGCGATCCATACCTGGTTCAGCGTCACCACGCTGATGCACCACACTTCGGCCGACATCCCGTTCCTGACCTCGGAACACTGGACGCCGAACGCCAGCCGCATGCTGGTGACCACCGACTACCGCTATCCGAAATGGCTGCTGTTCCTGACCCACAACATCTCCATCCATACCGCCCACCACGTGGCGCCGGTGGTGCCGTTCTATAACCTGCAGAAAGCGCAGATCGCGCTGAAGCAGGCTTATCCGGGCATGATCCGGGAAAAGGACTTCAGTTTCGGCGACCTGCTGTGGGTCATCAAGAACTGTCATTTCTACGATCTCGATTCCGGTTATTACAAGGATTCGGCGGAACAGCGTGCCGTGGTTAACGGCGGTGCCAATTCCGTCGCCAATACCTGATCCTCCATCAACCCGTGCCGGGCCAACCGCAGGACCTGACGATATGACTGACATCACTTCCCCCTCGCCGCCGCTGTCGCAACAGCCGGCGGCGGCGCCGGCCCTCGGCATCGGCGCCAGCCTGGCCAAGGCGGGTTACCAGCTGGGCGGCATGCTGGCGCCAACCCTGGCCGGACGGATTGCGGCGGATGCCTTCGGCCGCTCGCGTTCGAAAGGCGGCCGCACCTTGTTCCGCATGCCGCTCGGCGCGCAGACCTTCGAAATCGCCGGCAACCAAGACGTGCGCCACGGTTATCTCTGGAAAAACCACGGTCCCACCGTGCTGCTGGTGCATGGCTGGGGCTCGGACAGCAGCAGCATGATCGGTTTCGTCAAGCCGCTGCTGGCGCTCGGTTTCCAGGTAGCGTCGTTCGATGCGCCGGCGCACGGCGAATCGGCCGGCAACAAGACCACCATGACGCGTTTTGTCAAAGCGGTCGGCGCCGCCATCAAGTCGCTGGACAACGTGCAAGTCATCGTCGGCCATTCGCTCGGTTCGATTGCTTCGGTGGCGGCGATCGCCCATGCCGATGCAAGGCATGCGGAAGCCGTCCAACGCCTGGTGCTGATCGCCGCCCCGGTATCGCTGTCCACCGTGCTGGAGCGCTGGTCGACCAACCAGTACCAGCAGCTGCCGCCGGCCGTGATCAGCAAGATCTATGACCGCCTGCAGGTGCAGAACGGCGTCCCGGTCAGCCACTGGGATATCAGCGTGCTGGGCGCGGCCATGGACGTGCCGGTGCTGGTGGTGCATGACGAGCACGATCCGGTGGTGCCGCTTAGCGAAGCCCAAAGGCTGATGCGCAGCCTGAAAAACGTGCGCCTGGAGCAGACCTCCGGCCTTGGCCATAGCCGGATACTGTCTTCCACTCCGGTCAAGGAACTGATCACCCGCTTCATCGGCGGATCCCATCTGACCCCAACTAGCCTGGAACCTAGCAATGACTGAAACAGAAACCGAATTCAAGACACTGATGTGCCTGGTGTGCGGCTGGATCTACTCGGAAAAGGACGGCGCGCCCAGCGAAGGCCTGGCGCCGGGCACCCGCTGGGACGATATCCCGGACGCGTGGACCTGCCCTGAGTGCGGCGTCAAGAAAGAGGATTTCACCATGGTGGAATTCTAGGCAGTTGCAGCAGCAGAGTTGCCACAATCGCACGCAAACCTATCAATTTTGACAGGGTGTTGAAAACCGGCAGCGGCAGTAAGATTTCCTGGCGATCCGGGCCGGAGGCCGCCGCCGGAACTATGAGAAATGGAAAGCCCTATGTTTATTCAAAATGCATGGTACGTGGCGGCGCTGGCGTCCGACATCAAGGCCGAACTGTTCCCACGCACCGTCCTGAACAAGCACCTGGTGATGTACCGCACCGCCGACGGTAAGCTGGCGGCGCTGGAAGACCGCTGCTCGCACCGGCATGTGCCGCTGTCCAAGGGCTGCCTGATCGACGACCAGATCCAGTGCGCCTACCACGGCATCCGCTTCAATGCCGGCGGCACCTGCGTCCACATACCCAGCCAGAAAATCATCCCGCAGCGCGCCAACGTCAAGTCTTTCCCGCTGGTGGAAAAATACGGCTTCGCGTGGATCTGGATGGGCGACCGCGAGCTCTGCGATGAAGCGCTGATCCCGGACCAGTCGGTCTGCACCTCGGCGCGCTACGCCGGCGAAATGTTCTACGCCCATGCCAATACCGATTACCGCCTCGGCATCGACAACTTCCTCGATCCTTCGCACGTGTCCTATGTGCATCTGAGCACCGTGATGTCGCAAGCCGTCACCGAAGCCTCGCCGGAAATCATGGTGACGCCGGGTGAAGTGCGCGTACGGCGCGTGCTGCGCATGGAGAAGAGTTCGCCGCTGCTCAAGAAAATGATGAACCTCGATCACATCGACCGTATCCAGGATGCGATCTTCTTCCCGGTCGGGAACACCAGGATAGACACCACCGCCCATCCGCCGGGCCAGCCGGAAGGCATGAACATGCGTCTCTCGACGCTGGGCATCTTTACCCCTGAAACCGAGACCACCTGCCATCTCTGGGCCGGCCTCTACCGCGATTTCGGCATCGACAACCAGCAGCTCTCGGACGCCATCGCCAAGGAGCTGCGCACCACCATCGCCGAAGACGTGTACATCTGCCAGCAGGCGCAGGCCAACTGGGACAACGACGTCGGCTTCATCCACCTGGCGGTGGACCAGGCCTCGATCGCAGCGCGCCAGATCCTCGACGTGCTGCTGCAAAAGGAAACGCAGGCGCATCCGCCGACCCTGGTGAAATCGGCGTAAAAAATCGACGCAACATCGCTTGTCCATGCAACAGAACAACGCAGCAAACCATAATATCAACTGGAGACCGTCATCGTGAGCACCCCCGTCGAGAAACTAACGCCCACCCCCGAATCGGTCGCCAAGGCCTTCCTCACGCCGAGAACCGATGAGCGCACCCCCGTCATAGCCGGTTTCGAAGGCGCGAGCCGGGTGGAAACCAACGGCCCGACCGGCAAGTTGGTGTCCTGGCAGGCAGGGCGCGGACCGACTGTATTGCTGGTCCATGGCTGGGAAGGCCGCTCCAGCGACATGGCGCCGTTCATTCCACCGCTGCTGGCCGCCGGCTACCGCGTGGTGCTGGTCGACCTGCCGGCGCATGGCGAGTCGGAAGGGACGACTTCGTCGATCCCGGCCTGCGCCGCCGCGCTGTTGAAGTTTCAGGACCTGATCGGCCCGGTGTATGCCGCGATCGCCCATTCGGTCGGCTGCGCCCTTACCGTGGAAGCGGTGCGGCACGGCTTGCAGGTCGAGCGCCTGGTGCTGATCGCGCCGCCGGCGCGCTACTTCGACTACGCCGTCGGCTTCGGCGTCCAGGCCGGCCTCGACCGCCACCAGGTGGCGGCCATGATCGCCTTGCTGCAAGAGCAGGGCGTCGATGTCGCCGATGTTGATACGCCGAAAGCGGCTGCCAATCTCAAGCAGCCGGTGCTGATCCTGCACTCGAACGATGACCGCGTGGTGCCGGTGTCGCTCGGCGTCGAAATCGCCAACGCCTGGCAAGGCGCCCAGCTGCTCCGCTTCGACGGCCTCGGCCATCGCCGCATCCTGCAGGCGCCCGAAGTAATCGAAGCCGCGCGCTCCTTCCTGACGACGCGCACCACGGTGACCTGAGGACAGGCCGGATATGGCTATGCCGCCCGGGCAATGCGCCCGGTCATCGCGTCAGCAGCAGATGGTTGCGATATTGCTTGGGCGACATGTTGAACCAGCGCTTGCAAGCCCGGAACAGCGCGCTCTGGTCGGTGAAGCCGAGCAGGAAAACTGCCTCCGAGATCGGCAACTGATGCTGTCCCAGATATTGTTGCGCCAGGCTGTACCGCGTATGTTCCACCAGCTCCTGGAAACTGGTCCCTTCGTCCTGCAAGCGCCTTTGCAAGGTGCGTTCGCTGATGCATAGCGCACTGGCGATGTCGGCCCTTAACGGCTCGCCGTCCGCCAGCCGGCGCATGATCAGCTCCTGCGTCTTGGCGCGGATCCTGTGCTGGTCCAGCCGGCCGAGGCGTTCGTTGGCGTACCTGTCGTGCAAGCTTGCCAGCGAGGGATTGGATGACGGCAGGGGAGTCGATATGTCTGCCTTTGAAAGAAATATCCGGTTGTCCGGCGCACCAAAGCGCAACGGACAGCGAAACGCCTTTTCGTACGGCGCCCGGTCGACCGGTTCCGGGTGGGTGAATTCCACCACCAGCGGCCGGATGTCTTGCCTGGTGACCCAGCGGCAGAAGGTAACCAGCGTAATCAGGTTGAAATCGAAACGCTGGCGCGGCACGTTTTTCTGCATGTCGCCGTTGATGGCCAGCTTGAACCAGTAGCCGTCTTCCACTTCGGTGAGCTCGATGGTGGCGGCGTCGGTCACCAGGCGCAGGTAGCAGATCAGGCGTTCCAGGCTGGCGTACAGGTTTTCGCTGGACATCATGGCGTAGCCGACCACGTCGAAGATGGCAGGCGTGGTCACCTCGGGCGCGGACAGGCCGATCGCCGGATTATTCGAGCGCGCAGCGGCGATTTTCCACAGGGCGCAAAGTTTTTCCGTTGCATAACTGGCGTGAGGATCATTCAGTATGCCGATATCCATGCCGGCTTCGGCGAACAGCGCAGGAACATCCAGGCCGACAGCCTTGAACATTTCCGCCACGCCCTTGACCCAGGTGGTGGAGCAGGTCAAAGCAATTACCTGGCGATGGCTGGGGTTCATTTTTTCTCCTTTCTTTGCGTCTGTTCGAAAGCTGTTGTGATCGCTCGTCAGCGTGGGAATCGGGAAATGGAGATGCCTGGGGCCTTTGTCTGGATGTGAAGGTAGAGGGAGCAGCGTATGCGACCCGGTCATGGACGACAGGCGGGATCGGTCCTTGCGGGCGAACGGCGCTCGTACGGCTTCGGCATTCTGTCCGTGAGCAGGCGCGGTGCGGCATGAGTCATTTTTTTTGCTCCCAGTGTCAATACGTCAGCATCAGCGAATCGCATCCGGCCGCGTAGCGGCCGGACGATATTTGTCCTGTCCATGTTTGATCCGGTATCGGCTGAGGCAGCCAGATATCCCGCCGGCCGGGGTGGTATCGAATGCCGCTCAGGTGGTGCTAAACAGAGCGACTGTAGTCTGTTACAAAATAATGCTGTAATGCAGCATATGAGCAGGGTTAGGTGAAATCAACTGACACAATTGACAGGTTGGACGGTTTTATTTGCGAAACTGAGGCGGTGCTCTAGCGGCTTTCGAACTGATAGCGTTACCAGTCAAAAGAATATTATTTTCAGATCCGCATGCCGGGAAATAGAGGCGGCTTTTCAGACCGGCGCCGACTGCGCTTCATATACAACAAGAGTGTGAATTCTTGCAAAATCCGCCGCCTGTAGACATTTCTCCTTAGCAATTAAGGGTGGCAACAGGTATGATTGTGGAATATTTATCAATTGGCATATCCGCACAATATGTTGTTAAAATAATATTTTGTCGGTAGCAGTTCCATTTCGGGGAACCCCTCATGAGCAGCCTGCTTCAATCCCTGTCCGCCTTGATACAAGGCCGGCAGCATGATCGTATATTGCGCCTCTCCTTCCCGCACGACGACGGCCCGCAAGCGCAACTGCTGGTCAACAAGCTCGATGCCGTCGAAAGCCTGTCGCGCGATTTTGCCTTCACCGTTGAGCTGCTGTCCGATGATGCCAGCCTCGCGCTCAAGGACCTGCAGGGGAAGCTGTTCACCGTAGAACTGGTGCGCGCCGACGGCAGCCTGCGCTACTTCAGCGGCTACTGTTTTGAATTCCGCCTGATCCGTACCGACGGCAGCATCAGCTTCTACCAGGCCAGGCTGGGCCCGTGGCTGCAGTACCTGCACCTGCGCAAGGACAACTTCATTTTCCACGGCAAGACCCTGCGCGAGCAGCTCGACAGCATCTTCAGCGACTACGGCACGCTGCCCGACTGGGATTTCCGCATCAGCGGCGAAGATCCCGCAATGACGGACGCCTTCCAGTTCGACGAATCCGACAGCAACTACGTGCACCGCCGCCTGGAAGCCGCCGGCCTGCTGTATTACTACGAGCACACCGCGCAAGGCCACAAGCTGATCATCACGGACGACTCCACCCAGGCTGCGGCTATCGACGGCGGCCCGGAGATCCGCTTCCAGCGCCACGGCGGCGCCATCGAGGAAGACGGCATCGGCGAGTTTTCGCCGGTGCGGCAAATTGTGCCTGGTTCCGTGTCGCTGTCCGGATTCAATTTCAAAAGTCCGGTGCCGATCAATGCCGGCGTGCCGACGCTGAACAAGCAAGGCAATGTGCTCGACATCGAATCCTATGAATATGTCGGCGCCTATGGCGTCAAGAATGCGCAGGACGCCGACAAACTGTCCCGCTTGCGCATGGAAGAAATCGAAGCGTCGGGCAAACACTTTGAAGCGGCTGGCAACAACCGCTCGATCCTGCCTGGACGCTGGTACCGGCTGACAGGGCACTTTGCCTTCAATCCTTTCGGCAGCAATGAAGAAGCGAGCAAGAGCGAATTCCTGATCCTGTCTGTTCATCACATCGCCAGCAACAACTACCTGCAGCAAGCCGACCAGAAAGCCGATTACAGCAACCGCCTGACCTGTATCCGCAAGAGCATTCCATGGCGGCCGGGTCGCGGCTTCAATAGCGTCGCCACCAGGATCCTGTCGCCGCAAACCGTCACGGTGGTCGGTCCTTCAGGACAGGGCAGCATCCATACCGACGAATACGGTCGTATCCGCGTGCAGTTCCATTGGGACCGCATCGGCAATAACGATGAGAAGAGTTCGGCGTGGGTGCGCGTCGCCAGTTCATGGGCCGGCGGCGAGCTGGGCGCCAAATCGATTCCGCGTGTGGGATCGGAATGCGTTGTGCAATGGCTGGATGGCAATCCGGACCGGCCTATCGTTACCGGCAGCGTGTATAACCAGCGCAA
>NZ_JAQGLV010000240.1 GCF_028292705.1 Collimonas fungivorans | reverse complement strand
CGAAACCTACGCCGAGGTCGTCGACATGGAGCACAAACGGATAATTGGTGCGGTCATGGCCGCCGAGGTGCTCTATGCCTTCCATCGCTGTACTGCTTGCGTCGCCTTCGTGGCTGTAGCGGTAATTGAGCAAGCTGGTGAACAGCGGCAGGTTCGCCGGCTGGCCGCTGCAACGCTGGGCCAGGGTCAGCGACGCGTGTTCGTGCTGCAGCAGTTCGATCAGCGCGGCATGCGTCTGCTTCAGCCCCTGTTCGACGCTGAGCTGGTCCAGCCGCACCCGCAGCGGCAAGGTATTGAGGAACATGCCCATGGCGTGTGCCGCTCCGGCGCCGCCTTGCAGGCGGCCAAACAGCACGGTGCCGAACACCACGTCGTCGCGTCCGGTGAAACACGCCAGTGCCCTGGCCCAGGCCAGATGAAACAGGCTGGCGCAGCTCACGCCCCTGGCCTGCGCCTGTTGCCGCAAACGCTGCGCCAAAGCCGGCTCCAGGCGCGACCTGGCTTGCCGCACCTGGCTGCCGTCGCCCTGGACGTCGAGCAGGCCGAACGGCGCCGTAGGCTGATCGACATCGCCCAGCACCCGGCGGAAATAGGTTTCATGTTCGGCCGATCCCATTCCTAGCCGCGCCTGCGCCACGAAACGACGGAACGGCACGGGAACCGCCAGCTCGGCCTGCCGGCCCTGCAGGATCAGCATGATTTCCTGCACCAGCAGCTGCGATGCAGTGTGGTCCAGCACCAGGTGATGGTGCAGCAGCTGCAGCAGCCAGGATTGCGTTGCACCATCGGGCATTGCATAAGCGCGCAGCATCGGCGCCTGGCGCACGTCGAGGCGGACACGGCGCGGATCGGCATGCGCCTGCAGCTGGCTCATGGCGTCGCCGGCATTGGCATCATGGACTAGCGCCTGGATTGCAAGGCTGGCCTGGCGCCGGACCAGCTGGACCGGCTCCTTCAAGCCTTCCCAATGCACCGCGGTGCGCAAGATGTCGTGGCGGGCGATGACCTGGTTGAGCGCCTGCACGAAGCGGTCCAGCCGTTGCCTGCTATCGAAGCGCAGCAGAGTAGGCAGTACATAAGCGTCGCTATCGCTTTGCAGGCGGTGATGGAAGAGTATGCCTTCCTGCAGCGGCGCCAGCGGGTAGATATCCTGGATATTGGCTGTGCCGCCGGGCGTGGCTTGCGCCAGCGCTGCGATTTGCGCCGGCCCCAGTTCAAGCAGCGGCAGCATGGCGGGAGTGATGAGCTGCGTCCCTTCGGGAATGGAGTAACCAACCGTATCCGCAGCGGCGCGTTGCTGCAGCAGCGCGATGAGATCGCTCTTGTGGCTGCGCAGCGAAGCGATCAGGTCGCGGTCGGCCAGCAGTTTCTGGTCGCCGACCACCGACAGCTTGTCGCCGTCGACCCGCAAGGCGATGCCGATGGCGTCCAGTGTATCCAGCAAATCTCGCGCGCTCATAGCACGATCTCCTCGAGTTGAATGGTGGCGCTGGCCAGGTGGGCCAGGGTCGGCGCGTTGAAGATCATCTGCACATCGACCTGGAGCTGCTTTTCGCTCATGTTGTGGATCAGCTGGATCGCCAGCGCCGAGTGGCCGCCAAGTTCGAAGAAGTTGTCGTGGCGCCCGACCCGCTCGACCCCGAGCAGCTCGCCCCAGATCGCCGCCAGCGCCTGTTCTGTCGGACCGGCAGGCGCTTCGTAGCCCTGCTGCGCCGCGCCCTGCCCGTCCGGCGCCGGCAAGGCCTGGCGGTCGAGCTTGCCGTTGGCGGTCAGCGGCAGCGCCGCCAGGGTCACGTAGACTGCCGGCAGCATGTAGTCCGGCAGCTGCTGGCTCAGTTGCGCGCGCAGCTCGCCCGGATCGAGAATCTCCATGCCAGGATCCGGCACCACGTACGCTACCAGTCGTTGATCGCCGGTGGTGTCCTCGCGCGCCGCCACGGTTGCCTCGCGCACGCCGGGCAGCAGCGTCAGCCTGGCCTCGATCTCGCCCAGTTCGATGCGGAAGCCGCGGATCTTGACCTGGAAGTCGTTGCGGCCCAGGTATTCGATCGTGCCGTCCTGGCGCCAGCGGCCCAGGTCGCCAGTCTTGTACATACGCGCCGCGGCCGCAGCTGCGAACGGATCGTGGAGGAACCGTTCCGCCGTCAATTCCGGCCGGTGCAGATAACCGCGTGCGACGCCGGCGCCGCCGATGTAAATTTCGCCGGCCACGCCCAGCGGCACCGGCTGACGGTGCGCATCCAGCAGGTAGATGCGGGCGTTCGGCATCACGCTGCCGATCTGCGGAATGTCGCCAGCGACCGGTCCGCAAGCCGCGTCGACGCTGCATTCGGTCGGACCGTACATATTGAAGAAGCTGGTGTTCTCGACCGCGACCAGGGTGCGCCAGGTCGCTGCATCGATCGCTTCGCCGCCCAGCAGCAGCTTGCGCAGCGTATGTCCTCGTGCCTGTGGAAAACCCGCAGCGAGCATCATGCGCAGCTGCGACGGCGTGCACTCCATGGCGTCGATAGCGTGTTTTTCGATGAAGCCGAGCATTGCGTCCGCGCTGAGGCGGGTGTTTTCCGGAACCAGGAAAACCGTGCGCCCCATGGTCAGCTGGCCCCAGGCTTTGACCGCCATGTCGAAGCCGAAAGATGAATTCCAGGCAATGCGGCGGCAATCGGGCTGCAAGCCGTGGATGCGTTCTTCCAGTCCGCGCAGGAAGGTCAGCACGTTGCGGTGCTCGACCATCACGCCTTTGGGTGTGCCGGTAGAGCCAGAAGTGTAGATGACATAAGCAAGGTGCGAGGCGTCCAGGCCAGCCGCACCGGGATCGGGATTGTGTATCGGCGCCGCGGCCCAGGGCGATTGCTGCCACGGCGTGCCGTCCAGCACCAGCGCCGTGCACCCTTGCGGCAGGCGCAGCCTGTCATGCAGCCGCGCCTGGGTCAGCAGCACGACCGGCGCGCTGTCTTCCAGCATGTGCGCCAGGCGTTGGTCGGGATGGATCGGGTCCAGCGGCACATAAGCGCCGCCGGCCTTCAGCGTGGCGATCAGCGCCACCGCCAGGTCCAGGCCGCGTTCCAGGCACAAGGCGACGCGATCGTCGGGCCGCACGCCCAGGCTGCGCAGGTGGTGCGCCAGCTGGTTGGCACGGCGGTTCAGTTCGCCATAGCTCAGTTGCCCGTCTTCGTATACCAGCGCTATCGCTTCGGGATGTTCGGCCGCCTGCTGTTCAAACAAGGCATGCACCAGTGTGCCAGCGGGATAGGCGCGCCGCTTGTCGTTGAATGTGTGCAGCAGCCGGCTGCGCTCGGCGTCGCCGAGCAACGGAATCTGGCCGACCAGCTGCCTGTCGTCGGAGGCCATGGCGCGCAGCATCGCCTGCAGGTAACCCCAGTGGCGCTGCACCGTGGCCTGGTCGAACAAAGCAGTGGCGTAATTGAACTGGCCGACGATGCGATTGCCGGCTTCTTCCAGGTCCAATGACAGGTCGAATTGCGCGCTGCCGGCGCCGCTGCCGACGCTTTCGAAGCTCAATCCTTCCAGCTCAAGGCGTGTCTCTGGCGTGTTCTGCCATGCCAGCCGGACCTGGTAAATCGGGTTGTAGGCCATCGACCGCACCGGATTGATCGCTTCCACTACCTGTTCGAACGGCAGGTCGCGATGGTTTTGCGCCTGCAGGGAAACCTGCCTGGCCTGTGCCAGCAGTTGACGCACATCGGATTGCTGGTCGAGCTTGAAGCTGAGCGCCTGGGTGTTGACGAAAAAGCCGATCAAAGATTCCAGCTCGGCGCGGTTGCGGCCGGCCACGGAACTGCCGATCACCACCTGCGCCTGTCCGCTGAGCCGCGCCAGCACCACTGCCCAGGCCGCCAGCACTGTCATGTACAGGGTGGCGCCATGGCGCTGGGCAAGCATTTTCAGGTCGCGGCTGAGTTTTTCGTCCAGCGCCACGTCTATCGACGCGCCGCGATAGTCCTGGATATCCGGCCGCGGCCGGTCCGTCGGCAGGCTGATCAGCCCGGGAGCGCCGTGCAGCTGCCCGGTCCAGTATTGCAGCTGTTGCTGCAGCAGCGGGCCTTGCAGCCACTGCCGTTGCCATACCGCGTAGTCGGCATACTGGATTGCCAGCGGCGGCAGCGGATCCGCTTCGCCATGGCGCATGGCCCGGTACAGTGAAGAAAATTCCCGCGCCAGCACGCTGAGGGACCAGCCATCGGAAATGATATGGTGCATGGTCAGCAGCAGCACATGATCGTCGTCGCCCAGGCGCAGCAGGCGGCCGCGGATCAGCGGACCGCGCGCCAGGTCAAACGGCTCGACCGCTTCCTGCCGGTAAACCCGCTTCAGTTCATCGGCGCCGGCGCCTGTAAAATCCCTGTGCGCAAGGGGAAAGCCGCGCGGTTCATCGATCACCTGGCATGGCTGTCCATCGACACTGACGAAGCGGGTCCGCAGTATGTCGTGCCGTTCGACGATGCGATCCATGGCTGCCTGCAACGCCTTCTGGTCGAGCGCGCCGCGCAGCCGCAGGGCGCCGGGGATATGGTAGGCGGAACCCGCCTGCGCATCGATCTGCGTGACGTACCACAAGCGCTGCTGGGCATGGGACAGCGGCAAAGGCCTGGAACGATCCGCCGCTGTGATGGCGCTCAAGGTGCTCTGCCCCGCTGCGGCGACATCACGCGCCAGTTCAGCCAGTTGCGGATGCGTAAACAGCGCGGCCAGCGGCAGTTCAATGCCCAGGCGCTGGCGCAATTGTGAGATCAGGCGCACCGCCAGCAGCGAATGGCCGCCCAGCTCAAAAAAACTGTCCTGGCGGCCGACCCTTTCAACGCCAAGCAGGCCAGACCAGATTTGCGCCAGCACCTGCTCTGTCTCGCCCGACGGCTCCTCGTAGACACGCCGGATGAAGGCCTCGCCCTCCGGCATCGGCAGCGCCCTGCGGTCCAGCTTGCCGTTCGGCGTCAGCGGCAAAACCTCCAGCGCCACATAAGCCGCCGGCAGCATATAGTCCGGCAACTGCGCGCTCAACAAGGTTCGCAGCTGGGCCGGGTCCGGCCGCGATGCGCCTGTGTCGGCGACCAGGTAAGCCACCAGGCGCTGCTCGCCCGGCTTGTCCTCGCGGGCGATCACCACCGCTTCGCGTATGCCGGCGATGCGCGACAGTTGCGCTTCGATCTCGCCCAGTTCGATACGGAAGCCGCGGATCTTCACCTGGAAATCGTCGCGGCCGAGGAATTCGATGCTGCCGTCTCCGCGCCAGCGGCCCAGGTCGCCGGTCTTGTACATGCGCGCTGCCGGCTTGCCCGCGAACGGATCGCGGACGAAACGTTCATTGGTCAGTTGTGGACGATGCAAGTACCCCCGTGCGACGCCGGCGCCGCCGATGCAGATTTCACCGGCTACGCCCATGGGCGCTGGCTGGCCGTGGGCGTCCAGCAGATAGATGCGGACGCCGGCAAGCGGCCGTCCGATATTGGCGACGCCGTCCTGTGGCCCGCACCGCGCGACAGTCGCATTGATCGTGGTTTCCGTCGGTCCGTAGGCATTGTTCAGCGCCGGACGATGGCCGCTACGCTGCCACCATGCCTCGATTGCGGCCGCGCTTACGGCATCGCCGCCGATGACAATCTGGCGCAGTTGCGGCGGGATGGCGACATCTGCTTCCTGCGCCAGGCGCTGCCAGAACAATGTCGGCAGGTTGGCGATGGTCAGCCTGTGGTCAGCGCATAGCCGGCACCAGCGCTGCGGATCGGTGATCCAGGCATCGCTGCGCAAGACCAGCGTGGCGCCATGCAACAAGGCGCCGAAGATTTCTTCCGCGGCGACATCGAAGCTCAGTGCGGAAAATTGCAGCACCCGGTCTTCCGGCTGGAATGCATAGAGGCCGTTCAGGACCGCCGCCTGATGGCTGAGCTGGCGATGTTCCACCATCACGCCCTTGGGTATGCCGGTGGAGCCGGAAGTGTAGATAACGTATGCCAGGTGCGCAGGCTCCAGTCCGATCGCGGCAGGATCGGGATTGTGCGTGGGGCATGCGGCCCAGGGCGATTGTTCCCATGGCGTTTCGTCTATCGCCACGGCTGCCTTTCCAGGCGGCAGCCGTCCGAGCAGGCTTGCCTGGGTCAGCAGCACGGCCGGCGCGCTGTCTTCCAACATCTGGGCCAGGCGCTGGCGGGGATGGATCGGGTCCAGCGGCACATAGGCGCCGCCGGCCTTCAGGGTGGCGATCACCGCAACTACCATGTCGATGCCGCGTTCCAGGCACAGAGCAATACGGTCGTCGGGCCGCACACCGAGCTGACGCAGGTAATGCGCCAATTGATTGGCGCGCCGGTTGAGCGCCACATAGCTCAGCTGTCGTCCCTCATGTTCCAGCGCCACCGCCTCTGGACGCCCGGCTACTTGCTGTTCGAACAGTGCATGCACCAGGGCGCCGGTGGAATAGTCGAGATCGGAATTGTTGAAATCATGCAGCAGCTGCGTGCGTTCGGCGTCGCCGAGCAATGCAATCCGGCCGACAGCCTGCCCGTCGTCCGCGACCATGCCGCGCAGCATCGCCTGCAGGTAGTCCCAGTGGCGGTGCACCGTGGCCGGATCGAACAAGGCAGTTGCGTAGTTCAGCTTGCCGGCGATATGCCCGCCGACCTCTTCCAGGTCCAGCGCCAGGTCGAATTGCGCGCTGCCAGGCAGGCTGTCCACGCGCTCCACCGACAGGTCCGCCAGGGCAAGCTTCACCGGTGGCGTGTTATGCCAGGTCAGCATCAACTGGAACAGCGGATGGTGGGCCATCGAACGTGTCGGATTGAGGGCCTCCACGACCTGTTCGAACGGCACGTCCTGCAACTGCTGCGCCTGCAACGCCGTTTTCCTGGCCTGCGCCAGCAATTCTTTAACGCTGGGCGCTTCGTCCAGGTCGAACTTGAGCGCTTGCGTATTGATGAAAAACCCGATCAGCGGCTCCACCTCGGCCCGATTGCGGCCGGCATGGGAACTGCCGATCACAACCTGCGACTGTCCGCTCAGCCGCGCCACCAGGGCCGCCCAGGCCGCCAGCACAATCATGTACAAGGTTGCGCCATGCCTGCGGCCGAGTTCTTTTAACGCCTGGCTCAGTCCGGCATCCAGGGCAACCTCGATGCTGGCGCCCTGGTAGTCCTGCAGCGCCGGCCGCGGACGATCCGTGGGCAAGTTGACCAGTTCGGGGGCGCCGCGCAGTTGTTTTACTATTGCGCCAAGCTGCTGTTGCAGCAGCGGCCCTTGCAGCCACTGGCGCTGCCAGGCCGCATGGTCGGCATACTGGATCGCCAG
>NZ_JAQGLV010000204.1 GCF_028292705.1 Collimonas fungivorans | reverse complement strand
TGATGCTGGTGTATCTCGCGCGCTGGCTGATATTGGCTTCCGTGGTCGGCGCCCTGGCCGGCCTGGCGTCGGCAGTGTTGCTGCTGTCGCTGGAGTGGGCCACGGATACCCGCAACGCCCATCGTTGGCTGTTGTGGCTGCTGCCGCTGGCGGGGTTTGCGGTAGGACTGGTTTACCACCTGCTGGGCAAATCGGTGGAAGGCGGCAATAACCTGCTGATCGATGAAATCCACGATCCCCAGCGCATCGTGCCCAAGCGCATGGCGCCGCTGATCTTGCTGGGCACCGTGATTACCCATCTGTTCGGCGGTTCCGCCGGCCGCGAAGGCACGGCGGTGCAGATGGGCGGCGCGCTGGCCGACATGGTTACCCGCATCGGCCGGCTGGGGCCGGACGAGCGCCGCATCCTGCTGATGGCAGGCATCAGCGCCGGGTTTGCTTCGGTGTTTGGCACGCCGCTGGCCGGCGCCGTGTTCGGGCTGGAAGTGCTGGCCATCGGCCGCCTGCGCTACGACGCCATCCTGCCTTGCTTCATCGCTGCCATCATCAGTGACCAGGTGCCGGCTTTGCTCGGGGTGCACCATACCCATTATGCGATTCCCTTCGTGCCCCATTTCAGCATCGGGATCTTCGCCGCGACGCTGGCGGCCGGCATCGTGTTCGGCCTGGTCGGCATGGTGTTCGCGCAAGCGACCCACGGTTTGTCGCACTTGATCAAGCGCCTCATCAAGTTCCCGCCGCTGCGGCCGTTCATCGGCGGCATGGCGGTGCTGTTGCTGGCTTTGC
The DNA here is from genome assembly GCF_028292705.1 of Collimonas fungivorans. GTDB lineage: Bacteria > Pseudomonadota > Gammaproteobacteria > Burkholderiales > Burkholderiaceae_D > Collimonas > Collimonas fungivorans_B. Next base: position 25,742 of record NZ_JAQGLV010000204.1, on the reverse strand, counting down.
TGCCGGGAACGGATAAATACCTTGGCTTGGGGATTCCGACTATCGTCGAGGCTTTCGAGAAACCGCTGCCGCTGTATGACTTTGCCGGCAAGATCGTTTTCACGGTGGTGACCCTGGCGTCCGGTTTCAAAGGCGGCGAAGTGACACCGCTGTTTTATATCGGCGCTACGCTGGGCAACGCCCTGGCGCAATTATTGTCGATGCCGGTTCCGGTGCTGGCCGGCCTGGGGTTCGTGGCGGTATTCGCCGGCGCCGCCAATACCCCGATCGCGTCGACCATCATGGCGATCGAATTGTTCGGGCCGGAGATTGGCGTGCTGGCGGGCATTGCCTGCGTCGTCAGCTATCTGTTTTCCGGACATACCGGGATTTATCATGCGCAGCGGATAGGCCATGGCAAACGCATGGCGATCCCGGAGGGCATGCGTCTGTCGGAGATGGCCGGCTTGCGCAAGCGTGGCGGCAAGCCAGATAAAACCGAAGGTCCGATCGAATAGGATCAGCCGAACTTGCGTACCGCATCCAGCGCCAGGCCGGCGCCGATGCTGCCGAACAAATCTCCCTCGACGGCTTTCGCCGACGGCACCAATGCGGCGATCTTGTGGCGCAGCAGCTGCACGCCGCTGGAGCCGCCGGTAAAGAATACCGTATCGACTTGCGCCGGCGTCACGCCGGCATCGCGCAGCAGGTTGCCGACAGTATCTTCCACCGTGCTGACCAGGTGCCCGATGCTGTCGTTGAATTGCTGGCGCGTCAGGCTCAAGGCCTGGCCGGGAGCGATGCGGTCAAGGCTGAGCTGCACCGTTTCAGCGTCGGACAAACCGATCTTGCCCTGTTCCACCTGCAAGGCCAGCCAGTGCCCGGCGCGCTGTTCGACCAGGTCCAGCAGGCGGCTGAATTTTTCGCGTTCGACGGTTTCGCGCTGCACGTCTTTCAGCTGCAGCCAGGCCTTGCGCGTGTAGATCTGGTTGATGGTGTGCCAGGTCGCCAGGTTGAAGTAATAGCTGGACGGCACTTCGCTATTGTTCACCAGGCGGCTGCCCAGGCCCAGCATCGGCATCACGCTCGACAAGCTCAGGTATTTATCGAAATCGGTGCCGCCGATGTGCACGCCGCCGGTCGCCAGGATATCGTCGCGCCGTTCGCTGCTGGCGGCGCGCTGCGGCGACAGGCGCACCAGCGAAAAGTCGGAAGTGCCGCCGCCGATGTCGGCGATCAGCACCAGCTCTTCGCGTTCGATGCTGGATTCATAGTCGAACGCGGCGGCGATAGGTTCGTACTGGAAAGCGATGTGCTGGAAGCCGACCGAACGGGCGATGTCCGCCAGCGTATCTTCGGCGCGCTGGTCGGCGGCCGGGTTGTCGTCGACAAAAAATACCGGACGGCCCAGCACCACGCTCTGGAAATCCTTGCCGGCGGCCAGTTCGGCGCGGATTTTCAGTTCGGCGATGAAATGGGTCAGCAGGGCGCGGAACGGCAGCGCACGGCCGCCGACCTCGGTCTGGGCATCGATCAGGCTGGAGCCTAGCAAGCTCTTCAGGGAACGCATCAGGCGCCCCTCGTAACCGGCCAGGTAAGCGCTCAGGGCGGCGCGGCCGAAACTGAAAGCGTCGTCTTCCGCGTTAAAGAACACCACCGACGGCAACGTGACTTTGCCGTCTTCCAGCGGCAGCAAGGCGTTTTGTCCGGGCCTGCTCCAGCCAACCGTGGAATTAGACGTGCCGAAATCCACGCCGCAAGCATTTGACATTCCATGCCTCACAAATGAAAAATTGGTCGGCAATGGTATACCAAAGATATTGGCGATGCAGGGTAAATGCGACAGGTGTTGGAAAATTGCGAATCTGTATATTGGTGTGCGGCAATGTCACCAGCGCGAGAAATGTTCCTCGGTTACGCCCACCAGGTGTTCCACCGGGCGCGGTGCGGCGCCGGGCTCCGGCTTGACCCAGCCGCTGAAACTGCCTATCGGCTGGATATAGCGGGTGGCGGCGACCAGCAGGTTCTTGTTTTCGCGGCGCGCCCCTTCCGGCATGAATTGCAGGTCGAGCAGGCCGTCGTCGGTAAAGATGTGCCAGGGCGCCAGCGGCGCTGACAGGTCGTACTCGAAACGCACGTGGCCGAGCGCATGCAGCTGGCCGTCCAGCCACAGCACGTTTTCCTGCTTGCCGAAATAACCGGCTTGCAGGTTGAAGCCGATGTCCAGGCCATGGGCCGAAGCCCAGCGCCATTCGGTATTGCGCGCCAGCAGGCCGTTGGAATAGTCGAAGCTGGCGACGCCGCCATCCAGCGCAAAGCGTTCATCACCCACGCGCACTTCGCCGGTGAGCGGCATGCCGGGCGATTTCTGGGTGGCGTGCACCGAGCCGTGCACAATCGGCCCGACCGCCAGGAACAAAGGGGCAGCCTGACCGGCCTCGAATTCGGCCTCAAGCTCGAACTGTTCGCACTGCACGCTGAGCTGGTACATGCCGGCCGGATCGCCCTCGGCCGGCGGCTGGTAGTCGATCCGGTTGCCGAAACAATGGAAGCGGCTAGGGCCGCCAGGCCGGTCGCTGACCCTGGCGCTCAGGCCTGGTATGCCGTCTTGCGAAAAACCGGCGATCTGCTTGCCTTGCTGGCGGTCGAAGACATAGGCGAAAGCGGTATTGGTCCAGCCGACGTCGACAATCGCGATGCCGCACAGCAGCTGCGGCGTCGACAGCGCTACATATTGCCAGCGCTTGTGATGGAAGCGCCGCCACAGCTTGCTGCGGGCGTAAGGCGCGGCCAGGGTCGACCAGTCGATGATGCCGGTCTGGCCGGCATAACGTCCCATGCAAGGCTGGCCGTCGGCAGCGATGACATTGACGGGAGCCGCGGGCAGGGATGCGGCAATCATGGCAGGCAATCAGGCATCAGCGAGCTTCCAGCAGTTGTTTCAGGACGGCCAGGTCGCGCAGCACCCAGTCCGCATCCGCTTCGAATTTTTCATCCGACATGTGCTCCAGCCGGAACAGCGTGAAATGCAGGTCGCAGCCGTCGCCATTGGCGATCAGCCGCATCGGGATATAAATCTCCGCACCCGCCGGCGGCGTCACCCAATGGTCCAGTACGCCATAGGGATTGTGCGCGCTAAACCGGATCTTGACCTGGCCTTCCGCGGTGTCGGCGAGCCATTCGCCGTTTGCCTGGGGCAGGATTTTCCCCAGGCCGCTGGCCCATTGCGCAAAATTCTCCGGGCGCGAGGCGAACGCGTAGGCATCCTGCAGGCTGCGGCGGATGGTAATGCTGAGATGGCGGGTGAGGCGGCTCGATGGCACGGTGTCTCCTGGCGGATAGGCGGGGAATGTCTGATTGCATTCTGGAAATGCATGTTACGGATGCCCCGGCTTTCTGTCTACTGTATAAGATAGCGGCTCGTTATAGCCGACGCTAGCCTTTACAATGGCGGGTTGGACTTTAATTTACACAATTATGTCGCCGGCGGCATCGCCCGGCGCCAATACCCGATATATTTTCATTTTTACAACGTATTTGCGTAACGCATTTTTTGGCAACCAAGGCAGGCAACCCGATTGTTTTTTGAACCAGACCGACTTAATTTTTTCCGGCCGCTGGCCGGCAAGCACCGCGGCGTGGTGGTGGCTTGCGTGCGCGCGCTGTATGAGCGGCTGCACGGCCCCAGCGCCGACTACGGCCAGAATTTGACGCGCGACGGCTTGCGCGACCTGCTGTTGCCGGTGGTGCAGGAATCGAGGCAGGTTTTGCTGGCGCAGGAAGAGGCGGCGGCGAACATGGAGCTGGCCGAGGACGATTTGATTCCCGCCGGCGCCGACGACCAGCAAAGCAGCAGCGCGCTACTGCGCACCCTGCTCAGGGACGGCTGGCTGGAAACCTTCGGCGACCGCGCCGGCCTGGTCACCGCCTACCGTTTCACGCGCGCCGGCAAGCTGTTTGCCGAGGCGTTCTGGGCCATAGACCGGCGCAGCGCGCGCACCCGCCAGCGTAACGTGCGCAGCTGCCGCAATGCGCTCAACGCCGCGCTGCGCAATGTCGACGCCTACGATCTGATCGATGCCTACGACTACGCCGAAAAAGTCATCAGCGACCTGTCCGAGGGCGTCGATTATTTCCAGGAACTGGTGCGGCGCCTGATGCTGGAAGCCTCGCAAACGCCGTGGGACGGTTTCATGGAATTCCTCGACCGTTTCGAGAAAGAGTTCAAGAAGCAGCTGACCGCCGACAGTATCGAACGCCACCGGCAGGCGATCCGCGACGTGATCGCTCGCTTGCACAGCCTGGAGCACGACAAGTCGCAGGCGCTGGAAGACCAGCTCAACGACATCGCGCGCTGGGCCAGCCAGGAACGGCAAGGAGCGTCGACGCTGGAATGGATGCTGGACCGCATCGAAGAAATGGTGGAAGCGGCCTGCACCACCAAGCACCCGGAGCTGATCAAGGCCATGAGCGTCTACATGCAGCGCGCCGCCAGCATCGTGCAGCAGGCGCTGATGCTGCGCGGCGGCCAGACTCGGCAAGCCTACAGCCTGGCCATCAGCCAGACCGCCAAGCTCAGCGGTGTGGCTCAGGACGCCTTGCTCGAGCGTATCGGCGCCGCCATCGCACCGGCGGAAATCCGCCTGCTCGATCCGGCCGGCTTCAAGCTGCGCAGCGCCTCGCAGCGGCGCAAAGCCCTGACGGTGACCGCGCAGCCGAAAGTGACGCGCGACGCCCGGCTAGCGGCGGCCATGTACCGCGCCGAGGCCGACGCCTTCGCCTTGTCCAACGACGACATCGTGCACCGCATCCGCGCCGAGCTGCGCCTGCGCGACCGGCCGATCCGGCTGTCGACCTTGCCGGCGGCGACCACTACCGACGTCCTCAACAACATGCAAGTGGTGGAAGCCGTGCGCGGCGCGCGCGACGACCGGCTCACCGTGCAGAAACTGCCGAGCAAGCTCTGGAACGAGTTTTATGCCGGCGACGATTACCAGATCGAGATGAAACATGACCCTGAATGAAACACTGAACCAGCAGCTGGCGCTGCAGAGCCTGTCGCTGGAGCGCTTCCGCGAAATCGTCGGACGCCTGTTCGCCGCCGGCATCGTGCTGCGCGAGGAAGACGGCGTCGAGCAGCGCCTGTACGACGACGCGCGCCGCATCGAAACCTGCCTGGGCGATTATTTCCAGCTCGGCGGCTTCCGCCTTGAGCACAACCTGAAAGGCGAATTCTTCCGCCTGTACGCGCCCGGCGCCGAAGTGCCGGGTTTACCGGAAGACGGGCTGGAGCCGGTGCCGGGTTTGCGCGCGCGGCTGTCGCCGGATTTTGTCGCAGCGGCGCTGGCGTTACGCTTCCAGTACCAGCAAGGTTTGTCGGAAGGCGGCAACCGGCTGACCGATTCCGGCGAAGTGCTGACGCGCTTCGAGGAATTGTCGGCCACGCTGCAGACGCAGCTGAAGCGCGCACTGCCGCCGACCAATATCGAGCGGCAACGCCTGCTCAACGATCTCAAGCGCCATCGCCTGATCCGGCTGGCGGCGAATTTTTCCATGGACGATGAAGACGCCTTGCTGGCGATCCGGCCGACCATCCTCGGCATCATCAGCGACGACATGCTGGAAGCTGCGCTGGAATCGGAGCCGCTGCCGGCCGGCGCCGAGAACGAGACAGGACAAGCCAGCCTGCAAGCCGTGGCGGAAGACGAATTTACAGCGCAAGGCATGGAAGGAAACCTCGAATGAAGCTGGACAAACTGATCCTGGTGAACTGGGGCGCCTTGCGTTCGCAGGAATACCCGATGGGCAACATGACGTTGCTGACCGGCCCTACCGGCTCCGGCAAATCGACCATGCTGGACGCCTTGCAAACCGTGATGACGGCGGTTTACCAGAATATTTTCAGCTACAACCCGGGCCAGGATGAAACCACCCAGGGCGCGCGCAACGGCAAGACCAAACGCACCTTGTGGTCCTACATCGTCGGCGCCGAGGATAACCTGTTCGCCCGTCCCAACGGCGCGCACGGCTACATCGCCGCGGTATTCAAGCCTAGCGAAGGCGAAGAAGGGCGCGAATTCACCGCGCTGGTCGCGGCTTCGGCTCGCGTCGACGGCGCCGGCGAGCGCCGCCAGGCGGTGTCGGAACGGCTGGCCTTGCTGATCATCGATGGCGTCGCATTGCAGCTGGGTGACCTGACCTCGACCGAGATCGATGGCGGCATGGCAGTGGTGGCGGTGGAAAAGATCGAGCACCACCTGGCCGGGAAATACCGCGGCATCACCAATTTCCGCGACAGCAAGCGCGAGTACCTGTGCCAGCTGTACGGCCGTTTCCGCGGCCAGAAAACCGTCTCCTTCGCCGAAGCCGAAAGCGCGGCCCGGGCCTGGAGCCAGTCGATTGCCCACAAGCCTATCGGCAGCGTCGACGACCTGGTCAAGCACCAGATCCTGGAACTCGACACCAGCCAGCTGTCGCAGCGCATCGGGCAGATCAGCAAGCTGATGCGCCAGGTCAACGAATTGCGCAAGGAAGGCGAGCGCCTGAGCGACAACGTCAAGCGCCTGGAGCTGCTCGGCAAGGCCGTCGGCGATACCGCGCGCGCGCATCAGTCCGCCAGCCAGTCGCAACTGCTGGTGTCGTCGCTGGCCTTGCGCGAAGACCAGCGCCAGCTGGAAGCCGCCACCTCGGCCATCGAAGGATTGCAGGCGCTGATCGGCGATGAAACCGAGAGCGCCGACAAGCTGGAACAGGATCGCGGCGCCAAGAACCGCAGCTTGACGCAGATCCATGCGCAGATGATGGGCATTCCGGCGGCCGAGCAAAAAACCCGGATCCAGAACCAGATCGAACAGAACGACGGCAAGATCAAGACGGTGTTCAGCTCGCTGCAGCACAATGCACTGGCCGCCCAGCAGCTGGAAAGCGCGGCGCGCAATGTGGCCGGCATGCTGATTCCGCCGGAACAGAAGGAAATTGCCGATGCCGCCCGCCAGATAGTGCTGGCGCTGTCGGCCGCCGGCACGCTGGACCTGGCCACCCATTTGCGCAGCATAGGCGAACTGGCCAAGTCGGAAGAAGTGGATGTGCTGAAATCGCTGATGCTGGTCAACGACTTTGAAGGCGTTGACGCCGCCCTCGGCAAACTGCATGGCGCGCTGGCCGGCACCGAACACAGTTTCGTTTCGGCCTTGCATACCCAGATTGCGCAGCTGCGCGCGGCTGAGCATGACGCCTTGCGCCATGAAAAAGACGCCGCTTCGCGCAAAGCCAACCTGGCCGAAGGCGGCGCTGATTATCCGCAGCATATCCGCCATGCGCTGAAAGAATTCCGTTCCGAGCTGGCCGCCGCGCGCGCCCAGGTGCTGTGCGACCTGGTAGAACCGGTTTCGGCCGAATGGCAGCCGGCAATCGAAGGTTATCTGGGCGGCGCCCGTTTCAACCTGGTGGTCGACCAGGCATGGGAAGGCAAAGCCATCGATTTCGTACGGCAGAAGAAACTGCGCGCCAATGTGATCCAGGGCAGCTTCTGCCTGAAAAACCTGAAAATAGAAAGAACCCCGAGCGATTCGATCGTGCACGAACTCAGCACCGAGCATCCGATCGCCCATGCCTATCTGCACGACCAGTTCGGCCAGGTGGTCAAGGTCGCCGATACCGAAGCCCTGCGCCATACCTCGCGCGGTCTGACCAGGGATGGCAAAGGCAGCGGCTCGCGCACCATGTTCACCGCCGACACCGACCTGCTGGTGTTCGGCCAGGAAGCCAAGCGCCTCGCCAAGCAGCGCGCCGAGCAGGAGCATGCGCAGGCGGAACGCGAACTGACCCAGGTGCGCACCCAGTTGCGCGAGCTGCAGGGGGCGCTGGCCCTGATGGGGCAGTTGCAATGCCCGTCGTTTGCCGCAATCGACGAATTGGAAGCCCTGGTGCGCGAGCTTGACGCTGCCCGCCAGGACCTGAGCAGGCTCGACCTGACCCAGGTCAGCAAGCTGGAAGACGAAGCTGAGGCCCTGGGCATCGAAATCGCCGCCCTGGAAGCGCGCAAGACTGCTTGCAGCAAGAATATCGGCGGCCACGAAAAAGCCATACAGGGCCATCAGGCTGCGCTGACGCGCCTGCATTTCGGCATGGGAGCCAAACAGGCAAGGGTCGACAGCGATACCGAAAAACTGCGCGACCTGTGCATCGTCAACGGCAGCCTGTCTTTCACCGCGCTGACGGACCAGGTCGCCGCCTGGGTGGATGAGGGCAGTTATTCGCAGTCGCAGGCATCGAGTAATGTCGCCAAACAGACGGCGCTCAGCTGGCAGCTGTACGGCGATGCCCGCAATGCCCTGGGCGAATACCACGCCCATGCGCGCATCGACGAACGCTTTGAAGTGACTCAGGGCGACGATCTGCGCGACGGTGATTTCACGCCTTTGTATGCGCTGATGGTGACCTTGCAGGAACGCACCCGCGCCCAGCTGACACGGCAGAAAGATATCGGCCTGATCAAGAACCTGGAGCAGCTGCGCACCGCCGAAGCCTCGTTCAACGATGTATTCACCAAGCAGTTCTGCTACGAAATCCGTAACGCCGTCGATACCGGCGTGCGCACCTTGAAGACGCTCAATACCGAACTCGACAAACTCAAGTTCGGCACCGACAAGTTCCGCATCGACTGGTCGGAATGGGTGCCGGAATTCAAGGCTTATTACGATTTCTTCTGCGCCACTTCCGAGATGTCGGATACGCAGGAAGCCGGCAACCTGTTTGCCGATCCGGTCCTGAGCGCGGACAACTGCCAGGTACGCGATCGCCTGGTGCAATTGCTGCTGTCGGACGACGAAGACAAGGCGGTCAAGGAATTGCAGCGGGTCGCCGATTACCGCAACTACCGCCGCTACGAAATCTACAAGGAATCGGATACCGGGTCGCATGTCCGTTTGTCTGAATGGGGCACCGGTTCCGGCGGCCAGCTGGAGACGCCGGCCTATATCATTCATGCCGCGGTCGTCACCAACCGCCTCAAGCGTTTCGAGAAGGGCAACAGCCTGCACCTGCTGGTCAACGACGAATCGTTTGCCAAGATGGATGAAGGGCGCGCCCGCGACGTCTTGAAATTCCTGCGCGACCACCTCGGCATGCAGCTGATCTGCGCCATGCCGACCAAGCATGCAGGCGCCATCAAGCCGGAATTCTCGCGCGAATGGAGCTTCAGCCGCACGGTGGCGGATGGCAACGGCGAAGTCGGGTTCGTCTCGGAATCGGACGAACGCGAACTGCGCTCGGACAAGCTGCGCGAACTGTGGGAATTGCGGCGGGCCCAGGTGCGCGAGCAGGCGCAGATCAATTTCGAGGCGGCCGAGCAGGCTGCCTGAACGCGGGTGTGTTCTGACATTAAACTGGGTTAGACTGGCGCGATCAGCCACGTTGGAGAAAAGCTCATGGCAATTCCCGCTCATCCCTCCCTGTTTGTGTCGCTCGGCATCGCCGCGCTGGTGGTCTGGCGCCTGTATTCGCGGATCCGGCGCATGGTCGTCCGGCAGAAGCTGTCGAAGGTAAGGCCGTGGATCACCATTTGCCTGTTTACCTGGGTGATGGGCATGCTGTCATTCGCTTCCCTGGCGCAGCCCGATCATCTGGCGGCGATCGCCGGCGGCATTGCCCTCGGCATCGGGCTGGGCATCTACGGCCACCGCCTTACCAGATTCGAACAAACGCCCGAGGGCCTGTTCTACACGCCCAGCGCTCACCTGGGCATCGCGCTGTCGCTGCTGTTCGTCGGCCGTATCGTCTATCGCCTGGTTCAATTCTACCTTGCACCCGGACCGCAGGTCTGGACCCCGAGCCAGTTTTCCAGCAGCCCGCTGACCCTGCTGATCTTTGGCATCCTGGCGGCTTACTATGTCACCTATGCGATCGGCCTGCTGCGCTGGCGCCATGGCCTCAGGCCGGGCAATGCCTCGCCTGCCGCGGGGCCGGAAAATACCTGATCCACTGACCCTTTTTGCCAAATGAAAGGAAAGCCCTTGATTGCTCCTGCTCCTGTATTAAAAATGTTGCGCCAGGCCGCTTGCGCCATGCTGGCCGGCGCTGCCTTGATGACTACCGCCGGCGCGGCGCCGCTCGCAAAGAGCCATTGCCTGAGCGAATGCAAGCCGCGTATCGGCATCGTTTCGGCGTTCGGCGCCGAGGCCGATATCTTGCTGGAGCAGACGCAGAAAAAGCGCGAGTGGAAAATCAACGGCAACCGGTTTACCACAGGTGAACTGCGCGGCAACCAGGTGGTGATCGTGCTGAGCGGCGTCAGCGTGGTGAACGCTACCATGGTGACGCAGCTGATGATGGATCATTTCCGTGTCGAGCGCCTGCTGATGAGCGGCATCGCCGGCGGCGTCGATCCGGCCAGCCATGTCGGCGACGTCACTGTGCCTGAAAGCTGGGCGATGCCGATGGAAGTCTACTGGAACGGCGACGGCAGCCTGCCTTCGCCGTGCGGCGCGGCCGGCGACGTCAGCTGCCTGGGCGTCAAGCTGGCGGCCGACAACGGCAAGCCGCGCCCGGATTTCAAGTTCGATACGCCCAACGGCCCGGTCAGCAGCGGCCTGTTCATGCGCGACAATTTCGTGATGAACGAGACTAACGCGCCGCAGGGCGAATTCCGCTTCGAGTTCCAGGCCGATCCCGAGATGCTGGCGCTGGCCCGCACCCTGAAACCGGCGCTGGCGAAATGCGGGCCGAAGAATCCATCGCTGTGCGTCAGCGTCCAGCCTGAGTTGCGGGTTGGCGGCCGCGGTGTTTCCGGCAGCGCTTTCCTGGCCAATCCCGGTTACCGGGCCTATCTGTTCGATAACCTGCAGGCGCAGGTAGTGGATATGGAAACCGCTGCTTTTGCCCAGGTGGCTTATGCCAACCGTGTGCCTTTTATCGCTTTCCGCAGCTTGTCGGACCTGGCCGGAGGCAATGATTTCAAGGATGTCGGCGCTTTCTTCGGCAGCGGCCTGGCGGAGACCAACGAGGCCAGTGTGACGCTGGCCTTCCTGGAAGCCTGGAGCCGCCGCAACCGGCGTTGATCTGCTCTCCCCATAAAAAAAGACAGCCGCGGCTGTCTTTTTTTTGTTCAGGCCCCAGTTGGGGCCGCCGTATTTATTTGAACAGCAAGCGGATCGAATCCCAGGCGCGGCCGAAGATGGTGGCCTGGGCCACATCTTCCAGCGCCACTACCGGGAACTCGGCAATGGTCTTGCCGTCGGCGTTTACCTTGACGGTGCCGACCTTGGCGTTCTGCTGGATCGGCGCGATCAGCGGATCGGTGCGTTCCAGCACCGGCTTGATCTTGTCGGCGATGCCCTTCGGCACGGTCACGTAGACGTCATGCGTGAAGCCGATCTTGATCTGGCTCTTGGCGCCTTTCCAGACTTGCGGCGTATCGATGGCCTGGCCCTTGGCGTACAGCTTGACCGCGTCGAAGTTCTGGAAGCCCCAGTTCAGCAGCTTTTGCGCTTCTTGGGTGCGGGTGCCGTCGGAGTTGGTGCCGATCACGACCGCCAGCAAACGGCGGTCGCCGCCTGCGTTCGGACGCTTGGCGCTGGCGATGATGGAATAACCGGCGCTGCTGGTGTGGCCGGTCTTCATGCCGTCGACGGTTGGATCCAGCCACAGCAGGCGGTTGCGGTTAGGCTGGGTGATCTTGTTGTAGGTGTATTTCTTGGTCGAATCGATCTTGTAGAACTCGGGGAAGTCGACGATCACGTGGGCCGCCAGCGTCGCCAGGTCGCGCGCGGTCGAGTAGGTGTCTGCGCTCGGCAAGCCGTGCGGGTTGCCGAAGTGCGTCGATTTCATGCCCATGCGTTCGGCTTCGTGGTTCATCAGCGCGACGAAGGAATCTTCGGTACCGGCCACGGCTTCCGCCAGCGCTACCGCGGCGTCGTTGCCCGACACCACCATCAGGCCGTACAGCAGGTCGTTGATGGAGACCGGCGTATTCGGTTCGATGAACATCTTGGAGCTGCTTGGATCGACCTTCCAGGCGCGCACCGAAACGTTGACCATCTGGTCGAGGGTGATTTTCTTGTCCTTGAGCGCATCAAAGACCACATAGGCGGTCATGATCTTGGCCAGCGAAGCCGGTTCGATGCGCATGTCGGGATCTTGCGACGCCACCACCTGGTTGCTGGTGGTGTCGAGCAGCAGCCACGATTTGGCGGCCACTGTCGGCGGCGGCAATGTCTGGGCAAAGGCTACGGATATGGAGAGGACAGTGGCAGCGAGCGCCGCGAGTATTTTTTTCATGGAGTATCGAGTAATGAAATCAGTAGCAACAAACCTGCATCATGTGAACAACGAGTGTGGACGATGAGCAACTTTATCTGCGTAAGGGGTTGAAAAATGCGTAAGCGGAGGCGGTTAATGGACAACCGCATACAACCATGCCGACAGAATTATAGCGCCACCGCCTCCCCGGACGGCTTAAACACTAAACGAACCTGCCTGTTTAGCGCTCAAACCGCGGTCTGTCAGCGACGCCACATTTCGACCATGAGATTCTTGATATGTTGCAGCCGGCGGTGAAAAAAATGATCGGCGCCGGGAATCACGATCACCGGGATGTCCTGCGGGCGCGCCCATTCGAATACCGCGGTGAGCGGAATCGTATCGTCCAGCTCGCCGTGGATCAGGATGCTGTCGGCCGGTACAGTCGGCATCGGCCATTTGCCGGCGGCGGTGCCGACCAGCACCAGCCGTTCGGCCGGCGTTCCGGCGGCTTCCAGGCGCTGCTGCAGTTGCGCCTGCACGAAAGTGCCGAACGAGAATCCGCCGAGCACCAGCGGCAGGTCGGGATATTGCTGGCGCATGTGGGCCAGCAGCAGGGCCATGTCGTCGGTCTCGCCACGGCCTTCGTCATGCGTGCCTTCGGATTTGCCGACGCCGCGGAAATTCATGCGCACCGTGACATAACCCAGCGCCAGGAAGCCGCGCGCCAGCGTATGCACCACCTTGTTGTCCATGGTGCCGCCGAACAGCGGATGGGGATGGGCCACCAGCGCCAGGCCGCGCGGCGCGGCGAAGGTTGCGGGATCCGGCAGGTCCAGTGCACATTCGAGCTGGCCGACCGCGCCGGCGATGAAAAAGGGAAGCGTTTGAGCGTTCATTGCATTGATGATTCTGAGTGATGATGGTGGAATGCGTGCTGCTTAGATTTTCAGGCGTTCGACAATCTTGCCGCCGACGATATGGACATCGATGATTTCGTCGATATCTTCATTGTCGACGTAGGTGTACCAGACGCCTTCCGGATAAATCACCAGCGCCGGGCCTTCTTCGCAGCGCTCAAGGCAGCCGGCCTTGTTGATCCGCACCTTGCCTTCGCCGGCCAGGCCGAGCTGCTTGACGCGCCTCTTGGCATGCTCTTGCGCCGCCTGGGCGCCGGCATTGGCGCAGCAGACGCGTTCGCCCGGTTCGCGCTGGTTCAGGCAAAAAAATACGTGATGTTCGTAAAACGGCTTATCGCTCATGGCAGGATTCTGGAATAGTTGACCAATACAGACGGGAATCATACACCGCCGGCATTTTGATTTCAGGAGCGGGGCTAGCGCGAGTCGCGTTGCGACTGCCGCTGTGCCGCCTTGCGGCGCCGCTTGTGCATGGGATGGAACAGGAACCACAGCGTGCAGAACGGCCACAGCAAGGCCAGGAATTGGGCGACGCCGTTGAAGTTCAGGAATTTCCCCTGCGACCAGGTTTGCACGGTTTCGGTGTAGTAGGGGTTGTCCGGCATGATATTGACCAGCAATAAAGATATCGCCAGGGTCAGCCCGGCAAGGCGCCGTTGCGCCAGCTGCGGCGCATACGCCAGGCCGCTCAGCATGAGGCCGCCGATCAGCAGGCCGCCGAACGAGCCCGGGGTCAGCCAGACGAAGGCGTTGTCAGGCGCGAACAGCAGCGCCGTCGCCAGGATCTTGATCATCAGCGTGACAAACACCAGCAGCAGGGTCAGCGGCAGTTTCGGCGCATGCTGGCGCAGCAGGATCAGGAAGGTCAGGGCGGCGCCGGTCAGGCCGCAGGCGGTGATGATGGTTTCGGTCAGCCAGTACTGGTCGGCGCTGAACTGGATATCGTTGGTCAGCCAGGCTTGCAGGTCGATAGGCTGTTCCAGGAAATCCGACAGCCAGTTCGACAGCATGGAAGTGAACTGGCCGAAGCCGAACAGGTGGCTGAGCGGATAAATCTGCGCCAGCGGCCACAGCGCGACCACCACCATGCCTTGGCTGGCTTCCCGGTTGAACCAGTGTTCGCGCAGCTGCAGCAAGCGGCTGTCGGGACCGAAGCGCGGCCGCAGGATCACGCCCAGCACGGCGCCGAGCAGGGCGCCGGCGCTGTTGGTCATCAAATCGAGGTTGGAGGCGACGCGGGTCGGCAGGAAGGTCTGCACCGCTTCCATGCTGCCGGAGACCAGGATGCCGGCCAGGGTGGCCAGCAATACCGCCCAATACGGCGACCAGCGGCGCGAGCGCGGCAACGACAGCACCATCAGCATGCCCAGCGGCAGGTAGCCGGCGATGTTGGTCCAGACGTCGAACACTGTCCAATAGTGCGGCAGCGGCGTGTCCAGGTAGGCAAAGGCGGTCAGGCCGAGGTCGCGCCAGCCGGTGAACGGGTACCAGCTGGCGTAGACGATCAGCAGCAGGTAGATCAGCAGGCTGACGCGGGCGAACGAGGACGCGGCCGAGGAGGTTGTCGGGATTGCTTGCTGCGTCATTATTTCTTCGGCGCCACTGTCGCCAGCCAGCCCATCAGGTCATCGATTACGCCGTCGTTGGCCGCCACAAAAGCGCTGGCGGCGCCGGCGGCGTCGGCGCTGGGTGTCGGCGCCTGGCGGCTGAAGCTCTTTTGCGCCAGCAGCGTGCGGCCGTTGAACAGAGAAGCCCGCACCTGCAGCGTCGCCAGGCTGTGCGACGGCGTATCGAAGGTTTGCGTGAAATCATCCATGTCGATGCGCAGCAAAGGAATATTCAGCGCGGCATCCGACATCGCCAGCACCGTGCCGCCGGCCTGCGCCAGGCGCGACTTCAGGCGCTGCTGGAACAGCTGCGCCGGCGGCATGGTCCAGCGGCTGCCGGCGTACGGCCGCGGCTGCAGCTGGTTGGCGTAGGCCAGGCGGAAATAGATCATGTTGTTGTCCAGCCAGGCCGGCGCATTGACGTCGGCCAGGCTGACCGCCGGCAAGGACGGCGCCGCGGTTGCCGCTGCGGGCGGCAGCAGGCCCAGGTCGTATTGGGTCGGAGCGTCGATCTTGCTGGCGCAGCCGGCGACCAGGGCAATCGCAAGGAAGGACGACAGGGTTTTCAGGATAGCGGTCATGGCATGCCTTTAATCGGTTGGCGACAGGGTGGTCTCTGTCGCGCGTGTGTTTATTTGCCTGGAGCTACAAAACCGGCTTCGCCAGGACCCGGAGGCAGCGGCTTGCTGCCGAACAGGATGCTTTGCGGCTGCTGGTTGAAATGGTCCATGGTCTGGTTCAGGTTGCGCATCGACGAACGCGCCTCCGTGGTCAGCACATTGAAGCGCGGCAGCGTATCGTATTCGACGCCGTTGGCGACCGAGCCGATATTCTGCACCGCCCCGGCCAGGTTGGCGACAGCGCCGTCCGGTCCTTGCAGGCTGTTGGTCAAGGTATTGAGGTTCTTGCTGAGCACCATCATGTTGTTGGACAGCGCGGTGACCGAGGCCAGCGTCTGGTTCAGCTGGCCGGTCAGCGCCGGCAGCTGCTTCAGGGTCGGCTGCAGCTGTTGCGGGATGCCCTGGTATTCATTGACGGTCTTGCTGACGTCGCTGAACGCTTTCACCATGGTTTTCTGGTTCTCCGGATCCAGCAAGCCGTTCAGCTTGTCGACCATTTCATTGGCGCGCGACAGGATCAGCGCGCCCTTGGTCTGCAGGTTGTCGAACAGGCTGGGGCGCAGTTCTATGCGCGCCAGGTGCTGCTTGCTGCTGTCGAGCTTGAGCGGCTTGCTGCCGTCGTCGTCGAGCTGGATGTAGGCGATCCCGGTCACGCCCTGGTAACCCAGGGTGGCGAAGGTGGATTGCGTCATCGGCGTATCCGGATTGATCTTGATCTTGATCAGGATCTGCCCCGGCGACTTGGGATCGAAGGTGATGGTGTCGACCTTGCCGGCGTCCAGGCCGCGATAACGGACGTCGGCTTGCGGGTTGAGCCCCGGCACCGACAGCTTGGTGGCGATCTCGTAAGGAATCCGTTCCACCCGGTCGCTGTTGAACCACATGACGCCGAACAGCGTCGCGATCAGCAAGGCCACCGTGAACAACCCGGCGATCAGGGCATGCGCTTTATTTTCCATAAGACTTCCTATCTACACTTTCTGCATTTATCCGCAAGTTTCGTGCTCATAACGGTTGGCAGTAAGAAAAAATGTTTCGATGAACGGATGGCGCACCTTCATCACGCGCTCCGGCGTGTCGTAGGCGATCACGTGCTTGTCCGCCAGCACCGCAATCTTGGTCGACAGCGCCAGCAGCGGTTCCAGGTCATGGGTGATCATCACCACGGTCAGGCGCATGTCCTTGTGCAGCGAGCGGATCAGTTCGATGAAGGCCGCCGACGAGGCCGGATCGAGGCCGGCGGTCGGTTCATCCAGGAACAGCAGTTCCGGTTCCAGCGCCAGGGCGCGCGCCAGCGCCACCCGCTTGATCATGCCGCCGGACAGGTCGGACGGCATCTTCAGCGCGTGTTCGGGGCCGATGCCGGCCATCTGCAGCTTGAGCAAGGCGGCGTCCCTGATCAGCTGGTCCGGCAGGGCGCGCAATTCGCGCATCGGCAAGGCTACGTTGTCGAGCACAGTCAGCGCCGAGAACAGGGCGCCCTGCTGGAACAGCATGCCCCAGCGGTTCTGCAACGCGTACATCTGGTCGACATCGGCCTGGCTGATATCGGTGCCGAACACCGTCACCTTGCCTTTGGTGGGCCGGTTCAATCCGAGTATCTGGCGCACTAGCGTGGTCTTGCCGGAACCGGAGCCGCCCACCAGGCCGACGATCTCGCCGGCGTCGATGCGCAGGTCCAGGTCCTGGTGGATCACGGCCTGGCCGAACTGGGTCCAGAGCTTGTCGATCTCGATGATGGGTGTGTGCTCGGCCATCAGAATCCCACGCCGCTGAAAATGATCGCAAACACCGCATCGGCCACGATCACGATGGTGATGGCGGTCACCACCGAAGTGGTGGTGCCGTGTCCCAGGCTTTCGGTATTGGGCTCGATGCGCAGGCCGAAATAACAGGCCACCATCGCAATCAGGCCGCCGAACACCGCGCCTTTTCCGAGGCCGATCAGGTAGTTGGGCAGCGGCACCGCATTCGGCAGCTGCTGCAGGAAATAGGTGGGCGACAAACCCAGCTGCAACTGCGCGGCGACCATGCCGCCCAGCAGGGCAATCGCATCGGTCCAGATTACCAGCAAGGGCATCGCCACCAGCAAGGCCAGCACGCGCGGCAGGATCAGGCGGAAGCCGTGCGGCAAACCCATCACCAGCATGGCGTCGAGTTCTTCGGTGACGCGCATCACGCCCAGCTGCGCGGTGATCGCCGAACCGGAGCGGCCCGCCACCAGGATCGCCGCCAGCAGCGGCCCCAGTTCGCGGATGATGCTCATGCCGAGGATATTGACCAGGTAGATGTCGCCGCCGAAGGTATGCAGTTGCTGGGCCGATAAAAACGACAGCACCACGCCGATCAGGAAACCGACCAGCGCGGTGATCCCCAGAGCCTGGTAGCCGACGTGGTAGACATTGGCGGAAATCTCCTTCCACGGCGCGCGCTGCGGCGCTTGCACCATGCGCAGGAAATCCAGCACCAGCTGTCCCAGCAGGGTGATGAAACCGGACACGTGCTCCAGGATGTCGACACCCAAGTCGTAGATCACATTGAACAGGCGGCGGCGCGGCGGCTTGGGCGGCAGGGCCAGGGTGCCGGCGCTGGCCAGGCGCTGGAAAAAATCTCGGTGCTGCGGCGCCACGGTCAATTGTTTGGGACGGGTCTTGCCCCATGCGTTCCACAGGAATTGCGCGCCGATATGGTCCAGCGTGCCGATCTCCGACAGGTCCCAGCGCAGCGTGTCGTTTTGCCTGGCCAGGTTTTTCAGCTTGGCCTGCAACGCCTTGATCACCCCCGGCTGGGTCAAGGCATGCACCTGCCAGTTGCCGTGGGCGGCTACCAGGCTGCCATCTTTGAGATCAAGAACAGGAGTAGTGGAATCTGGATTCGGCATCGCATCAGTTTAAGGGAGAATTGCTTTCCACACTATGACAAGTAGTGATAAAACCAGGCTGCAGGCAGCAGCGGCGCAGGCGATTTAACGGTTTCTAGAGAAATATGCCATACGGATTAGGCATGTCGTTGTTTTTTATTGTGTTTACATGGGTAAAACCATGCGTTGCGAGCTGCATTTTCCTCGCTTTTTCTCCGCTTTTTCCTGTTACTCCCGCTACAATGCGCGGCATGACCGCACAATTTATTGCACCAATTTCGCCCGCGAGCCAGTTGTCCGCTGCCCGCATCGCCGCTTTTGCCGGCCTTCACGCCGAGCAATGCCTGATCGAAGTCGTCGCCGAAACCGGTTCGACCAACGCCGACCTGCTGGCGCGCGTCTCTGGCAACGACCGCGACAGCGGCAAAGACGCGCTGCGCGCACCGACCTTGCTGGTGGCGTTGACGCAGACTGCCGGCCGCGGCCGCGCCGGCCGCGCCTGGCTGACGGCGCCGGCGGCGGCGCTGACGTTTTCGCTGGCCTGGCCGTTCGCCTCGCCGCTGCAGGCGCTGGTCGGTTTGCCGCTGGCGGTGGGCGTGACGATTGCCGAGACCCTGGCCGATTTCGGCGTCGAGGTCCAGCTGAAATGGCCGAACGACGTGTTGCAGGGCGGCCGCAAGCTGGCCGGCATCCTGATCGAAACCGCGACCGCGCCGGACCAGCAGCTGTGGGCGGTGATCGGCATCGGCATCAATCTCGCCATGCCGGAACAGTTACAGGAGCAGATCGGCCGTCGTACCGCCAATCTACCGGCAGCGGCAGCGCAGGACCGCGACTTGCTGCTCGGTGCATTGCTGAGCGGGCTGGCGCAAAACATGTGGCAATTCGAAAGCGAGGGCTTGCCGGCTTTTGTCGAACGCTGGAACCGGTTGCATGCGTTTGCCGGCCAGCAGGTAGCGATCCTGGACCAGGGCAAGACGCTGCACGAAGGCAAGGCGCTGGGCATCGACCAGATCGGTCGCCTGCTGCTGCAAACGGATGGCGGCAGCAGCCCGATTGCAATCATGGCCGGCGATATTTCATTGCGCCCGAAGGAAGGCTGAACCATGGGCATGCTGTTGATCGATGTCGGCAATACCCGCATCAAATGGGCGCTTACAGCCTTGCCGGTGGCGGGCGAGCTGGCCGGCGCGTGGCTGGAAAGCGGTTCGGCGGCGCATGGCGAGCTGGTGGCGCTGAGCGAGCGCTGGCGCAAGCTGGCGGTGACGCGCATACTGATTTCGAACGTTGCCGGCGAGCATATACAGGAGCGCTTGCAGACGCTGCTGGAGACGGTTTTCGGCATTGCCGTGCGGCCCCACTGGTTTGTCTCGCTGCCGCAGCTGGCCGGCCTGCGCAATGCTTATCGCGATCCGGCGCAGCTCGGCTGCGACCGCTTCGCCGCGGCGCTGGGGGCGCAACGGCTGTTTCCGCAGCAGACCCTGCTGGTCGCCACCTGCGGCACCGCCACCACGATCGACGCGGTCAGCGCCGACGGCGTGTTCAGCGGCGGCATGATCCTGCCGGGGCTGGGACTGATGGCGACTTCGCTGGCGCGCAGCACCGCGCAGCTGCCGCATATCACGGACCATGTGCAAATCAACACGCTGTTTGCCGACAATACCGACGACGCCATCATCAGCGGCTGCATCAACGCCCAGGTCGGCGCCATCGAACGGGCGTTTGGCTTGCTCGGCCGGCAATCGCCGGGAGCGCACATACTGTGCGTGGTGGCCGGCGGTTCGGCGGCGCTGATTGCGCCCTATCTGTCCATAGCGCACGAAACAGTTGATAATCTGGTATTGATCGGTCTACAAACTGCCGCGGCAACTATTTAAGCTATGTTGAAAATAATTTTCTGGCTGTTGTTATTGGCGAATGCCGCCTTGTTTGCCATGCAAAAAGGCTATCTCGGCGCGCTCTACAGCGACGGCAGGGAGCCGGCGCGCATCGGCAGGCAGCTGCAGCCGGACAAGATCAGGATGACGGCGGCCGAGAGCGCTCCGGCTGCGGCTACCTCGCTCGCCAGCGCCGCGCTGGCGCCGGCAACCGCGGCCGCCGACCTGGCGCCGGCGGCTTGCACCGAAGTCGGCAATTTCAGTGCGGCCGAAGCGCGGCGTTTTTCGAGCCAGCTGGCGGAGCGCATGCCGGCCATCAAGTTCGTCCGCCGCGAAACCCAGGAAGTGGCCAGCCATATGGTGTACCTGCCGTCGCTGGGCAGCAAGGAAGCGGCCGACGCCAAGGCCGACGAGGTGCGCCGGCTGGGAATCAGCGACTTTTTCGTGATCCAGGATTCGAGCCCGCTGCGCTATGGCATTTCGCTGGGTATCTTCAAAACCGATGAAGCCGCGCAAAAACAGGTCGCCGGCCTGGCCAAGCGCGGCCTGAGCGGCGCCAAGGTCGGCACGCGCAGCGTCAGTTCCAGCAAGGTGGCGTTCCAGCTGCGCGACCTCGGCGGCGATAACAGGCTTGCCTTCGACAAGATCAAGCTGGATTTCCCTGCCCAGGAAGTGCGCAGCTGCCCTTGACTCTCAGGGCAGTGGTTTCTCTGCTGCCTGTTCTTGCTGCAGCAGGCGCTGCAGGCAATCCGGGCAATAGCATTCGGTTGCAGTCAGCTGGGCGCTGGCCAGCGGCGGCAGGCGGCTGCACCAGCAAGGCTGGTCTGCATGCTGGCCGGCGCCGCAGGAAAACTGTTGCCGGCAGGCGGGGCATTGCGCCATTCTGCTTATCCTTTGAATGCAGTGGGGAATCGGCTCCATGATAACCATCTTCCCGGCATTGATATATATACGCAACATCGCAAGATTATTGGCTGGCCTGCCGCACCTAAGCCAGCGCATTTCCATGTAAAATCGCGCTGATCCATCGCGCAGCGATTTTTAACTCCATCGAGTTGCAGTCTTTGCACCTTTTTATTCTCTTCTGACAAGCTCAGAAACCTCTCTTGTAGGACTGTCCATGGCCGATTTGACCAACGATCTTGCCAACGTTGCCCCAGGAATCAAAGCTGAAATTCTGGCCGAGGCGTTACCTTACATCCGTCAGTTCCACGGTAAAACCATTGTCGTCAAATACGGCGGCAACGCCATGACCGAAGAGCGCCTGAAGCACGGCTTCGCGCGCGACGTTATCCTGCTCAAGCTGGTCGGCATGAACCCGGTGGTGGTGCATGGCGGCGGTCCGCAGATCGACAACGCCCTGAAGAAAATCGGCAAGCAAGGCACTTTCGTGCAAGGCATGCGCATCACCGACGAAGAAACCATGGAAGTGGTGGAATGGGTGCTGGGCGGCGAAGTGCAGCAGGATATCGTGATGCTGATCAATCACTACGGCGGCCAGGCAGTCGGCCTGACCGGCAAGGACGGCGGCCTGATCCGGGCCCGCAAATATCGCATGCCGGACCGCGAAAAGCCGGGCGAATTCCTCGACATCGGTTTTGTCGGTGAAATCGAAGCGATCAATCCGGCGGTGGTCAAGGCCTTGCAGGACGACGCTTTCATCCCGATCATTTCGCCGATCGGCTTTGGCGCCGATGGCCAGGCCTACAACATCAACGCCGACGTCGTGGCCGGCAAGATCGCCGAGATCCTGCATGCGGAAAAGCTGATCATGATGACCAACATTGCTGGCGTGCAAGACAAGCAAGGCAACCTGGTGACTGACCTGTCAGCCCGTGAAATCGATGAAATGTTCAAGGACGGCACTATCTCCGGCGGCATGCTGCCGAAGATTTCGTCGGCGCTGGATGCCGCCAAGTCGGGCGTCAATACAGTGCACATCATCGATGGCCGGATCGAGCATTCGCTGTTGCTGGAAGTGCTGACCGAACAGGCGTTCGGCACCATGATCCGTTCGCACTGATTTCCCGGCAAAACCGGCGGCAGGAAACGCAAGACTCAGGTCTTGCGTTTTTTTTGCCTAGGCCGGCACCAGCAGGGCCAGGTGCTCCGGCTCCAGGTAGCACCATTCTCCCAATTCCAGTTCCAGCGCTTCCAGCGTCAGGCCGCCGATGGCGGTGCGGCGCAAGGCCGAACAATGATTGCCGGCCGCGACCAGCATGCGCTTGACCTGGTGGTATTTGCCCTGTTCCAGCACGATCTCGATTTCATGCGTGCCCAGCACGCGGCAGCTGACGGCCGCCAGCGTTTGCGGCTCGTCATGCAGCTTGACGCCGGCCAGCAGGCTTTGCACCAGTTCTTCGGTGACCGGATCGTGGGTAGTGGCGACGTACAGCTTCGGCACATGCCGCTTGGGCGACGATTGGGCATGGATGAAACTGCCGTCGTCCGACATCAGCAGCAGGCCGGTGGTGTCGTGATCGAGCCGTCCGACCGGCTGCACATCGCGCCAGCTGAACTGCTCCGGCAGGATGCTCAGCACCCCGGGGTGATGGCTGGGTTTGCGCGAGCATTCGATATCGGCCGGTTTGTTGAGCACGATATAGACGTGTTCGCGGTAGGTCCATTCTTCTTCGAACAGGGTGAACACCAGGCCGTCGGTGTCGGGCGTGGACTTGTAGTCGGTGACGGCGGCGCCATTGATGACGACTTCGCCGTCCTCGATTAACTCACGGCAATATTTTCGGCTGCCGAAACCCTGCGATTGCAGGATACGGTCTAAGGTCAGTTTAGGCATGGCGGCAATGTAGCAGAACAGCGTGGCGACGGGAAGGGCGGTGTTTCCCCTTGGTTTGCCGGCAATCTTGATTTTTTGTTTTCCTTACTATAAAGTAAGGAATAAAGAATTTGAAAGGACTGATATGTCTACCGCTACCGTGACTTCCAAAGGTCAGATCACGATACCTGCTGCGGTACGGGCCGCGCTCGGCCTGGATACCGGAAGCCGGGTTGAATTTGTGGAAATTGAGAATGGACAATATGCGTTTGTTGCGGCCACTGAAGCCGTGCAGTCCCTGAAGGGAATGCTGCGCAAACCCGCTGCTCCTGTCAGTATCGAACAAATGAATCAAGTCATTGCGCAGCGTGGCGCCGGCAAACGATGATCGGCCTGGATACCAACATCCTGGTGCGCTATGTCGCGCAAGACGATCTCAAGCAATCGCCCAAGGCGACAGCATTAATCGAATCGCTTTCCGATGCCGATCCAGGATTTATCAGCCTGGTCGCTTTGGTGGAGCTGGTATGGGTAATGCAGGGATGTTACCAGGCGACAAAAGACGAAATCGTCGCCATATTGGAAAAATTGCTGCGCGTGCGGACATTCAAAATCGAAAATGCTGAAATTGTCTTAAGGGCGTTGCATGTTTACGCGCGCTCAAACGCAGACTTCGCAGATTGTCTCATCGAGCGTTCGGCCGATGAGGCCGGTTGCCTGCATACGGCGACTTTTGACAGCAAGGCTGCCAAGAGTGCCGGCATGCGGCTTGTCGGGTGAGTCGGGAGTCGTTCCGTGTTTGCGCCTGCGTGAAAAACCATGGACAGCAGCCGCTGGCTACGGCTCAAACACTTCCGCCTACAAATAAAACAGCAAACCGGTAAATGACTAAATTACTCTTTGTCTGCAGCCGCAACCAGTGGCGCAGCCCGACGGGCGAGCAGGTATGGCGCCGCCAGCCAGGGATACAGGCGCGTTCGGCCGGAACCAGCCCGAATGCGCGCAGGAAAATCAGTGCCGGCGACATCAGCTGGGCGGATGTGATCTTTGTGATGGAGAAAAAGCACAAGAGCCGCATCGTCGCTGAGTTCGGGCGCTTGCTGGAACACAAAACCATCCACGTGCTGGATATCCCGGACGAATACCAGTACATGGATCCGGAGCTGGTCGAGCAGCTGACCGATGTGGTCGCCCACCTGCTGGCGGACCAGAGCGGTTCGCCGCAAGATTAGATTGGCATCGGAATTACTCAGCCACCGCTTGGTGCCGGAAGCATTCCACGCAATGGTCGTTGACCATGCCGATCGCCTGCATGTAGGCGTAAATGATGGTCGAGCCGACGAATTTGAAGCCGCGCTTGGCCAGGTCCTTGGAAATGCGGTCGGACAAGGGCGTGGTGGCGGGATTGCCGCCCAGCAGCGTCCATTCGTTCTGGATCGGCTTGCCGTCCACATAGGCCCACAGGAAAGGCGCCAGGCCGCCGGTTTCGGTGCGCAGCTTGAGATAAGCCTGGGCGTTGCTGATGGCGGCGGCGATCTTCAGGCGGTTGCGGACGATGCCGGCGTCGGCCAGCAGGGCGGCCACCTTGTCCTGGTCGTAGCGGGCGATTTTCTTGGCGTCCCAGTTGTCGAAAGCGCGCCGGTAGTTGTCGCGCTTGTTGAGGATGGTTTCCCAGCTGAGGCCGGCCTGCGCGCCTTCCAGGTTCAGCATTTCGAACAGCCGCACCTCGTCATGGCAGGGTTTGCCCCATTCCTCGTCGTGGTAGGCCAGGTAACGCGGGTTGGCGGGATTGGCCCAGGCGCAGCGGGTAAGGACGGGGGTGGCGGGGGTGACAGTCATGGTCGGGACACGGGAGGAACGCTTCCTCGAAGTTGAAGTATGCACATGCTACCGCATCGCGTCGAAATCATCCGGCCATGCCGGAAAGGGTTCCCTGGGGCCGGATCCATCCATCTCCCGCATACTTTTTTTGCATACCCTGCAAGCTGGCGCTGTGCCAGAATTGGATTCCCACATTTTTCAGGAATCCGATCATGCAAGACCTGGTCTATCTCAATGGCAGCATGACGCCGCTGTCCGAAGCGCGCATCCCTGTACTCGACCGCGGCTTTATTTTCGGCGACGGCGTGTATGAGGTGATTCCTATCTACGGCCGCAAGCTGTTCCGTTCCGAGCACCACCTGGCGCGCCTGTTCCGCAGCCTGGCGAAAATCAGTATTACAAATCCGCATGACAAGGAACAGTGGCTGGCGCTGATCCAGGGCGTGATCGACGCCCATCCGGCGGATGACCAGATGGTCTACATCCATGTAACGCGCGGTGTCGCCAAGCGCGGCCATGCGTTTCCGAAAGAAGCGCTGACGCCGACCGTGTTCGTCATGACCAACCCGCTGGTATTGCCGAGCGACGCCTTGCGCGCCAGCGGCGTGCCTTGCGTTTCGATGGAAGACCAGCGCTGGCTGCATTGCGAAATCAAGTCGATCTCGCTGCTGGGCAATGTGCTGGCGGCGCAGAACGCCGCCGAGCACGGCGTGGTGGAGGCGATCCAGTTCCGCGACGGCTGGCTGACCGAAGCGTCGTCGTCGAATGTCTGGATCGTCAAGCACGGCAAGCTGATGGCGCCCCCCAAGGACAACCTGATCCTGGAAGGAATCCGCTACCGTCTGATCGAAGAATTGTGCGCTGCCGGCGGCATTCCGTTCGAAGCGCGCCGGATTGCGCGCGAAGAGGTGTTTGCGGCTGACGAAGTGTTGTTGTCGTCGGCTACCAAGGAAGTGCTGCCGGTAGTGTCGATCGACGGCAAGGCTATTGGAAACGGCGCTCCCGGCCCCATATACAAGCAGTTATACGAGGCTTATCAGCTGGC
>NZ_JAQGLV010000190.1 GCF_028292705.1 Collimonas fungivorans | reverse complement strand
TCGCCGATACGCGGGAAGACCAGCAAGCCAACTTCTCCGCGGTTGATTCCGGTCACGACCGCATCCTGTACATACGGCGCGCCTTCCGACACCGCGCGAGCGCGCAACGGCCCGACGCTGACGAAGGTGCCAGAGTCCAGTTTGAAGTCCTCGGCAATGCGGCCATCGAATTGCAAACCGATCTCTGGGCGTTCAGGATCGACAAAACTTGCCGCGTCTCCGCTGCAATAGAAACCTTCTTCGTCGAACACCTGTGCGCCCGACGCTTCGTGACGCCAATATCCTGCCATCACGTGGGGGCCGCGAAAACGCAGCTCCAGCTTGCCGCCCACCGGCGCCAGTTTTGTCTCGCAACCTGGGGCCGGCAAGCCGATATGGCCTGCGCGCGTGCCTGCTCCGGTGGTAAACAGGCAGCAAGGCGAGGTTTCCGTCATGCCGAGGCCGGCCATGATGCGGATGCGCTCGCCGCAATATTGTTCCGTGACCCGTTCCAGCCGGCTCCAGGCCGCCTGCGACAGCCCTGCCCCGCCGAAAAAATACAGCTTCACGCGCGCAAAGAAGCACTGCCGCAGCGCCTCGTCGGTTTCCAGCGCGATCGCGAGTTCTTCCCAGCCCTTGGGAACATTGAAGTAGGCGGTCGGCGATATTTCACGCAGGTTGCGCAATGTTTCCTCGAACTTGCCGGCCACCGGCTTACCGTCGTCGATATAGAGCGAACCGCCGTTGTACAAGGCAATGCCGAGGTTATGGCTGCCGCCATAGGTGTGATTCCAGGGCAGCCAGTCGACCAGTACCGGCGGCTCTTTCGCGAACTCGGGAAACGTTTGCAACAGCATCTGCTGGTTGCTGCACAACATGCGATGCGTGGTCGGAACCGCCTTGGGCTGCCTGGTGGAACCTGAGGTGAAGAGGATTTTGGCGATCGTATCGCCATCTACGCGCGCCGATACTGCATCGATGCTGGCCGGAATGTGCTCAAGCAAGCTGTCAAGCGTGATGGAACGAGGCGTCGCCTGGTTCGTCAACAATATGGCGTCGGCAGGGACAGCGGCATCGATGGCGCGCGAGAACATCGCATGGTCACTTGCGTATACCAGTCCAGGATGCAACCGCCCCAGCATATAGCGGAGCTTGCTGAAATCGCTGGAAACCAGTGAATAAGCCGGCGACAGCGGTGCGAACGGGATACCGGCCAGCATTGCGCCGAAAGCCAGTTGCAAATGTTCCAGGTCGTTGCCGGACAGGATGGCAAGCGGCCGATCCGGCGCCAAGCCGAGATCGAGCAGTGCCTGGCCGATTGCCCGCGCACGCCGCAACATATCGGCATAAGTGATTGTTATCCAGGCGCCGTGATGGTCTCGGCGCGCCACCAGGACCCGCTCTGGGTGCGCTTGCGCGCCGCTCACCAGGCGGTCGGTCAGGCGCAGCGGAAATGCTTGCAACGGCTCGGTCGAACGTAAATACCAGGCGTTGCCTTTCCTGGTGATTTCGGGTGCAGCGGTAGTCACCGCCACATCCCTGTAACGCGCACCCGTGCCAGCTTCAACACTAGTCATGCTGTTGTCTCCTGCATTCTGTTGCGGCCCGCCTTTCTGCATGAAGGCGTTGCGGCCGGTGGTTATGGTTGCATCCTGTGCTAGACCGGATAGTGCCGAGCCTCGTTCTGGATCGTGATCCAGCGCAGGTCGGTAAATTCCGCAATCGATGCTTTGCCGCCGAAGCGTCCATAACCGCTGTTTTTTACGCCGCCGAAGGGCATTTGCGCCTCGTCATGGACGGTGGGCCCGTTGATGTGGCAAATGCCGGACTGGATCCGTTTTGCGACAGCCAGCGCACGCGAGATGTCGCGGCTGAAGACGGCGGATGCAAGCCCGTATTCGCTGTCGTTGGCCAGTTGCACGGCTTCATCGTCGCTGCCCACCCGCTGCACGGTCACTACCGGACCGAACGATTCCTCGCGATAGATCCGCATGTCTGGCGTAACACCGTCAACGATAACGGGCTGCATGACAGCGCCCTCGTAGCTGCAGCCGACCGGCAAGCGTGCGCCCTTGGAACTGGCATCTGCAACCAGTGCCGCCACGCGCGCCACCGCGCCGGCGTCGATCATGGCGCCGAGCACGCTGCCTGCCTCCAGCGGATTGCCGGCGACCAAGGATTGCGCTTTGGCGGCGAGCTTGTCGACGAACGCATCGGCAATCCGGCGGTCCACGATCACACGTTCGGTCGACATGCAGATCTGGCCCTGGTTGAAGAATGCACCAAATGCAACGGCGTCCACGGCGGCGTCGAGATCGGCGTCGGCCAGCACCAGCACCGCTGCTTTGCCGCCGAGTTCCAGCAACACCGGCTTCACGTGCTGCGCGGCGAGCCGGGCAACGATGCGCCCCACATGTGTCGAACCCGTGAAATTTATGCGGCGCACATGGCGGTGCGCAATCAGCCTCTCGACAATCGCCGCCGCGTCCTCCGGTGCATTGGTCACCACATTGACCACGCCCGCGCCGAGCCCGGCCTCATGCAGGACCGTGCCGATCATCGCGTGCACAGCCGGACATTGTTCCGACGCTTTCAATACCACCGTGTTGCCGCACGCCAGCGGCATCGCCAGTGCCCGTGTGCCAAGGATCACGGGCGCATTCCAAGGCGCGATGCCGAGCACCACGCCGCATGGCTGGCGCAGCGCAAGCGCAAGATTGCCAGGCACGTCGGACGGAATCACGCTGCCGTCGATCTGGGTCGTCATCGACGCCGCCTCGCGCAGCATGTTGGCCGCCAACATGACGTTAAAGCCGTACCAGTTCGGCATCGCGCCGGTCTCGCTGACGCCCACTGCGATGAATTCGGCAGTGCGTGCATCCATCAGGTCTGCAGCTTTGAGCAGCCGCTTGCGGCGCTCGGTCGGCGCCAGCGCGGCCCATGCCGGAAACGCCGCCTGGGCGGCTTCCACCGCCGCATCGGCATCCGCCAGGCCGGCGGCCGGCGCGCGGGTGGCAATGGCGCCGCTCACCG
>NZ_JAQGLV010000158.1 GCF_028292705.1 Collimonas fungivorans | reverse complement strand
CATCTGAACCGCCTGATCGACATCGCCCACGACGACCTGTTCAAGACCACGCCGTCGGCCATGCTGGAGCTGTTCCTGCTGCTGGCCCAGCACAGCGAACTGAAGGACATGACCGCGCGCACCCGGCGCGCCTTGTGGCACGCCCGCGTCAAGATCGACAACAGCTTCCGCCGCGATCCGCACAACCGCTCGCTGTTCATCCAGATCATCCAGGCGCCGCAAGGAATCACCCATGCGCTGCGCGGCATGAACCAGACCAGCATCCTGGGCCGCTACCTGCCGAACTTCCGGCGCATCGTCGGCCAGATGCAGCACGACCTGTTCCATGTCTATACCGTGGACCAGCACATCCTGATGGTAGTGCGCAATGTGCGCCGCTTCACGATGAGCGAACATGCGCATGAATATCCGTTCTGCAGCCAGCTGATCGCCAATTTCCCCCGTTCCTGGCTGCTGTATGTCGCCGCCTTGTTCCACGACATCGCCAAGGGCCGTGGCGGCGACCATTCCAAGCTGGGCATGACCGACGCCCTGCACTTCTGCCAGCAGCACGGCTTGCCGCCGGCGGATACGGCGCTGGTGGTGTTCCTAGTCGAGCATCACCTGACCATGTCGCAAGTGGCGCAAAAACAGGACTTGTCAGATCCCGAAGTGATCCTCAATTTTGCCAATACAGTCAAGGACGAACGGCACCTGACCGCACTTTACCTGCTGACCGTGGCCGACATACGCGGCACCAGTCCCAAGGTGTGGAATGCCTGGAAAGGCAAGTTGCTGGAAGACTTGTACCGCATGACTTTGCGCGTGCTGGGCGGTGAAACGCCGTCGGCTGACCGCGAGCTGAAAAACCGCCAGGAAGAGGCGTTGAAAACCCTGCGCCTGTACGGCCTGGCGGAAGACGCCCACGAAACCCTGTGGCGCCAGCTCGACGTCGCCTATTTCCTGCGCCACGACTCGTCCGACATCGCCTGGCAAACCCGCTCCTTCTACAACCAGACCGACAGCGCCAGCCCGATCGTCAAATGCCGCCTGGCGCCGATCGGCGAAGGCTTGCAGGTCGCGGTCTACACCAAGGACCGGAACGACCTGTTCATTCGCATCTGCAGCTATTTCGACAGCAAGAATTTCAGCATCCTGGACGCCAAGATCCAGACTACCCGGCACGGCTACGCGCTCGATTCTTTCCTGATCAGCGCACCGCTGTTCGCCAAGCACTATCGCGACATCATCAACCTGATCGAACATGAACTGACGCTGCTGCTGCAAACCGACAGCCCACTGCCGGCGCCGTCCAAGGGACGCTTGTCGCGCCTGTCGCGCACCTTCCCGGTGACGCCGACGGTCGACCTGCGCCCCGACGAGCGCGGCCAGTACTACCTGCTGTCAATCACCGCCAACGACCGCACCGGGCTGCTGTTTTCTGTCGCCAGCGTGCTGGCCAAGCACAAGATCAATCTGCACACCGCCAAGATCATGACGCTCGGCGAACGGGTCGAAGACGTGTTCCTGGTCGACGGCAATGCGCTCAACCATGCGCGCCTGCAGATCCAGCTTGAAACCGACCTGCTGGATGCGCTGCATATCTGATCCATTTTTATCTCTCTTATTTTTTGCACCTCATGACCGAACCATTACGCCTTTCCAAACGCATGTCAGAACTCGGGTTATGCTCGCGCCGCGAAGCCGATGAGTGGATCGCCCGCGGCTGGGTCCGGGTCGACGGCGTCGTAGTATCGGAACTCGGCAGCAAAGTCCTGCCCAGCCAGCGCATCAGCGTCGAGCGCCAGGCCGCGGCCGAACAGTCGAAACGCGTCACCATCCTGATCAACAAGCCGGTCGGCTACGTCAGCGGCCAGGCCGAAGACGGCTACCAGCCGGCGGTGGCGCTGATCAAGGAAGCCAACCGTTGGAGCGAAGACCGCTCGCCGACCCTGTTCCATCCGACCCAGCTGCGCAGCTTGGTGCCCGCCGGCCGCCTCGACATCGATTCAGTCGGGCTGCTGGTGCTGACCCAGGACGGCCGCATCGCCAAGCATCTGATCGGCGAAGAAACCAGCGTCGATAAGGAATACCTGGTGCGGGTGCGCTACACCAAGGGCGACAAGCTGCCCGACGCCGAACTGCGCCGCCTCAACCACGGCCTGACGCTGGACGGCAAGAAGCTCAAGCCGGCGATCGTCAAATGGCAGAACGATGACCAGCTGAGTTTTACTTTGCGCGAAGGCAAAAAGCGCCAGATCCGCCGCATGTGCGATATGGTCGGGCTCAAGGTGCTGGGATTGAAACGGGTGCGGATTGGCGGTGTGAAGCTGGGGAATTTGCCGGAAGGGCAATGGCGTTACCTGGGCGCGGACGAGCAATTCTAAGGGATAGCGGCCCACCAGGGCCGCTATCGATTACAAGAAACGATCCAGTATCTTGCGGCTTCCCTTGTCCAGCGCCTGGGTGTCGCGGATCAGGAACTGCACACCATGGCTGTCGGCGATCAGCAGGCTGGTCGCCACGATACGCCGGATATCTTCCTCACCCTTGAGCGTGAAAGAAGCATCGCCGCGATTGGTTTCCACGTACCAGGTGCTCGGTGCGGTGAAACTGGAAACCCGCTGGATGCGGCGGATTTCCGGCATGAATTCACGGCTCGCCAGTTCTTTTTCAACCATGGCCCGGGTGGCATCGGGCAAATCGCTCAGGCGTGAAATCCAGGCCAGCTCCTGGCCATCGCCGTTCACCAGTGAAATGCCGTCGTCCGGCGCGCCGATAGGAAAGGCGCGCACCGGCACCACACCTTCATGCACCTCGCCGGCGGCGGCGGTATACACCAGGCGGCCGAAGGCGTTGTAACTGAGTTTGAAATCATGGATGGTCATGCGGCCCTCTCGTCACTGTCTTCGCTATCTTCATCGACCAGGGTCGGCTCGGTATCGGCATTGCGCAGCTGCGCCTGGTAGAGGCGGTAGTAAGCGCCCTCGCGCAGCATCAGTTCGTCATGGCTGCCGACTTCGACAATCTGGCCGCGGTCCAGCACGACCAGCCGGTCCGCCTTGCGCAAGGTCGACAAGCGGTGGGCGATCGCAATCGTGGTGCGGCCTTGCACAAGGTTATCCAGCGCTTTCTGGATTTCTTTTTCGGTAGTAGTGTCGACCGAAGAGGTAGCTTCGTCCATGATCAGGATGCGCGGATCGATCAGCAAGGCGCGTGCGATCGAAATGCGCTGGCGCTCGCCGCCGGACAGCGCCTGGCCGCGTTCGCCGACCAGCGAATCGTAGCCTTGCGGCAGGCGCAGGATGAATTCATGGGCATGCGCGGCGCGCGCGGCGGCGACGATTTCTTCGCGGGTAGCTTCCGGTTTGCCGTAGCAGATATTCTCCGCAATGGTGCCGAAGAACAGGAACGGCTCTTGCAGCACCAGGCCGATGTTGCGGCGGTATTCCGAGATCGGCATGGAGCGGATATCGACGCCGTCGATCCGTATCGCGCCTTCCGATACGTCGTAGAAACGGCAGATCAGGTTGACCAGCGTGCTCTTGCCGGAGCCGCTATGGCCCACCAGGCCGATCATCTCGCCCGGCGCAATGGTCAGGTTGACGTCGCGCATCACCGCCCGGTTGCCGTAGCGGAAACCGATGTTGCGCAGCTCGATGGCCCCTTTCACATGCTCCAGGTGCACCGGGTTGGCCGGTTCCGGCACGCTCGATACGTGATCCAGGATTTCGAAAATGCGCTTGGCGCCGACCGCGGCTTTTTGCGTCACCGAAACGATCCGGCTCATCGAATCGAGACGGGTATAGAAGCGGCTGATATAAGCCAGGAACGAGGCCAGCACACCGACCGTGATTTCGTTTTTCGAAACCTGCCAGATGCCGAACACCCAGACCACCAGCAGCCCGATTTCAGTCAGCAAGGTGACCGTCGGCGAAAACAGCGACCAGATCTTGTTGACGCGATCGTTGACCAGCAGGTTGTGCTGGTTGGCGTCGCGGAAACGCGTGGCTTCGCGCTTTTCCTGGGCAAACGCCTTGACCACGCGGATCCCCGGGATGGTGTCGGCGAGGACGTTGGTCACTTCGGCCCAGATGCGGTCGATCTTTTCAAAACCGTGCTTCAGCCGGTCGCGCACCAGGTGGATCATCCAGGCGATGAACGGCAGCGGCACCAGCGTCACCAGCGCCAGCCAGGGATTGATGGAGAACAGGATCACCGCGGTCATGACGATCATCAGCACGTCGATCGCGAAATCCAGCAGATGCAAGGACAGGAATACGCAGATGCGGTCGCTTTCGGAACCGATGCGGGCCATCAGGTCGCCGGTGCGCTTGCCGCCGAAATACTCCTGCGACAGGCGCAGCAAGTGTTCATAAGTGGTGGTGCGCAGGTTGGCGCCGATACGCTCGCTGACCAGCGCCAGGATATAGGTGCGGGCCCAGCCCAGGCTCCAGGCCACCAGCGCCGACGCCAGCAGGCCGGACAGGTAGAGCTTGACCAGGTCGTGGTTGATCGGCTTGCCGTTCTGATAAGGAATCAGCACGTTATCCATCAAGGGGCCCATCAGGTAAGGCGGCACCAGGGTGGCGGCGGTCGAGATCAGCATCAGGATGAAACCCAGCAGCAGCATGCCCTTGTACGGCGTGGCAAAACGCGCCAGCCGGAACAGAGCCCAGGTCGAGGACGGCGCTTCGCCTTTTTCCGGGCAGATCAGGCATTCGTCGCTGCCGGGCGGCAGCGGCGCCTGGCACTGTGGGCAAAGCGCTTGCTCTTGGCGTGCGGCGGAACGCCCGGCCAGGTAATCGTCGCGCTGCTGCTCGAAAACCTTGATCAGGCGCAGCGCTTCCAGGTTGAGGCCGAGCGTGTAGCGCCAGCAGGCCAGCTGCCGCTGCTCATCGGACAGTTCCAGGCTGCCGACACCGGCATGGTCGTGGTGGCTCAGGCTCAGACCCGGTCGGTAAGCCCATTCGCGCCAGCTGCTGTCCTGTTCCATCTTGGCCAGCACGCGGCGATTGGTGAGCAATACCGTGCCGCGCGCAAAATGCAGCGAAGCGTTAAGATCGACCTGCAGCGACGCCAATACCTCTTCGGCCGGGGCCAGCAGTGTTGTCACTTCGGCACGTAAATCGGCGGGCAGGATATGGGATAAATAATTACCGGAGGTAGGCACAGGGGATAAGGGGTTGCTTTTCATCTAAACGGCATGGTGTGTCCGCATGCATGCACGGATCGGATTGAATTTTGTGTGAAATCGCCTCAAATGGCGCACATCGTCTGCCGCAAGTATTATATCCTATCGTGTTTTTCGGAAACGTTACATTTCGTTACCACAACCCTATCATTTTGCTATTTTAAGTGAGCTTCTGTAAACCAATGCGCGCATCAGCGCGTTAAGGATGGTTACAGGGTGTTGAACCAACATAAGAAAAAAACAAGAGAATTTTCAGCACCAACGCAGCCCCATTGCATAGCCTCATTGCTCACTCATGAAAAACATTGAAATTCTCCGCATCATGTCGCTACGCGGACCAAACATCTGGACGTACCGGTCAACGCTTGAGGCGTGGATCGACATTGGCGAACTGGAAGATTTCCCTTCGAATACCTTGCCCGGCTTCAACCAGCGCCTGACCAGCTGGCTGCCTACCCTGATCGAGCACCGCTGCAGCTACGGCGAACGCGGCGGTTTTGTCCAGCGCCTGCAAGACGGCACCTGGCCCGGCCACATCCTCGAACACGTCACCCTGGAACTGCAAAACCTGGCCGGCATGCCCGGCGGCTTTGGCAAGGCGCGCAGCACTTCAGTGCGCGGCGTCTACAAGGTCGCCGTGCGCGCACGCCACGAACAGGTCACCCGCGCCGCCCTGCACGCTGCACGCGACCTGGTCATGGCAGCGATTGAAGACAAGCCGTTCGACGTCCCCGCCACCATCACCGAACTGCGCAGCATGGTGGATTCGCGCTGCCTGGGCCCAAGCACGGCCTGCATCGTGGAAGCCGCAGAGGAACGGCGCATCCCGTCATTCCGCCTGACCGAAGGCAACCTGGTGCAGCTCGGCCACGGCATCCGCCAGCGCCGCATCTGGACCGCGGAAACCGACCAGACCAGCGCCATCGCCGAAAGCATCTCCAGCGACAAGGACCTGACCAAGAGCCTGCTGCAAGCCTGCGGCGTACCGGTGCCGGAAGGACAACTGGTGGAAAGCGCGGCAGAAGCCTGGGAAGCGGCGGAAGACATCGGCTTGCCGGTGGTGGTCAAGCCTTCCGATGCGAACCATGGCCGCGGCGTCTTCATCGACCTCAATACCCAGGCCGAAATCGAAACCGCCTACACCCTGGCGCTGCAAGAAGGCAGCAGCGTGATCGTCGAGCGTTTCATCCGCGGCAACGAACACCGGCTGCTGATCGTCGGCGGCCGCCTGGCGGCAGCTGCGCGCGGCGAACCGCTGTCCATCAGCGGCGACGGCAAGTCGACCATCCGCCAGCTGATCGACAGCCAGATCAATTCCGACCCGCGCCGCGGCGAACTGGAAGAATGTCCGCTCAGCCTGGTGCTGCTGGATGACGAACCGGTGGTGCGGGTAGAGCTGGAACGGCAAGGCTTCAACGGCGAATCGATCCCGCCGGCAGACAAACAAGTATTAATCCAACGCAACGGCAACGTTTCCATCGACGTCACCGACCTGGTCCACCCCAGCGTCGCCGCCGCGGCCTCGCTCGCCGCGCGCGTGGTGGGCCTGGATATCGCCGGCGTCGACCTGGTGGCTGAAGATATTTCCCGGCCGCTGGAAGAACAGCGCGGCGCGATTGTCGAAGTCAATGCCGGCCCCGGCCTGCTGATGCACCTGAAACCGGCCGAAGGCAGGCCGCGCCCGGTTGGCCGGGCCATCATCGAACACTTGTTTGCCGCTGCCAACAATGGCCGCATCCCTATCGTCGGCGTCACCGGCACCCATGGTAAAACCACGGTCTCGCGCCTGATTGCCTGGCAGCTGCACCTGAGCGGCAACCATGTCGGCCTGGCTTGCGGCGACGGCCTGTATTTCGCCCAGCGGCAAGTCGAAAAAGGCGACCGCGCCAATTGGGAATCGGCGCAACGGGTGCTGATCAACCGTGCGGTCGAAGCGGCGGTGTTCGAGAACAGCCACGACACCATCCTGTCGGAAGGCCTGGTCTACGACCGCTGCCAGGTCGGCGTCGTCACCAATATCGCCGCCGGCGACAGTTCACCGCAGTACTACATCAGCGATGCCGAGGAAATGGTCAAGGTCACCCGCACCCAGGTCGATGTCGTGCTGCCTAGCGGCGTCGCCGTACTGAATGCCGCCGATCCGCTGGTAGCAGGCATGGCGTCGCTGTGCGACGGCGAAGTGATCTTCTTTGGTCTCTCCCCTACCCTGCCGGTGATCGCCGAACAGCTGGAGCAAGACAAGCGTGCGGTGTTTGTCCGCAACGACCAGATCATGCTGGCGGTCGGCAAGAATGAAATGCTGCTGGCCGACATCACCACCGTGCCGCTGATTGCCCGCAGCAAGGACCGCTTCCAGGTGGAAAACGTGCTGGCGGCAGTGGCTGCGGCATGGGCGCTGGACATCTCTCACGATCTGATCCGTGCAGGGATAGAAACCTTCGAAATGGCTTAAAAAGCTAAGCAGGACGGCTGCTGCCGATCCTGCTTTTTTATTAGTAATAATAGGAAAACCTGTTGATGGACGTATCACGTATCCGAGTACTTCGCGGCCCCAATCTGTGGAGTCGACATACCGCTATCGAAGCCATTGTGTCTTGTCCCGATGCCGAGCGCGCCATTGCAGGCATCGCCGGTTTCGAAGCCAGGCTGCGTGAACGCTTTCCAAAAATCGGCTTTTTGCAGCCCGGCAGCAAGAACGAAGTGGTGTCGATGGCCCACGCGCTGGAGATAGCAGCGCTCGGACTGCAGTCGGAATCCGGTTGCCCGGTCACCTTCAGCCGCACGGTGCCGACGCTGGAAGGCGGCGTCTACCAGGTGATCGTCGAATATACCGAAGAAGAAGTCGGCCGGCTGGCGTTCCAGCTGGCGCAGCAACTGTGCCAGGCAGCGCTGGACGACCAGCCGTTCGACCTGGCCGGCGCACTGGCCAGCTTGCAGGAACTGGATGAAGACGTCCGCCTCGGGCCCAGCACCGGCTCCATCGTGCAGGCAGCAGTCATGCGCGGGATTCCATTCCGGCGCCTGACCAGCGGCAGCATGGTGCAGTTCGGCTGGGGCAGCCGCCAGCGCCGCATCCAGGCCGCCGAAACCAATCACACCAGCGCCATCGCGGAATCGATCGCGCAGGACAAGGACCTGACCAAGAAACTGCTGAACGCCGCCGGTGTCCCGGTGCCTATGGGCCGGGTGGTGTCCAGCGCGGAAGAAGCCTGGGCCGCGACCCAGGAAATCGCCGGCCCGGTGGTGCTCAAGCCGCGCGACGGCAACCAGGGCAAGGGCGTGGCGGTCAACATCACCGCCCGTGAGCAAGTCATGGCTGCGTTCGAAGTGGCGGCCAAGATCTGCTCGGAAGTAATCGTCGAACGCTACCTGCCAGGCCACGATTTCCGCCTGCTGGTGGTCGGCAACCAGCTGATCGCCGCCGCCCGCCGCGATCCGCCCCAAGTCATCGGCGACGGCGTGCGCACCATCAGCCAGCTGGTAGACCAGGTCAACAGCGACCCGCTGCGCGGCGACGGCCATGCCACTTCGCTGACCAAGATCCGCTTTGACGCAATCGCCCTGGCTACCCTGGCGAAACAGAATTACGCCGCGGATTCGATTCCGCAGCAAGGCGTGCGCGTAGTCTTGCGCAACAACGCCAACCTGAGCACCGGCGGCACCGCGACCGATGTCACCGAAGATGTCCATCCGGAGCTGGCGGCGCGCGCCGTGGCTGCGGCGCAAATGGTGGGACTCGATATCTGCGGCGTCGACGTGGTCTGCAACAACGTCCACCAGCCGCTGGAAGAGCAGGAAGGCGGCGTGGTCGAAGTCAACGCCGCGCCTGGCTTGCGCATGCATATCAGCCCTTCCTACGGCAAGGGCCGTGCGGTCGGCGCTGCCATCATGTCGACCATGTTCGCCAGCGGCGACAACGGCCGCATTCCGCTGGTAGCGGTGGCCGGCACCAACGGCAAGACCACTACCGTGCGCCTGATCGCCCATCTGCTGGGGCGCAAGGGACTGCGCGTCGGCATGACCAATTCCGACGGCGTCTACATTGAACAGCAACGCATCGATACCGGCGACTGCAGCGGTCCGCGTAGCGCCCGCAATGTCCTGATGCATCCTGACGTCGACGCCGCCGTGTTTGAAACCGCGCGCGGCGGCATCTTGCGCGAGGGCCTCGGCTTCGATCGCTGCGATGTCGCCGTGGTCACCAACATCGGCATGGGCGACCACCTCGGCCTGAGCTATATCAGCACGGTGGAAGACCTGAGCGTGGTAAAACGCGTGATCGTCGAAAACGTCGCGCCTGGGGGCCATGCCGTCCTGAATGCGGCCGACCCCATGGTCGCCAGCATGGCCAAATCCTGCACCGGCTCGGTCACCTTTTTTGCCCACGATTTCCATCACCCGCTGATGACCACCCATCGTGCGCAAGGCCATCGCGTGGTGTACCAGGACGGCAACGCCATCGTCGCCGCCAAGGGCAAGCAGGAACATCGGATTTTGCTGCAAGACATCCCGCTGACGCGTAACGGCGCCATCGGCTTCCAGATCGAAAACGCCATGGCGTCGATTGCCGCCGCCTGGGCGCTGGACCTGGACTGGGACGTGATCCGCGCCGGCCTCAGCACCTTCATCAACGATGCCGCTACCGCACCAGGCCGCTTCAATGTATTCGACTACCGCGGCGCGACCCTGATCGCCGACTACGGCCACAATCCGGATGCGATCCAGGCGCTGGTGAAAGCCATCGACAGCATGCCGGCCAAACGCCGCTCGGTCGTCATCAGCGGCGCCGGTGACCGGCGCGATATCGATATCCGCCACCAGACCGAAATCCTGGGCGATGCGTTCGACCAGGTGATCCTGTACCAGGACCAGTGCCAGCGCGGCCGCGCCGATGGCGAGGTGCTCGGCCTGTTGCGCGAAGGTTTGCAAAACGCCCGCCGCACCACGTCGACCGAAGAAATCAACGGCGAATTCGTCGCCATCGATACGGCATTGTCGCACCTGGCGCCGGGAGATCTTTGCCTAATCCTGGTCGACCAGGTGGAAGAAGCGCTGGCGCATATCGCCAAGCGTATTGCCGAAGTCTGATTGGAAGCTGCTATCGGATACGAAGGTATCCGATAGCACTGTTATGCCGGCTTATGCCCGGTCAATGCAGAGCCGGCATTCAAAGGCAAGCGCCGGGTGACCGGAATCGAGGCCATCGAAAACAGGCCGATGACAATGAAGGCCGGCCAGAAATCCCCCGCCACGATGGTCGAGTGCCCTTGCAAACGGCTCGACAGATGCACCGCCAGGCCGCCGATGGTCACTCCCAACCCCAAGGAAATCTGCTGCACCACGCTGGCCAGGCTGGTAGCCCGGCTGACGTCGGCGCTATCGAGGTCGGCGTAAGCCATCGTATTAAGGCAGGTGAATTGCATGGAAGGGAAAAAACCGCCCAGCAGCACCACCGCCATCATCACCAGGTAAGGCGTAGTCGGCGTGAACAGGCCGTATGAAGCCAGCGCCAGTCCGGCCAGCACCGCATTCCAGATCAGCACTGAACGGAAGCCGTAACGGCGCAGGACCGAGGTGCCGATGGCTTTCATGAAAATCGCGCCGAAGGCCGAGGCGCAAGTGATGGTGCCGGCGTGGAAGGCGTTCATGCCAAACCCTACCTGCAGCGCCAGCGGCAGCAGGAACGGCACCGCGCCCAGCCCGATGCGGAACA
>NZ_JAQGLV010000128.1 GCF_028292705.1 Collimonas fungivorans | reverse complement strand
GGACAGCGCAAGAACTGAAGCTTGAGCGGTAGTCCGCGTTAGATAAAAAACCCCGTCTTTTGCGAGAAAGACGGGGTTTTTACGTAGGTTTCGCTACACCAGGCCAGCCGGCGCGGCGGGGAAATCTTATGCGGCGCGCTGCTCGTAACGCCGGTTGAGAACGTCGATACGCTGTTCGGTCTGTTGCGCAAGCAGGGCGGCGGCAGCCATTGCCAGGCGCGTGAGCCGTTCCGTATCGGGTACGTTCAGTGCGGGCGGGCAGGCGGGGTCTTTTTCTTCCCTTGCCAGGTTGCTGGCATGCACCAGCCCCAGGCAGGTTTCTACGCCTTGCGTGATGTCCAGCGTTTGCGCCAGGAATTGCATGGTGGCGTCGATGCGCAGTTCTTCGGCCAGCCATGAGAAGGGCTGGTGGTTGGCGTGAGGGGGATTGAGCTGCGTGAAATTACTGGTCATGGCGATCTCCTGTTTATGGCAGTAAAGTCGCTTCCCGCTGCTAAACGGGGAGGCGGCAAATGGCAGGGTTAGCAGACCGGTACGAACAGGCAAACCGGCAGCCCGAAGGCTCCCCACCACCGCCGCCATTGAGGACGTGACAGTAGTGCGCACAAAAAAACCGCATGGCGCGGTTTGTGCGCTGTTCGTAAAGCAGGCTGCTAAACCTGGTCCCTGTTTTTTGCAGGGACGATTGACTATAAACGGTATTGAACCCGATGACAATCGTCTGTGCCCATCCGGAACGTCCATCGATCGCCTGCATCATTCCTCGAATTACGGATATTTCCTACAGATTTTCAGGATTTATCGCCAGGCTGCATCCCTCGTTTCTTACAGACTCTGGCGGATGATCTTTCTACAATCCCCTGTATATCGATCTGCAGTGAGCGAAGGATTTTTTTCGCCGCGGCAATCCCATTTTATGTAAAGGACGGACAGGGCAATGAATACAGTCAAACCACTCCCCGGCGACGATCCGCAGGGCGCGGGCGCGGCCGACATTGCCGCGCAACACATCCTCAAGGCTTACCACGCGCAAGACAGCCACCAGCCGGCCGTCGTCGCTGAAGACGGCATCGGCCACGACTACATCGCCGCCGACGGCAAGACCGATTACGACAGCGGTATGCTGGGCGATACCCTGGCCGCGCCGCTGGCGCCGGGCCAGCGCCACGGCCTGGCGCACGGGCCGCAGCACGGCGGCGGCCTGCAGGGCCATGGTTCGGGCTTGTTCAGCCACGGCGCCATGGGCATGGCCGGCGCCATGCTTGATGGCAGCGACAGCCAGCCCGGCGATGGCGGCAGCGATGTCGGCCACCTGGCCATGGGCGGCAACTTCGACAGCGGCGCCAGGAAGAGCGGCGACCTGTCCGATTACCACGGCGTGGAACACGGCGAGCAGGCCGGCGGCGGCGATGCGCCGGCGGCAGCAAGCGCCGCCTTCGAGCAGGCCGCCGGCGCGGCTGAGCCGGCGCCATACCATGCACTCAACGCAGGCATGATCCACGGCGGCGAAGCGGTTATCGATTTCAGCCATTTGTATACGCTGCCGCCGGCGGCGCTCCATGCGCCGGGCCATGAGGCCGGCGCCGGATCTGCGAGCGCCGGCGGTTTCAGCCAGCTCGCGCTCGACGATGTGCTGCAGCAGGGCAGCGACAGCCTGTTCCTCCTTGACGACACGGCTGCTGCGCCGGTCGACACCGGCGCCGTGCTGGCGCTGGAAGACTTGCTGGGCAACGCCGGCGACAGCGGCGACTGGACCGGCCGCGCCGGCAGCGAAGGCGCCGGTGTTGAAGTGCACCAGCATGCCGCTACCGCCATCGACCTGCTGTTGCCGCAGGCGGCGGACGAGCAGCCTCTCTAAGTAACCCTCAGTAGCCCTGGGCGGCTCCAGGCAGCGCTCGCGCCATACCACGCCGGCCCTTGCTGCGAGCGCCATCCAGGCGTCAGATTAATCTGACACGGATGCCGGATTTATTCCCCTTGGCCACCCGCCACACCCTACAGACCCCGCGTCTTTACCTCTCTACACTTCGGTCTGTGTCGAAGCTCGGTCATCCAGAAAGAAGTCTTTCGCGATCGGGCCCGTTGCGTGTTCCAAGCGCTCCGATCAATCCTATTTTTCAAGACAAAAATCATGTCATCGCAAACAATTCCTGAGTTGCAGCCCGAATTGCCGCCTGAGTCGCAGCCTGAGTTGCCGCCTGAGTCGCAGCCCGAGTTGCAACCTGAGCTGCAGCTCGAATCGCAGCCGCCCGAGCAGGCCGAAGCGCCGATCGGCGCCGGCGTGGTCGATACCCTGCTGGAAAGCGTCATGCTGCTGTGCGAATACTACGGCGTCGGCCGCAGCGCCGAGGCGCTGTGCGCCGGCCTGCCCAAGGGCCGTGTGCTGGAGCCTTCGCTGGCGCTCACCGCGCTGGCCAGCGCCGGCCTGACCGGCGGCCTGGTGCGCCGCCGCGTGCAGGAATTGTCGAGCCACCTGATGCCGCTGATCCTGCTGCGCAACGACCGCGGCGCGGCGATCCTGACCGGTCGCCGCATGGGCGAAGACCGCAAGCCGATCTATCAGCTGGTGATGCCGGAAATCAGCAACGAGATTGTCGAAATCAGCCTGGACGAGCTCAACAGCTGGTACGCCGGCCACGCCATCCTGGTCAAGCCGCAAGCCAAGATCGACACCCGTGCCGGCGAAGAAACCGAACGCCATGCCGGCCACTGGCTGTTCGTGACGCTGTGGCGCTATCGCCGCTTCTATTACAGCGCGGCCCTCGGCGCGCTGCTGATCAACGTGCT
Organism: Collimonas fungivorans; assembly: GCF_028292705.1. GTDB lineage: Bacteria > Pseudomonadota > Gammaproteobacteria > Burkholderiales > Burkholderiaceae_D > Collimonas > Collimonas fungivorans_B. The sequence goes on along the minus strand of NZ_JAQGLV010000128.1, from coordinate 3,692 downwards.
GGGACTGGCCAGCATCTTCTTCACCATGAATGTCTACGACCGGGTGGTGCCTAACCAGGCTTACACCACCCTCTGGTCGCTCGCCATCGGCGTGGTGTTCGCCATGATGTTCGAGGCGGTGTCGCGTTATGTGCGGGCGCACCTGCTCGACGTCGCCGGCAAGAAAGCCGACCTGGTGATGGGCACCACGCTGTTCCGCCAGGCGCTGTCGATCCAGATGGAGCACAAGCCGGCCTCCTCGGGTTCGTTCGCCAACCAGCTGCGCGAATTCGAATCGGTGCGCGATTTCGCCACTTCGGCCACCTTGTCGGCCGTGTCCGACTTGCCGTTCGTGATCCTGTTCTGCGGCGTCATCTTCATGGTCGGCGGCCCGCTCGGTTTCGTGCCGCTGCTCTTGATTCCTATCATCATCGGCATCAGCATCTGGATCCAGTGGCCGCTGGCGCGCACCATGCAGGAAAACCTGCGCGAGTCGTCGCTCAAGCAAGGCGTGCTGATCGAATCGGTGGAAGGCCTGGAAACGCTGAAATCGGTAGGCGGCGAAGGTTACATGCAGCGCCGCTGGGAAGCCTTCAGCGCCGCCGCCTCCAGCACCGCGATGAAGTCGCGCATGCTGTCGAGCATGGCGATGAACATGATGTCGTTCCTGCAGCAGCTGCAAACGGTGGTGCTGGTGGTAGCCGGCGTCTACCTGATCGGCGAAGGCACCCTGACCCAGGGCGCGCTGATCGGCACCGTCATGCTGGCCGGCCGCGCCGTGGCGCCGCTGAACCAGGTGGCTGGCCTGGCGGTGCGCTTCCAGCAAGCCAAGGCTGCGCTGAGCTCGCTCAACCGCCTGATGGCGATGCCGGTCGACCGCGATCCCAACATGGAATACCTGGCCAAGCCGCCGCTGAACGGCCAGCTGACCCTGAAAGACATCAGCTTCTCTTATCCGGCGCCGCCGATGAAGCCGAATCCGCAAGTGCTCAAGAATATCAGCACATCGATCAAGGCTGGCGAACGGGTGGCGATCCTGGGCCGCATCGGCAGTGGCAAATCGACCCTGCTGCGGCTGATGGCGCGCCTGTATGCGCCGGTCGGCGGCCAGATGCTGACCGACGGCCTGGACGTGTCGCAGATCGATCCGGCCGACTGGCGCAAGGCGGTCGGCTACGTCGGCCAGGAAGCGCGTCTGTTCTACGGCACCCTGCGTGAAAACATCATGATCGGCCGGCCCGATGCGCCGGCCGAGGAATTCCTCAGCGTGCTGCGCCTGACCGGCCTCGACGCCGTCGCCGCCAAGCATCCGCTGGGCATCAACCTGCCGATCGGCGAAGCCGGCGAAGGCTTGTCCGGCGGCCAGCGCCAGCTGGTGGCGCTGGCGCGCTGCCTGCTGGTCAATCCGCAGCTGATCCTGCTCGACGAGCCGACCAGCGCCATGGATACCCAGACCGAAGCGTTGTTCATGGAACACCTGGTGCGCGCTACCCGGGGCCATACCCTGGTGATCGTGACGCACCGGCCGTCGCTGCTGAGCATGGTCGAACGGATCCTGGTGGTGGACGACGGCAAGCTGGTGGCGGACGGACCGAAGCAGCAGATCATGGCTGCGCTCGGCGCCAATAGCGCTGCCAATGCCGCCAATGTATCCAACGTCGCAGGACCGAAGGCTGCCGCCGAGAAAAAACCGGCCGCCGCCCAGGCTTCCCTGCAAGCCGGAGTGAAAACAATGTCTGAACAAAAGGTAGCGTCATGAAATGGCTCAACAAATTCCGCGGCGATCAATCCGAGGCTGCCCTGCAGCCGGGCGACGCTGCCTTCATGAACGACCTGCGCGAATCGCTGCTGACGCAGACCACGCAGGGTTCCAAGGCGGTGCTGTACCTGATCGCCATCATCATGGTGATCGGCCTGACCTGGGCGCATTTTGCGCGGGTGGAAGAAATCACCCAGGGCGAAGCCAAGATCATTTCCAAGAGCCGCGAACAGGTGATCCAGAGCCTGGAAGGCGGGATCCTGGCCGAGATGGATGTGCGCGAAGGCGGCATCGTCGAGAAGGGCCAGATCCTGCTCAAGATCGACCCCACCCGCGCCCAGGCCAGCTATCGCGAAGCGCTGTCGAAACAGGTCGGCCTGGAAGGCTCGATCGCCCGTTTGCGGGCCGAGGCTTACCAGCAGCCGCTGCAGTTCCCCGACCTGGTCAAGAAAGATCCGGCCGTGGTGCAGCAGGAAACGCTGGCCTATAACGCTCGCCGCCACGCGCTGGACGACAGCCTGGCGGCGCTGCAGGGCAGCTACAGCCTGATCGCCAAGGAAATCGGCCTGGCCGAGCCGCTGGCGGCCAAGGGCCTGGTATCGGAAGTGGAAATCCTGCGCATGCGGCGCCAGGCCAACGAGCTCAAATCGCAGATGGTGGAGCGGCGCAACAAGTACCAGGCCGACGCCAACTCGGAACTGAGCAAGCTGGAGCAGGAACTGTCGCAAACCACCGAGAACCTGGTGGGGCGCGCCGACATCGTCGAGCGCACCACGGTGACGGCGCCGGTGCGCGGCACCATCAAGAACATCAAGGTCAACACCATCGGCGGCGTGATCCAGCCGGGCGAGCACATCATGGAAATCATTCCGCTGGAAGACCAGCTGCTGGTCGAAGGCAAGATCAAGCCGGCCGACGTCGCCTTCCTGCGGCCGGGCCTGCCGGCCACGGTCAAGGTCTCGGCCTACGAATACGGCGTGTACGGCGGCCTCAAGGGCACGGTCGAACTGATCAGCCCCGATACGCTGACCGACGACGCCAAGGCCGCGGCCGGACGCGACTCCACTTATTACCGGGTGCAGGTGCTGACCGACAGCAGCTTCCTGCAGGCCGGCGGCAAGAAACTGCCGATCATCCCAGGCATGACCGCCACGGTGGAAATACGCACCGGCGAGAAAACCATCCTGGACTATCTGCTGAAACCGGTATTCAAGGCGCGTGAAGCCTTCCGAGAGAGATAACGATCATGTCAAACAAGAATAAAGACGTAGCCCGCGAAGCGGGGAGCCGGCCATGAAGCGCCGTCCGATTTGCATAGCGATCGGTTCGCTGTGCCTGGCCGGCCTGCAGCCTGCGCATGCGCAGCTCATGGCGCAGCGGCCGTTGCTGGAATGGGCCAGCGAGGTCCAGGTGGCGACGCCCGCGGCGCCTGTGGTTGCGGCCACGCCGGTGACCCTGCTGCCGGCGAGTCCGCCGGTGCAGCATGTTGCCACACCAGCGCCGTTGCCGAAACCTGCGCCCGTGGTGCAGGCCGCTCCGGCCCGCAGCAAGCCTGCGGCGGAACCGGTGCGCGTTGCAGAAAACGTGTCGCATCTGCCGTTGCCGGCGCCTGTTGCAGCGGCGTTGATTCCGGCAAACACCCAGCCGGAAAGAAGCGCTGCGCAAGCCATGGCCGTACTGGCGAAAACCAAGCCAGTGCCGTTGCCTTTGCCTGCTCCGGCAGCACCCGTCATTCCCGTCGTAATCGCCGCCCCTGCGACTACGCGCCAGGCGGTCGCGCCGGCAGCAACGGTGGCGCCGTCCGCGCCGCCTGTGCCGGAAACACCGCCGGCGCCGACCCTGGTCACCCTGATTCCGGCAAGCGCGCCGCCGGCAACAGTTCCGGCGCTTTCCGCCAAAGCTGCCCAGGCGGCAAAGGCGGCTCAGATAGCTAAGGAAGCGCAAGCAGTCAAGG
>NZ_JAQGLV010000085.1 GCF_028292705.1 Collimonas fungivorans | reverse complement strand
CCGCCAACGTCATCATCAATCCGGCCGACAACCCCAACCAGCAATGGCCGTTCAGCCAGCAATGGCGCTTCCTGCCGGCCATCGTCAACAACGGTATCTACACCATCACCAGCGCCATCAGCAACCTGATGCTGGGAATCTACCAGGGCGGCACGACGGCCGGCACCCGGCTCGGCATCGCCGCTGCTACCGGCGGCCAGGAACAACAATGGCGGCTGACCATTTCCAGCGGCAACTGGCAGCTGACCAACATCAAGAGCGGCCTGGTGATGGACGTGACCGGCCAGAAAACCGACAACGGCACCGCGCTGGAAATCTGGCAAGGCAACGGCGGCGCCAACCAGCAGTTCGCGCTGGTGCCACGGCCGGATGGCGTGAGCTACGGGATCAAAGGTGTGCAAAGCGGGCGCGTCATCGACGACAACAATTCGGGCACGTCGCCTACCAGCTACGGCACGACCGATGTGTCTGCGATTACGCTGTGGGATGACAATGGTGGAGGCAACCAGAGTTGGAAGTTCACCAAGGTTGGGTAGGGCGGCGGGCAGGTTGTCGGAGAGGCTGCAGTCCCCGCCGTAGTGCGTGACACCGTCCAGCGGCAAGAGAAATTGCGCCGCTGGACGATTTTTATCTGCGGTCCTCAGTCGAGGCAGTGCAGTCGTTTCTAGTGCAATTGCGACAATCTTTCATGTTGCCGCTGCCAGCCAGCGATGCCTGATCGAAAAGCACGCTATGCGCCGAGCGCCAATCCACCTGCAGCCCGATGAATACAAACAGTCAGGCCCCGCGGTTGATAAATATCCATCTGAAATGAGAACCTCTCGCCTTTGCCTTATGTCATAAGGCGCGTACGCCAATTGATGGGCACAATGAGGCGTCAATTGCCGCCCCAGTCCGGAAACTCTCCCGAATCGAATCAACAACAGTTACCTATGAAAGAAGCATGAAAAAATTATTCTGCATCGGCGCCCTGATCCTTGGCGCCAGTTCCTTCGCACAAGCGCAGGTCTATTTTGGCCCCGGCAGCGCGACCCCCATCAACCCGGATGCGGCAACGCGCGGCATTGACCGCCGCGCGCAGGTTCAACCGCGCGCTAAAACAAAGACTGTCCGGTGCCGTGACGGATCTATGCATAGCGCGCGCGTATGCCGGCGCCATGGGGGCAGTTGAATGGCATCGCAAACGGCAACATAATCGGAATTGCAGCGGCACTGGTTCTCATCGCCGGACCACTGTTCCATGGCGCGTCGTCGACATCATTGATAAGGAGCATACGAACATGGCACTGATTCCTCGAGTCGCACGTATTCTTTCGACAGCAGCGACCTACAGCATTTTCTGCATAGGCATGTTCTCCACCGCACACGCCCAAAACGCGCCAAAGAAAATCTCCGATCCAACTTTGATACAACAGATGGCTGGAACCTGGAACGTCCAGCAGCGCATGTGGCCGGGCGTTGGCGCTGAGGCCGTCAATCTGCCGCCAGCCGCTGCCCGCCGCCGTCTGATGGCTGGCGGTTTTCTAGAGGAGGTGATGGAACCGGTGCAAAAAACCGGGGAAGGATCATTCACCCGGACTGCATTCTTCAATTACAACGCCGTCAATCAGCAGTATGAGTATTTTTCGCTGGATAGCCGCGCTCCTCAGATGATGAATGAACGGAGCGACAAAACGGAGGAACAGATACACCCCGGTAAAGACGGGATAAAGCTCAGTGGAGGCAACTTTGTAGCGCCGCAGTGGGGAGCCGTCAAGGACGCTGCATTCACGTACCGGCTTACCGTTGGAGAGATAAAAAAAGACAGGCAAGTAGTCCAGCTTTACCTGACGCCGCAAGGAGGAGAAAGTCCCAAAGAATTTCTCGCTTTCGAATATATCTATACACGTCGGCGTTGACGTGCGCCCCGGCATCGACGACATGACCACGCGGGCACTCCCCGAAGCGCTCAAGGCCATGAAGGACCACGTTGAACAACTTAGTGCATGACTCGATTAAGATTCATTAAATTAGTAGAAATAGTATTTGGACATAAAGGGTTTAAGGAGCCGATATGGAAGCAAGTTTTTGGCATAAAAAATGGGAACGGGGTGAAATCAATTTTCATGGAAGTGAAGCAAACCCGTTGCTGACAAAACATTTTGAAAAGTTGAGCCTGGCAAAGGGCAGCCGCGTGTTCCTGCCGCTGTGCGGCAAGACGCGTGATATCGCATGGTTGCTTGCCAACGGTTATCGCATTGCCGGCGCGGAGTTGAGCGGACAAGCCATTAACGACTTGTTCAAAGAACTTGGCGTGGCGCCAAACATATCCGAGGTGGGAAAATTGACCCACTACAGCGCTGCCGATATCGACATATGGGTGGGCGATATTTTTGACGTGTCTGCGGAAGATCTCGGCCCCATAAACGCGATATACGATCGCGCTGCCTTAGTCGCGCTACCGGCCGACATGCGAAAGCACTATGCGTCGCACCTGATGCAAATAACCGGCGCCGCGCCGCAACTGCTGATCTCTTACGAATACAACCAATCGCAGATCGATGGCCCGCCGTTTTCAGTGAACGAGGACGAAGTAAGACAGCATTATGGCGCCGCTTATCAATTGAAGTCTGTCGAACGCAAGGATGTGGCGGGTGGACTGAAGGGGAAGGTTGCCTCAACGGAGAACGCCTGGCTCCTCCTTCAAAAAGCCAACAGATAAAGCGTTAAAACGCGGTCGACGGCGGCAATCCCATCAAGACGGCACCACTTTTTATAAAAACCATGCACAGGACAATATTCGCATTGAGTCTGCTTCTGTTATTCAGCGGCGCCGCACTTGGCGAGGAGAAATTCGATGATGCAAAGTGGCAGGCATGGGTGCCGGCTGGATGGAAAATACTTATCGGCACTACAGGCGGATTAAATCAGGCCGATACGGACGATGCCGTACTCGTTCTGGAAGAGGACAACCCGAAGAAACGCACAGAAGATCCTACCGGCAATTCGGGTAGAGAAGCGAATCTCAATGGTCGGCGCTTGCTGGTCCTGTTTCATACAACGTCGGGATATCGGAAGGTTGTGGAAACGGATCGTTTCTTACCCAGCCAAAACCAGGAAGGCAATCAATGCACGTCCTGGAGCATCCAGGATGTTCAGGTGCGCCACTGGCAACTGCATGTTTTATTACACCATGAGTTTGCCTGCGGCAGCGGCACTGGCGGCGACAGCAAGTTTGTCTTTCGCTATCAAGACGGGCGGTTTCGTCTGATCGGACTCGACGCCAGCTTTGCCGCACGCGATACCGACAGGACCCTCAGCGTTAACTATTTAACCGGGAAACAAATCTTCGCCAGCGGCAATTTTGACGATGAAAAGATGGAAAGAAAGTCGGATATTCCGGAACAGAAAAAACATATCTATCTGGATCAGATCAAACCGGCGTATTGCTACGATTTGAGCGATTCTTTCTCAGAAAACAAATGCAAATGACCTCGATCTGGCTGGCCGGTGACGGCGTCGTCGCGCAGCGGTGTATTCTACCGCCATGGATTCCCTGATAGCCGCCTCCGCCCGGGCTCTCGCCGCCGGCGATGCGCTCGGCGCCCTCAAGCGTGTCGCCCTGCGCGACGATCCGCCGGCGCTGGCCTTGCGCGGCATCGCCATGGCTCAGCTTGGTGAACATTCGCGCGCCCGTGAGCTGTTGCGGCGTGCCGCCCGCGGCTTTGGCGCCCATGAGGAGCTGTCGCGCGCTCGCTGCGTCGTTGCCGAGGCTGAGGTAGCGCTGGCCGTGCGCGATCTCGGCAGCTCGCCGCGCGCGCTGGCGGCGGCCCTGGCCACGCTGGAGGCCCACGGCGATCACGCCAACGCGCTGCAGGCGCGGCTCATCGCAGCGCGCAAGCTGTTGCTGCTTGGCCGTCTCGACGAAGCCGAAGCTGCACTGACACAACTCGATGG
>NZ_JAQGLV010000082.1 GCF_028292705.1 Collimonas fungivorans | reverse complement strand
CTGACGGACGAGCATCGCTTCATGGCGCACCTGCGGCAGCGCGGCCTGGCGGTCAGCGAGGTATTGCAAGCCAGCGACGGCAGCACCGCCCATGCCGACGGCGGATGGACCTACGAGGTGCAGCGCGTCGGCCAGGGCGTCGACCGCTATCGCGACGCCACCTCCTGGACCCCTTTTGTCAGCACCGAGGACGCCGCAGCGGCCGGCAGCGCGCTAGCCAGGCTGCATCTTGCCGCCCGCGGCTACGACGCGCCGGCGCGCAGCACCAAGCTGCTGGCCTCCGGCTTTACCCTGTTCAATACTGAAGATCCGCAACAGGTGCTGGAGCGGATCGGGCGCTACATACAGGAACGGCCGGCGCTGGCTGATTACCTGGCGCAGCGCGACTGGCGGCAGGAAGTGACGCAGGTGCTGCTGCCGTTCCATGCGCGCCTGGGCCCGCTGCTCGATGGCCTGGCGCCCTTGTGGACGCACAACGACTGGCATGCTTCCAACCTGCTGTGGCAAGCGCAAGAACCTCCGGCAGTGGCGACGGTGGTCGATTTCGGCCTGGCCGACCGCACTTGCGCGGTCTACGACCTGGCCATCGCCATCGAGCGCAACATGATCGAATGGCTGGCTTTGCCGTCGACGCCGCCGGCCGACCAGCGGCCGCTGGTGCATATCGGCCAGCTGGACGCCATGCTCGACGCCTATGAAGCAGTGCGGCCATTGTCGGCGCTGGAAGCGGCCGCCTTGCCGGCGCTGCTGCCGCTGGCGCATGTCGAATTTGCGCTGTCGGAGCTGGCGTATTTTCACGGCGTGCAAAAATCCGCCGAGAACTCGGCGCTGGCTTACGATACCTATTTCCTCGGCCACGCCGCGTGGTTTGACAGTGACGCCGGCCGTTACTTGCTGGATCATCTGCAGCGCCGCTGCGACCGTAAAACCCGCCCACAGGAGTCTTGATGTCAGGTTTGGAAATCAGTGCAGTCATATTGAGCGCCCTGGCAGTCTGGCTGACCGCGCGCCGCCATCTGTGGTGCTGGCCGGTCGGCCTGGTCTCGGTGCTGCTGTATGCGCGCATATTCCTGGTGGCGAAACTGTACTCGGACCTGTTGCTGCAGCTGATCTTCGCCGTCATGCAGCTGTACGGCTGGTGGCAGTGGAAGAGGGGCGCATCAGATCAGGACGGCCAGCATATCCAGCCGCAGCGCCTGCCGAAGCAGGGTTTGCTGATCGGGCTGCTGGCCGGCGCCGCGGGCAGCGTGGTGCTGGGTTACGTCATGGCCAGCTTCACCGATGCCCATATCCCATGGCTGGATTCGGCGCTGACCAGCTTCAGCCTGGTGGCCCAGTTCTGGATGGCGCGCAAATACGTCGCCAACTGGTGGCTGTGGATCGCGGTCGACATCATCTACGTCGGCGTGTATATCTACAAAGACCTGGACTTGACCGCAGGGCTGTATGCGGCGTTCATCGTGCTGGCGGTCATCGGCTTGCGCAACTGGCAGCGGCAGCTGCCGAGGAATCACCCGCCGGCCGCCGCCGCGGCGCTTTGATTGCGGCTGGCGGCAGCGCCGTCTATGCTGCCGGCACGCCCAGTTTCTGCGCCCACGCCAGCGCCGACAGATGCGCCAGGTTGACTTCCTCCGGGGTGATCTTGAGCGAACTGGCCAAGGGGCCGACCAGCGGCGAATTCAGTTCGCAAGCCTCGGCCAGCGCTACATAAGGACCATACGGTCCGGAACGGGTCAGCAGCGCTGCGGCCACCTGGTCGGACAGCTTGATGCTGGCCAGCACTTCCTCCATGCTGACGCCCAGCAGCCGGTCCAGCAAAGAAAAAATCCCCGCGACAAACAGGTTTTCCGATTCGCCCCTGGGCAGGTATTTTTGCCCCAGCAGTTCCGAGAAACGGCCGCGGATGATCGCGGTTTCCATCAGCACCGGTGAATAGCCGCTGCTGCTGGCGGTAGCCAGCAGCAGGGACAGCCACTGGAACAGCGCTTCGTAACCGAGCAAGGCGAGGGCGGCACGCAGTGACTGGACTTCAGTCTTCAGGCCGAACGCCGCGGAGTTGATGAAGCGCAGCAGTTCATAGGACAGGCCGGGATCGCGTTTGAAGATTTCTTCGATCTTTTGCAGGTTCTCGTTCTTGGCGACCAGGTTCATGATTTGCACGATGATCTGCTGCGCCGGGTTCAGGCCGGTGGCGCGCTTGCCCGGGCGCGGCGTCAGGTGCAGCTTGCCGATGAAGGCATCCAGTCCCAGCATGGCGCAGGCGTCATAGTCCTGCCAGTTGCTGACCGGCCGGCCGACCATGCGCAGCGACGATTTTTTCAGCGCGGCGTAACGGCGCGCCTGCGCCGCAAAATCGCTGGCGGAAAATCGTACTTCGAGATGCGAGATCTCGGCAGGCAGGGCGCCTCCGCTGAGGTCGGCGCCGCGCAGGGAGATGCCGTAGCCGGCAGCGCGCAGGGTTTTGACCGCGGCCAGGGTGCCAGGGTCGGCCAGGTCGCGGTGCTTGAGCGTCAGCACCGTGCTGGCGGCCGGCATCCTTTTGATCGCCTCGCCGCTCAGCATGGCCGGGGATGCTTCCAGGAACAGCAGCTTCTTGCCCAGCAGCCAGCCGCTTTTTTCGTCGCTCAGCTGGTCGGCGACGAAACCCAGCAACGCATGCAAGTCCCCTTCATCGGCCTCGCCATCGGCGCCGCCGGTTTCCTGCCACGTGAGGTCGTAGCCGACCACGCCTTGTTTCGTATCAAGCAAAGGTTCTCGAACTATGAAATTGTCATTACGCATCTTGGATTTTTTATGGTGGATGGTGAAGGGAGCTGCAAAATCGGTTTTCCTGAACAGTGCAGTGTTAACGTTAACGGCTGTTTACTGGAAAAATTAAGCAGATATCCTCATCCGCGAGGAAATGTGTCATGGAATTTGAAAATGTTGTCGTATTTGCACGACAAAGACACACGTTGCCACCGAGTATTTATGATGTTTCCACCGAAGAATTGATTGCTTTCAGGACTCCTTAGGGTTTTACGTGTGGCTAGGAAAGGCGCTACAGGACTGGGTTTTCGGTATTTACTTGATTGTTATAAATAATAATAAATATACAAAGATCGCTAAATCCCAGCGTCATTTATTGCGGTCCAATAATTAGTGATGGTTAGTAATTGTTAAACATTGTCATGAATGCACTTTTGTGACTTTTTGCCCCTAGAATGTGATTCGCCATGTTGGCAATTCATTAATTTGAATCGAACATCCACTTTATATCTGAGGGTAAAAAATGAAACAAATGACTATCGCTAAGTTGGTTGCAGTTGCTGCTGCAGGTCTGTTGTCCCAAGCGGCCTTCGCTGACGGCGGCACCGTAAACTTCAACGGCAATATCGTTGATTCCCCATGCACAGTCGATCCATCCAGCCAAAACATCACCGTACCTATGGGCGACGTGTCGCGCACAGTGTTCGGCGCCGTCGTTGGCAAGAAATCGACACCATCGAAGTTCACTATCCTGCTGACCGACTGCGGCCCAACAGCCAAGGGCGCAACCGTGACCTTTACCGGCACTACCGACGCTACAGTGAAAGACGATCTGGCGATCGCTAACGCTGGCCAAGTCGGCGTGACTGCTGCCAAAGGCGTAGCGATCGAGCTGGGCGACTCCGCCGGCACCAAGATCCCTGTCGGTTCGGCATCGGGCACTTACGTTCTGGGTCTGGGCAACAATCCTTTGAAGTTCCAGGCTGCCTACGTTTCGACCAGCACTGCAGTGACCGTCGGTCCAGCTAACTCGACAGCACAGTTCGTCGTTGCTTACCTGTAATCGACGCGCTTTGCAAAAATCCTAAAACGGTTTTATTCCGTTTCGGCCAGTTGTGCGAAACGGACTGCCTGGCGCTTGCGACGGCCAGGTTTTAAGGATGGGCTGGTTTGCCGCAACGGTAGCGGCAAGCCAGCCATCATTTTCCCGCACCACCCATGCATCAATTTGTGAGCACGCGAGTCCTGTGCTTGCTTAGAAATTTGTGCATAGGACATTTTGATAGACGAGGTCTTCCATGTTAGGCAAACAATTCTTCACTTCCGTTGTGGTCGGCGGCGTGCTGGCACTCAGCGCGCTGTCGGCCGGCGCCGGCGTGATGCTGGGCGGCACCCGCGTGATCCTGGGCGAGAAAGACCGGCAAGCGTCGATTCCGCTGAAGAACACCGGCACCGCGCCATACGTCGTGCAAACCTGGATCGATGCCGGCGAAGGCAAGAACAAGACGCCGTTGCTGGTGACGCCGCCTTTGGCGCGCATGGATCCCGGCGCGGAAAACATCTTGCGCATCGTCCGCATCGCCGGCGACTTGCCGAGCGACCGCGAATCGGTGTTCTGGCTCAACGTCAAGGAAATCCCGGAAAAATCGGATCAGCAGAACGTACTGCAAGTGGCCGTGCGCACCCGTATCAAAGTGTTCTACCGGCCGACCGGCCTGGCCGGCAAGCCTGACGAGGCGCGCGGCCTGGTCACGCTGTCGGTGGTGCCTGGCGAAGACGGCAAGGGCGCCGCGCTGCGGGTGAGCAATCCGAGCGCTTACAACATCACGTTTACCGGTTTCAAGATCAACGGCAACAAAGAGCAGACCAGGGCTGGCATGGTGCCGCCTTTCGGCGCGATGGATTTTCCGTTGACCGTTATCAGCGCGCCGCAGGCGATCGAAGCCAACTACACCACGATCAACGACTACGGCGGTGAAACGCCGGAAGTAACGGTCAAGGTCGCGGTTGGCAGCGTCGGATCGCAAGGCCAGCCGCAAGCGCAGCAGCCAGCAGCGGAAACCGCGCCTGCCGCAGGTAAATAACACCACCATCGTCTCCCAGATAGCAAGCAACGGATCCTGTCAAGGCAAGTCAGTCTGCCGCGCAAGGCAGAAATAAAGGAAGGGAAAGCTGTGATCAGATTGTCGCATCAACGCAAACCGGTACGCCTGGCACTGTCCGCGATTACGCTGGCCGTGCTGGCGCAGGTGGCGCATGCCCAAGGCCAGGGCGGTTCGGTATTCAACGAGCAGTTCCTGGATATCGGCGGCGATCAAAGCCGTGCCGACCTGTCCTTGTTCGCGTTCGGCAACCGGGTCTTGCCCGGCAGTTACCTGGTCGACGTCAGTCTCAATGAAAGCAGCGTTGGCCAGAGCCAGGTCAATTTCGTCGACAATCCCGACGAAGCGGCGGACAGCAAGAGCGCCCAGGCCTGCATCACCCGCAGCATGCTGGAGGGCTGGGGCGTCAAGGTAGAAGTGTTCCCGGCGCTGATGGCGGCCGGCGACCAATGCGTTGACCTGGCAAAGGTAATTCCCGGTTCCAGCGTTTCCTACAATGGCGAGAAACTGCGCCTGACGCTGAGCATTCCGCAGGCCGCCATGAAGCGCCAGGCGCGTGGCGCCATCACTCCGGACAAATGGGACAAGGGCATCAATGTCGGCATGCTGGACTATCAGTTTTCGGCAGCCCGCTACGACGGCGGCAACAACGCCGGCAGCAGCATCAACAGCACCAACAGCATCACCGATTTCAACGGCAACCCGAGCACCACCACCAGCCAGGCCCGCAATACCTTGTACGCCGGCTTGCGCGGCGGCTTCAACCTGGGCGACTGGCGCTTCCGCAATTTCTCGACCTACAATCGCGGCCTCGACGGCCAGGGCCACTGGCAATCGGTGACTTCCTACCTGCAGCGCGACATCGCTGCGCTGGGCGGCCAGCTGACGCTTGGCGACAGCACCACGCCGGGCAATTTCTTCGACTCTTTCCAGTTCCGTGGCGTCCAGCTGGCGTCCGACGACGGCATGCTGCCCGACAGCCAGCAAGGTTATGCGCCAACCATCCGCGGCGTGGCGCAAACCAACGCCCGCGTCACGGTGCGCCAGAACGGCTTCGTGGTGTACAGCACCTATGTCGCACCCGGTCCTTTTGTACTGGACGATTTGTATCCGACTTCCACCAGCGGCGACCTGGAAGTCACGATTACCGAAGCGGACGGCCGCGAAACCAAGTTCAAGCAGGCGTTCTCCGCCGTACCGACCTTGTTGCGCGAAGGCGTCTGGCGCTACAGCGCTACCGCCGGCCAGTACCGCAACGGCCTGGGATCGAATGTCAGCGGCTCCAAGCCGTTTTTCATGCAAGGCACCCTGGCGCGCGGCCTGGGACGGGAATTTTCGCTGTACGGCGGCCTCATGGGTTCCGATATCCATCAGTCGGTGGTGCTTGGCGTCGGCAAGAACCTGCGCGATTTCGGCGCCATCTCGGCCGACCTGTCGCAAGCGCATACCAAGGGACCGTTCAACCAGAGCTACGACGGTCAGTCGCTGCGCTTTCTGTACGCCAAGTCTTTCGAGAATTACGGCACCAGCGTGCGCATGGCCGGTTATCGTTATTCTACCGGTGGCTTCCGTACGTTCCAGGAAGCGGCGCAGATGCAGGACCTGCAAAGCGGCCAGATGCTCAACAACCGCCGCAGCCAGCTGCAACTGGATTTCGCCCAGCAGCTGGGCAGCCGGGGCGGCAGCGTCTACGCCTCGGCGCAGCAGCAAAGCTATTGGGGCACGGATCAGAAGACACGCCTGATCCAGCTCGGTTATTCGAATTTCTACAAACAGTTCACCTACAGCGTTTTCTATAACAACAGCACCAACCTGAGCGGACCGTCCAGCCGCCAGCTGATGGTGTCCTTGTCGATGCCGCTGGGCGACAGCCGCTCCTACGCCCGCTACTCGGCGGCGCAGGGCAATAACGGCGAGGTCAGCCAGCAAGCCAGCGTCTACGGCTCGGCGCTGGATGACGGCCGCCTGACCTATAACGTATCGACAACGCATTCGAACCGCAGCGACAACAGCGGCAGCGCTTCCGCCAGCTACCTGTCGCAGTACGGCCGCTTCGACTTCGGCCGCGCCCAAGGTTCCGGCTACGGCCAAACCACCATGGGCGTGGCGGGCGGCCTGGTGGTGCATGGCGGCGGCATAACCTTGTCGCAGCCGCTGGGTGAAACCATGGCGCTGGTGGAAGCGCCGGACGCCGCCAATGTCGGCTTCGAGGTGTATCCGGGCGTCCGTACCGATAGCCGCGGCAATGCGGTGCTGGCGAACCTGAGCCCGTACCGGATCAACCGCCTGGCGGTGCGCACCGAGGACCTGGGCGACGAAGTGGAAATCAAGAACGCCGCCATGGATGTGGTGCCGACCCGCGGCGCGGTGGTGCTGGCCAAATTCGAGACCTCGATAGGCCTGCGTCTGATGCTGACCCTGAGCGACAAGAGCGGCAAGCCGCTGCCTTTCGGCGCTAAGGTCGAGAACGAGCAGGGACAAGAGATGGGTATCGTCGGCAGCGAGGGCCAGACTTTCGTTACCGGCGCCAAGGATGCCGGCGCATTCAGCGTCAAGTGGGGCCAGGGCGCGGCGGAACAATGCAGCATCAAATACCAGGTGCCGGTTGAGAAGAACCCGGCGCCGATTCGTCAAATGAATGCGCAGTGCGAATGAGCACGCTATGAAAACAAGGATGATGTCATGAGCAACGGGAATAGCGTGTTAAGCAGATGCGGCAGATGCACGCGAATATTGGCGGAGCGGCGCCGCAGCCTGTCCGGCATGCTGCTTTTCATCTGCCTGCTGGCCAGCGCTCAGCTGGCGCAGGCAGCCTGCTTTAAAAACCCGTCCTATACGGAAAAAACGATCAACATGTTTTTCGGCAAGGTCTATCTGCCGAGCGATCTGGCTGTGGGAGCGCTGATTGCAAGAAAAGAATTCAACCTGCCGCTGAAAGGCGGGCAACTCGACAAGCCATGGAATTGCACCAATGGCGGCGTAGTAAATGGCGACATGCTGCAAGGACAGATGATCACGGGATACGACCATGTGTACTCTACCAACGTCACCGGAATCGGCGTTCGCCTGTCGCGTTTTTTTAATGGGACAGACTCCACTTATTACGCCCACACCCGCACTACTCCTAGCGATTTCGGCACTTTCGACGCCAATTCCAAATTTGTCGTCGAGCTGTTCAAGACCGGCCCCAAGACGGGCAGCGGCCCTCTGGCGCCGGGCATCTACACCAAGTATTACAGCGTCGCGGACAGTTTATCCGTGCTCACCACCTATCTTGACGTCAACGCCATCACTATCGTTACGCCCACCTGTACGGTTGACGTCGGTTCAAAGAATATAGCGGTCAACCTGGGCTCCGTTTCCAGGAGCAATTTCAAGGGAGTCGGCAGTTCGGCCGGCGAGAAGGATTTCAATATCAAGCTCAATTGCCAGCGCGGCGAGAATACCCAGAACATCATTGCATTGAATATGGCGGCGACATCCGATCCCACCAACAAACCGGGCGTCTTGCAGCTGACCCAGGAACCTGGCGTGGCGACCGGGGTTGGCATCCAGGTGCTGGATCAGACCCGGACGCCGGTGAAATTCACGACCTCGACGGTCGCCGACACCAACTCCATCAATGTCGGTCCTTCCGACGATATCCAGTACGTGGTGCCGTTCAAGGCCAGGTATTACCAGACCACGCCTAACATCAATACCGGCAAGGCCAACGGCACCGCGACGTTCACGATCGTATATCAGTAGCGGAAGGATGCGCCGGCTACCGCCTAAGGGCGCGGCGCGAGAGGCTGGTTCTGTGCGGCGCGCTGCTGCAGCAGCGTCAGCCAGCGCTCGCCGCACTCGGCGTCGCTGATGCACAGCGCATAGTCGGGCACGGTGCGGGCCGCGCGTTCCAGCAGCTGGATGTCGGCTTCGTGCTGGCGGGCGACATGCGGATCTTCCAGGAACAATACGCGCCGGCATTGCTGGCGATCCAGGATCAGTTCGGCGATCTGGGCGTCGCCGCCCAGCGGGCCGCTGAGGAAGGGCTTGACCCAGTTGCGGCCGGCTTGCTCGCCCTTGATTTTCTGCGCCAGCTTGTTGAGCAGGCTGCCGGTGGTGCCGGTGGCGCAGCGGAATGCAAACTGGTCGAGCAGGGCGAAATGGCGTTCCGCAATATCCAGCATCCGGTGTTTCATGGCATCGTGGGCGATCAGCGCGATGCCTTCCTGCGCCAGGTCGAAGGTCGGGTCCAGCGCTGGATTGGGCGCGGCGCCGGCCGCCATCGCTTCCAGTTCCAGCCACTCACGGGCGCCAGCCAGCGTCGACAGGAACGGCTTGCCATGGATTACGCATTGCCGTTTCAAGGCCACCGCTTCCGGAAAGGTCGACGAAGGGTCGACCGGGTCCATCAGGTAAATCACTGCATCCAGGGTGCGCGCCGGATCGGCGTCGACCACCCGCGACACCAGCTTCATCAAACCGCCATGGCGGCCGTAAGGAAAACGTTCGATATGCGGATAGTGTTCCAGCAGGCCCAGCTGCTGCATTGCGTCCAGCGTGCGCCCGACCACCACCAGCTGCGGTTTCAGCTGTTGTTCGATGCTGTGGCGGCTGCCGGTGAGCAGCTGCGCCAGCGCCGACTCCGGGCCCTGCTGGTGGCTGCGGTTGGCGGCGAGGCCGATCCGGAACGGAGCGGAAGAGGCATTGCGGGAAGGAGAGGAAGGCATATGGCGGAAGTCAGTACGGGCAACATTGCACTAGCCTGACTTTACCATACCGCCATGCAAGAAAAGCCGTGGTTCGGGGCAATATCGGCAGACGTAGTCTATTTGGAACTACAATGTCAGCTATGAACAAGGCATTTGTAAAAGAATCCGAAGGCGATGACGACGATCTCGAATTCGGATTGCCGGCGATCCCTCCCGGCACCAAGAATTACATGACCCCGGAAGGCTATCAACGCATGAAGGACGAGTTGTTGCGCCTGATTGACGTGGACCGGCCGGAAGTGGTGCGCATCGTTTCCTGGGCCGCTTCGAACGGCGACCGTTCGGAAAACGGCGATTATATCTACGGCAAGCGCAGGCTGCGTGAAATCGATCGCCGCATCCGCTTCCTGACCAAACGGCTGGACCTGGCCGAGGTGGTCGATCCCAGCGTGCATCATGGCCGCGACCAGGTGTTTTTCGGCGCCACGGTGAGTTACCAGAACCATGCCGGCGAAGAGCATACGGTGACCATCGTCGGCATCGACGAGCTCGATCCGCTGCACGGCAAGATCAGCTGGATTTCGCCGGTGGCGCGGGCCCTGACCAAGGCCCACGAAGGCGAGAGCGTGACCCTGATGACGCCGGCCGGGATTGACGAGCTGGAAATACTGGCGGTCAGCTACCCCGAGCCGCAGTAGCAGGCAGCAGGATGGGCAAGGCCCATCCCCGCGCTTACCGTTTCTGGTACTGCTGGCTGCCGAACAGGATATCGCGCGCCTTGTCGTCGGTCAGCGGCTTGCGGGCCGAGGTCAGCACCTCTACGCCGCGTTTCACCGCCGGCCGTTCGCTGATCGCATCGAACCAGGTTTTCAGGTGCGGATATTCATCCAGTTCTATGCCCTGGTTTTTCCAGGAACGAAGCCACGGAAAGGTAGCGATGTCGGCGATCGTGTATTCGTTGCCGGCCAGGTAAGGGTGCTGCGACAACTGCTTGTCGATCACGCCGTACAGGCGCCTGGCTTCGTTGGTATAGCGGTTGACCGCGTAGTCGATCTTTTCCGGTGCGTAGATGCGGAAATGGTGGGCCTGGCCCAGCATCGGCCCGACGCCGCCCATCTGGAACATCAGCCATTGCAGGGTGTTGAATTTTTCGCGGTCGGTATGGCCGAGGAAGCGGCCGCTCTTGCCAGCCAGGTACAGCAGGATCGCGCCCGATTCGAACAGCGAAATCGGCTTGCCGTCGGGGCCGTCGGCATCGACGATGGCAGGGATCTTGTTGTTGGGTGAAATCGACAGGAAATCCGGCTTGAACTGGTCGCCGGCGCCGATGTCGACCGCATGTACCCGGTAAGGCAGGCCCAGCTCTTCCAGCAGGATGTGAATCTTGTGGCCGTTTGGCGTGGGCCAGCTATAGACATCGATCATGGCTGTTTCCTTTGTTGTGCAATTGCGTGTTTGAATTATGCTGATGAGTTGTGCTTAGATTTTTGCCAGCCTCTGCAGCGCCTGCTGCAAGGTCTGGTCTTGTTTGGCGAAGCAGAAACGGACGATGCCCGATTCGCGTGGGGACTGGTAGAACGCTGACACCGGGATCGCCGCAACGCCGATTTCGGCAGTCAGCCAGATCGCAAAATCCGCCTCGCTCAGCGAGGAAATGGCGGAGTAGTCGACGCACAGGAAATACGTGCCGTCGGCCGGCAGGAGCTTAAAGCGGGTGTGCTTCAAGCCATCGCGGAACAGGTCGCGCTTGCGCTGGTAAAACGCAGGCAGTTCGAGATAGGGTGCGGGATTCTGCATGTACTGCGCGATCCCGTGCTGCACCGGCGTATTGACGGTGAAGATATTGTATTGGTGGACCTTGCGGAATTCCGCGGACAGCATCGCCGGCGCGGCCACGTAGCCGATTTTCCAGCCGGTGACATGGTAAGTCTTGCCGAAGCTGGAAACGACAAAGGCGCGCGCCGCCAGTTCCTGATCGCGGCAGACAGATTCGTGGCGGGCGCCGTCGAACACCATGTGTTCGTAGACTTCGTCCGACAGGATCAGGATCTCGGTGCCGCGCACGATATCCTTGAGCGCTTCGATGTCGGCCGGCTTCAGCACGCTGCCGGTCGGGTTGTGCGGCGAGTTGATCATGATCATGCGGGTGCGCGGGCTGACTGCCGCGGCAATCCGGTCCCAGGGCACCTGGTATCCGTCCGCGCCCAACGTCATCTGCACCAGCACCGGCTTGCCGCCGGCCAGTTCGATCGACGGCACGTAGCTGTCGTAGGCCGGTTCAATCACGATCACTTCATCGCCCGGATGGACCGCGCACATGATGGCGGTCAGCAAGCCCTGGGTGGCGCCGGCGGTGACGGTGATTTCGGTGGCCGGATCGTAGCTGTGGCCGTAGATTTTTTCGATCTTGGCGGCGATGGCCTGGCGCAAGGCCGGCACGCCGGGCATCGGCGGATACTGGTTGAAGCCGTTTTTCATGGCGTCGCCGACAGCGTCGACCAGCGCCGGATCGCAGTTGAAATCGGGGAAGCCTTGCCCCAGGTTGACCGCGGATTTTTCACTGGCCAGGGTCGACATCACCGTGAAAATGGTGGTGCCGACTTTGGGCAGCCTGGATTGAAGCTGTGTGAGCTTGGAGTCTGCGCCGGCTGCGCTATCGGGAATTCTCAAATCGCGGTTCATCTGCTGTCAATCTAGTGTCTGGATTTCGCATTTTAGCGTTTTGTCCGAGACTGCACAGGGTTGCGCGTATTCCTGGCTCCTAGGTGCCGGCCGGATTCCATGCTTGCGGCGCGACGATCGCAAAAAGCCCGGCCTTGGCGGTCTTGCGCGCCAGTTTCAACAAGGCTTTGTCCTTGGTGATCAGGGTGGTGGCGTGGGCGCCCAGCGCCAGCTCCAGGAATTTCTGGTCGTCGCGGTCGGTGCAGATGGGCAGGCGGACGCCGGGACGCGGGCTCAGCGCCTCGGCCTCCAGGCAGGTGATCAAGGCGTCGAATTCGGCGTTGCAGGCCGGCCGGGTGTGGTCGGTGACGGGCAGATGCGAATAATGCAACACCATTTGCCATTCCTGGCGGCAGTCGGCGCGGGTCACGGCTTCGACTGCTCCGCTTTGCAAGGCGGCCATCAAGCCGGCCCAGCGCGGGTCGCGAAAGACAAACAGGTCGAGGCAGACGTTGGTGTCGATTACGATGCGGGGTTTGGGCTGGCTGGCCTGGGCCGGCGTTGGCAAGTCTGCGGGTTGATCAGAGTTCATGCGGGTTTCCATCAAACGATAGCGCGCATTTTACCCCGGCTCGCGGGCCGGCAAGCCATCTTCCAGCAGGCGCGAGAAAGCGGTGGCGAAGCGGTGCACGTCGCCCGGCCAGCGGGCTGAGACGTAATTGCCGTCTTGCACTATAAAAGCCGGGCGGCTGTCGCCGGCGCTGTCGCGGAACAGGCCGCTGCTTTTGCGAAAATGATCCGGCGCACCGGCGGCGACATCGATGAAGTCGGCCGGCTGCGCCAGCGCTCGCGTCACTTCGGCCTGGACTCCGCGATAACCGGCGGCTTCGCCTTCCTGTTCGCCATAGGTGCGGTAGTAAGCCGGGTCCCAGAAGCGGCCGCAGAATTTCATCAAACTCCAGGCGCTGCGTTCCAGCTTCCATGTCAGCGCGGTGGTCTTGCGGCCATGCAGGACGGATTTTCCGCTACGCGGCGAGCGGCTGCGGGCGGCCAGCACCACACCATGGCAGATCGCGGCCACCGGCTTGCCGCTATCGAAGAAGGCGCCGGTAAAATCCTGCAGCGGCTGGCTTTCCAGGTAAGCCAGCATGCCGCGCACACGGTGGCCCCCGGGCAGCAGCAGGCCGTCGTAGCCGGCGACATCCAGCGCGGCGTAGGCCAGCGGCGCCTGGAACGCGCTATCGCCTTCCAGCGCGGCATAATCGGCGCGCGCCGCGGCGTTGGCGCGCAACGCCAGTCCCAGCAATCTGATTTTCCTGAGCAGCGGTATCCAGCCCCAGGCATCCAGGCCTTCGCCGGACAGCATCAGCGGATCGGCTGTAGCCGCCTTGCCGTCGGGCGTGGCGAACACTACCTTGTGCCCGTGCGAGGTCAGGATGCGCCACGGGACTGCGACTTCGCTCGGATCGAAATCCAGGTTGGGGAGGGCGATCAGGACGGTTTTTCGGGTTGCGTTCATGGCGTCGTCTGGACAAGCTTCAAGGCATTGCTTATGCTGCGATCCTACAGGGAAATGCCTGATTCCAAGGAAAATCGATGACAGTTCTTGCTACAGAGCGGCTGGTTTTGCGCAAGTTGACTACAGACGACGCCGGGTTTTACCTGCGCCTGGTGAACGAGCCTTCATGGCTGCAGTTCATCGGCGACAAGGGCATACGCAGCGTGGAAGCGGCGCGCGCCGCGCTGCTGAGCGGACCGATGGCGATGTATGAGAGCCACGGTTTCGGTTTCTACATGGTGGAGCTGAAGGACAGCGCCACGCCGATCGGCATGTGCGGCCTGATCAAACGCGAGACCCTGCCGGACGTCGACATCGGTTATGCCTTTGTGCCGGAATTCTGGGGCAAGGGCTACGCTTACGAAGCAGCGTCGGCGGTGCTGGCGTTCGGCAACCAAACCTGCGGCCTGCAGCGGATAGTGGCGATCACCGCGCCGGACAACCACCAGTCGATCCGGCTGCTGGAAAAGATAGGCTTGAAATTCGAAACATTGCTGGAGATGAGGGGCGACGGTTCGCTGACCAAATTGTTTGCCTGTCAATTTTAGTATCGCCTTGCCGGGATGCACGGCAGGCGCCAGCGTGCTATGGTGGCAGTTCGCAATGTCACTTCAGGAGGCGGCAATGAAGCTGATTGAGCAGGATGAAATGGATGATTTCCACGCGATCTTGCAGGTGCGGCATCTGGCTGCGGACGACTTCGAATTGCATCAGGTCGATACCACCGACCCCAAAACCGATGAAATATTCGGGCTGACCGGTTTTGTCACGGTGAGCAGGAAATCGAATGGACACAAGAAACAATATCCGATCGGCGACGGCTCCAGCTGGGTAACCGAATTCGAGCGGGATCTGCAGCGAGGTGCTTTCGGTTAAGCGCCGGCGGCAAGCGGCGTTATGTTTGTTTCGGTATCATTGTGGACATTCTCAGGTTTATTTGGATACGTTCACATGCTGATTGTTTTGTCGCCCGCAAAATCCCTCGATTACAGCACTCCCAGCACTACCGAAACACACACCACGCCGGATTTCATCAGCCATTCGGCCGAGCTGATCGGCGTCCTGCGCCAGCTGTCGCCGGCCCAGGTCGGCAGCATGATGAAAATCTCCGATCCGCTGGCGCAGCTCAATACCGCGCGTTTCGCGTCGTGGTCGAAGAAATTCACCAGCGCCAATTCGAAGCAGGCGATCATGGCTTTCAACGGCGACGTCTACGAGGGCCTGGATGCAGCCTCGCTGAATGCAGCGCAGCTGACCTATGCGCAGAGCCGGATCCGGATCCTGTCCGGCTTGTACGGCGTATTGCGGCCGCTGGACCGGATGCAGCCGTACCGGCTGGAGATGGGCACCAGCCTGGCCAACCCGCGCGGCAAGAATCTTTATGCGTTCTGGGGCGACACCGTGACCCAGGCCTTGAACCAGCAGCTCAGCCAGCAAAAATCCGACACGCTGGTGAACCTGGCGTCGGAAGAGTATTTCAAAGTGGTGCGGCCGAAGGTGCTGGCCGCCAGCATCGTCACCCCGGTATTCGAGGATTGGAAAAACGGCAAGTACAAGATCATTTCCTTCTACGCCAAGCGGGCGCGCGGACTGATGGCGCGCTACGCGGCGCTGAACAAGATCCGCGATGCAGAAAAGCTGAAGGATTTTGACCTCGACGGCTACTGCTATATTCCACAGGATTCCGATAGCGGACGCTGGATGTTCCGGCGCCGCCTGGCGGAATAACTGCTTCGATACGGCATGGCTGTCTGACTCGGATTAACTACTAAGGAAGAAAAATGGCTGCAACCGAATTTGCTGATGAACTTGCTGAATTGGCTGTCACTTACCAGCATATCGCCGCTGCGGCCAAACGCCTTGAGGGCATCGCCTACAAGACGCCGGTGCTGACTTCCAGCCAGGCCGACCATCACGCCGACGCCAGCGTGTTCTTCAAGTGCGAAAATTTCCAGCGGGTCGGCGCTTTCAAGTTCCGCGGCGCCTATAACGCCATCAGCTGCCTCAGCGAAGAGCAGAAGCAGCAGGGCGTGGTGGCGTTTTCATCCGGCAACCATGCGCAAGGCATGGCGCTGGCGGCGCGCATGCTGGGCGTGCACGCAACCATCGTCATGCCAAGCAGCGCGCCGGCGATGAAGCTGGCGGCGACGCGTGAATACGGCGCCGAAATCATCCTGTACGACCGCGAGCGCGAAGACCGCGAGGTGATCGCCGCGCAACTGTCGGCCGAGCGCGGTTGCGCCGTGATCCCCGCATACGATCATGCGGACGTGATTGCCGGCCAGGGCACGGCGGCGAAGGAGCTGTTCGATGCAGTAGGGCCGCTCGATTACCTGTTCGTATGCACCGGCGGCGGCGGTTTGCTGTCCGGTTGCGCTATCGCCGCGGCGCAATTGTCGCCAGGCTGCATCGTCATCGGCGTCGAGCCGGAGGCGGGCAACGATGCGCAGCAATCGTTGCGAACAGGCAATATCGTGCATATCCCGGTGCCGGACACGATTGCCGACGGCGCCCAGACGCAGCATGTCGGCAAGCTGGTGCTGCCTATCTTGCAGGCGTATGTAAAAGACATCGTTACCGTCAGCGACGACCAGCTGAGGACCCAGATGCGCTTCTTTGCCGAGCGCATGAAGATCGTGGTCGAGCCGGCGGGCTGCCTGGCTGCCGCCGCGGTGCTGCACAGGGTGTTGCCGTTCGCGGGAGAAAAAGTAGGGGTGATAGTCAGCGGCGGTAATGTCGATATGGAACTTTTTGCGCGCAGTATTGCTGCTGCGAAACCATTTTCCTGAGCCCGGCCAGGCAAAAGCAGCTGCGGCCGCCGCTGAATCACATGCCATATATTTCCTGCCGGTTTGACCGCCTTCCCTGCGAAGCGTTAGAATGCCGGGTTATTGAAAACTTGGGCCTCGGTAAATATGCGTCGTAAACTTGTAGCCGGTAACTGGAAAATGAATGGCAGTCTGGTTGCCAATGCTGCATTACTGGCGGAAATCAAGGCTGGGCTTGGAGTTGCGGCTTGCGATATCGCTATCTGCGCACCGGCTCCGTATTTCGCGCAATGCCAGGCCGAGCTTGCCGGATCGGCAATTGCCTGGGGCGGACAAGACGTTTCCGCGCACGCCGCCGGCGCTTATACCGGCGAAGTCGCGGTCAGCATGTTGCAGGATTTTGCGTGCCGCTACGTTATCGTCGGCCATTCCGAGCGGCGCGCTTATCACGCGGAAAGCGACGGATTGGTGGCGCAAAAGGCGCTGCGTGCCTTGCAGGCGGGTGTGACGCCTATCGTCTGCGTCGGCGAAACCCTGGTCGAGCGTGAAGCCGGCCAGACCGATGCGGTAGTAGGGCGGCAGCTGGCGGCGGTGCTGGATGTACTGGATGCAGCCGAGCTGGCCCGGATCGTGGTGGCGTATGAGCCGGTATGGGCGATCGGCACCGGCAAGACGGCGACGCCGCAGATGGCGCAAGATGTGCATCTGGCCTTGCGCGCCATGCTGGCAGGGAAGAATCCCGCGGCGGCAGTCGAAGTAAAGATTTTGTATGGCGGCAGCATGAAGCCTGACAACGCTGCCGAATTGCTGGCCATGCCAGACATAGACGGTGGCCTGATTGGCGGCGCAGCGTTGAAGGCGGTTGATTTTCTGGCGATTGTCGCTGCAGCCCGGTAGTTCGATAGTCCGGATTTAGTAAAAATAAAGCATTAACTCTCCTTGGAAATCTATTAAATGAACACAGTATTTAACATCATTGTCATCGTTCAGGTGTTGTCGGCGTTGACGATCATCGGCCTGGTGCTGCTGCAGCATGGCAAGGGCGCCGACATGGGCGCGGCTTTCGGCTCCGGCGCTTCCGGCAGCCTGTTTGGCGCTACCGGCTCTTCGAATTTCCTGTCGAAATCGACCGGCGCGGCGGCAGCGCTTTTCTTTATCGCGACATTGGCATTGGTGTACCTGGGGAATCATCGTTCGGCGGTTACCGGCGGCGTGATGGAAAATCTGCCTGCGGCTTCGGCCCCAGCAGCGGCGCCGTCGCCTGCAGCAGCAATTCCGGACACATCGGCGGCGCCGGCGGCAGCTTCTGCGGCAGCCTCCGGATCGGCTAGCGCGGCAGCTTCCGTGCCGGCACCGTCGACCGGCAGCGCGCAGTCGAATCAAATTCCAAAGTAAGACTAGTCTCACAGTGAAATTGCTGACTTTTAATCCGATTGTGCATTGAACAAAAGTACCAAATCAGGTTAAAATACGCGCTTATGCCGACGTGGTGAAATTGGTAGACACGCTATCTTGAGGGGGTAGTGGCGAAAGCTGTGCGAGTTCGAGTCTCGCCGTCGGCACCAAAGAATATGAGGCCAGCAACGGTTGCCCCTGCGCTGGCTTTTTGTCGAGGAACTTGTGGCGTGGTTTGCCGGATTGGGGGCGTCAGGTTTGATCATTCAAACCGGCAAATCATTCTGCAAAGGGGCTGCGAGGGAGTAATTCTCTCGTAGTCTCGACTGTTCAAACTACTGGCGCAAAATCGTGAACCTCGAAAATTATTTTCCCGTCCTGCTGTTTATTCTGATCGGTATCGCGGTTGGCATTGCCCCGCAAGTGCTTGGTCGTGTACTTGGGCCGCATCGGCCCGACTCCCAAAAAACTTCTCCATACGAATGCGGTTTTGAGGCATTCGAAGACGCGCGCATGAAATTCGATGTGCGTTATTACCTTGTCGCCATTTTGTTCATTTTGTTCGATCTGGAAACCGCATTTTTCTTCCCGTGGGGGGTTGCCATGCGCGACCTCGGTTGGCAGGGCTTTATCACGATGATGGTGTTTATCGCCGAATTCGCGGTGGGCTTCTGGTACATCTGGAAACGCGGCGCTCTGGATTGGGAGTAAGCCATGTCTATTGAAGGTGTATTGAACGAAGGCTTTGTCACCACTACTGCTGACAAACTGATCAACTGGACCCGCACCGGTTCGCTCTGGCCGATGACGTTCGGCCTGGCCTGCTGTGCCGTCGAAATGATGCATGCCGGCGCCTCGCGCTACGACATGGACCGTTTTGGTGTAATCTTCCGGCCGTCGCCGCGTCAGTCCGACGTGATGATCGTGGCGGGCACGCTGTGCAACAAGATGGCGCCGGCCTTGCGCAAGGTGTACGACCAGATGCCGGAGCCGCGCTGGGTGATTTCCATGGGCTCCTGCGCCAACGGCGGCGGCTACTATCACTACTCGTATTCGGTGGTGCGCGGCTGCGACCGCATCGTGCCGGTCGACATTTACGTGCCTGGCTGCCCGCCGACTGCGGAAGCGCTGCTGTACGGCATCATCCAGCTGCAAAACAAGATTCGCCGCACCAATACGATTGCGCGCTAAGAGAGCACCATGACGACCAAACTGGAAACCCTGGAAGCCGCCGTGCGCAATGCGCTTGGCGACGACCTGCAAAGTCTGACCGTGGCCTTCGGCGAGATCACAATCGTGGTCAAGGCTTCGAATTACCTGTCGGCGATGCGCGTGCTGCGCGATCACGCCGATACCCGTTTTGAAGAACTGATCGACCTCTGCGGCGTCGACTATTCAACCTATGGCGACGGCGCCTGGGACGGCGCCCGTTTTGCGGCGGTTTCCCACCTGCTGTCGATAGAGCACAACTGGCGCCTGCGGGTGCGCGTGTTCGCGCCGGACGACGAGATGCCGCTGCTGGCTTCGCTGACCGACATCTGGTCCTCGGCCAACTGGTACGAGCGCGAGGCGTTCGACTTTTTCGGCATCCTGTTCGAAGGCCACAACGACTTGCGCCGCATCCTGACCGACTATGGTTTCATCGGCCATCCTTTCCGCAAGGATTTCCCGGTGTCGGGTTATGTCGAGATGCGCTACGACGCTGAGCAGAAGCGCGTAATTTATCAACCCGTAACGATCGATCCGCGCGAAATCACGCCGCGGGTGATTCGTGAAGAACATTACGGGACCAAATAATGGCAGAAATCAAGAACTACACGCTGAACTTCGGCCCGCAGCATCCGGCCGCGCACGGCGTTTTGCGCCTGGTGCTGGAGCTCGACGGTGAAGTGATCCAGCGTGCCGACCCGCATATCGGCCTGCTGCATCGCGGCACCGAAAAGCTGGCGGAACAGAAAACCTACCTGCAATCCGTACCCTACATGGACCGCCTCGACTACGTGTCGATGATGTGCAACGAGCACGGCTACGTGATGGCGATCGAGCGCCTGCTGGGCCTGGAAGTGCCGCTGCGCGCGCAGTACATCCGCGTCATGTTCGACGAAATCACACGCCTGCTGAACCACCTGATGTGGATCGGCGCGCATGCGCTGGACGTCGGTGCGATGGCGGTGCTGCTGTACGCATTCCGCGAGCGCGAAGATTTGATGGATTGCTACGAAGCCGTGTCCGGCGCTCGCATGCATGCCGCTTATTACCGTCCGGGCGGCGTTTACCGCGACCTGCCGGACACCATGCCGCAGCACAAGGCGTCGCTGGTGCGCAATGCCAAGGCCATCAGCGCCCTGAATGAAAACCGCCAGGGTTCGCTGCTGGACTTCATCGAAGATTTCACCGTGCGCTTCCCGAAATACGTGGATGAATACGAGACGCTGCTGACCGACAACCGTATCTGGAAACAGCGCCTGGTCGGCATCGGCGTGGTGTCGCCTGAGCGCGCCAAGGCGATGGGCTTCACCGGCGCGATGCTGCGCGGTTCAGGCGTTGAATGGGATTTGCGCAAGAAGCAGCCGTACGAAGTGTACGACTTGCTGGACTTCGACATCCCGGTCGGCAAGAACGGTGACTGCTACGACCGTTACCTGGTGCGGGTGGAAGAAATGCGCCAGTCCAACCGGATCATCAAGCAATGCGTAGAATGGCTGCGCAATAACGGCGGTCCTGTGATGACGACCAACCACAAGGTTGCGCCATCGTCGCGGATCGACATGAAATCGAACATGGAAGAGCTGATCCATCACTTCAAGCTCTTCACTGAAGGTTTCCATGTGCCGCCGGGCGAAGCGTATGCCGCCGTCGAGCATCCGAAGGGCGAATTCGGCGTCTACATCGTCTCCGATGGCGCCAACAAGCCTTACCGCCTGAAAATCCGTGCACCTGGTTTCCCGCATCTGCAAGGTTTGAACGAAATGGCCAAAGGCCACATGATCGCCGATGCCGTTACCATCATCGGCACGCAGGATATCGTGTTCGGCGAGATTGACCGTTAAGTAGTCTGCTGTTGCTACGCAGTTATTACCACGCAGTTATTACCAATTAACTACTAGCGCAAAACACCGCGCACGAATGGCCAACGACATGTTGTTAAGTCAAGATACATACAAAAAGATCGATCGCGAAGTAGCGAAATTCCCCGCCGACCAGAAACAGTCGGCGGTGATGGCCGCACTGGCGATTGCGCAGGATGAAAAAGGCTGGCTGGCGCCGGAAACCATGCAGGATGTCGCAGACTACCTGGGCATGCCGGCCATCGCGGTGCAGGAAGTCGCGACCTTTTACAATATGTACAACACCAAGCCGGTCGGCAAGCACAAGATCAGTATCTGCACCAACCTGCCATGCCAGCTGTCCGGCGGCGACCGGGCGGCGGAGCATCTGAAGCACAAGCTCGGCATCGATTTCCGCGAAACCACGGCCGATGGCCAGTTCACGCTGGTTGAAGGCGAATGCATGGGCGCCTGCGGCGATGCGCCGGTGCTGCTGGTGAATAACAAACGCATGTGTAGCTGGATGTCGAACGAAAAGATTGACGGCTTGCTCCAGGAACTCAGTGAGGTAGCCCCAAAATGACCAGCCTGCACAACCGTCATATCAATCCGCTGATCCTGGCCAACCTGGACGGCGACAACTGGCACTACGCCGATTACGTCAAGCGCGGCGGCTATACCGCCCTCAAGCGCATCCTCTCCGAAGGCATCACCCCGGAACAAGTCATCGCTGAACTGAAAGCCGGTTCGCTGCGCGGCCGCGGCGGCGCCGGTTTCCCGACCGGCCTGAAGTGGAGCTTCATGCCGCGCCAGTTCCCGGGACAAAAATACCTGGTCTGCAATACCGACGAAGGCGAGCCTGGCACATTCAAGGATCGCGACATCATCCGCTACAATCCGCATTCGCTGATTGAAGGCATGGCCATCGGCGCTTACGCCATGGGCATTTCGGTCGGCTACAACTACATCCACGGCGAAATCTGGTCCGGCTACGAGCGCTTCGAAGAAGCGCTGGACGAGGCGCGTGCCGCAGGCGCCCTGGGCGACAAGATTTTCGGCAGCGAATTCAACTTCCAGCTGCATGCATTCCACGGCTACGGCGCCTACATTTGCGGCGAAGAAACCGCCTTGCTGGAATCGCTGGAAGGCAAGAAGGGTCAGCCGCGCTTCAAGCCGCCGTTCCCGGCCAGCTTCGGCCTGTACGGCAAGCCGACCACGATCAACAACACCGAAACCTTTGCGGCCGTGCCTTTCCTGCTGAACATGGGCGGCGCAGCCTACCTGGAACTCGGCAAGCCGAACAACGGCGGCACCAAGATCTTCTCGATCTCGGGCGACGTCGAAAAGCCGGGCAATTACGAAGTGCCGCTGGGCACGCCGTTCGCCAAGCTGATGGAGCTGGCCGGCGGCATGCGCGGCGGCAAGAAGATCAAGGCCGTGATCCCTGGCGGCTCGTCGGCGCCGGTGATCAAGGGCGACGTCATGATGGACACCGACCTCGATTACGATTCGATCGCCAAGGCCGGCTCGATGCTGGGTTCGGGCGCAGTGATCGTGATGGACGAAACGCGCTGCATGGTGAAATCGCTGCTGCGCCTGTCGTACTTCTATTTCGAGGAATCCTGCGGTCAGTGCACGCCATGCCGTGAAGGCACGGGCTGGCTGTACCGCCTGGTGCACCGGATTGAAACCGGCCACGGCCGTCCGGAAGACATGGATCTGCTGGACACGGTAGCGGGCAACATCATGGGCCGCACCATCTGTGCGCTCGGCGATGCGGCAGCGATGCCGGTGCGCGGGTTCCTGAAGAATTATCGCGAAGAATTTGAATATCACATCGAGCATAAGCATTGCTTGGTGCCGGCATACGTTTAAGCCTGCGCAAGCAGCGTGCAAAACACTTAGGCAAGAAAAGCAAAAGCCATGGTTGAAATCGAAATAGACGGCAAGAAAGTGGAAGTCCAAGAGGGCAGCATGGTAATGGATGCTGCCAACAAGATTGGCACTTACATTCCGCACTTCTGCTATCACAAAAAACTCTCCATCGCGGCCAACTGCCGCATGTGCCTGGTCGAGGTGGAAAAGGCGCCGAAGGCTCTGCCTGCCTGCGCCACACCGGTGACCGCCGGCATGATCGTGCGCACCGCCAGCGAAAAAGCCACCACTGCGCAAAAGAGCGTGATGGAATTCCTGCTGATCAATCACCCGCTGGATTGCCCGATCTGCGACCAGGGCGGCGAATGCCAGCTGCAGGATCTGGCGGTCGGCTACGGCAAATCGTCGTCCCGCTACGAAGAAGAGAAGCGTGTAGTGGCGCCGAAAGACGCCGGTCCGCTGATCTCCATGCAGGAAATGAGCCGTTGCATCCAATGCACCCGCTGCGTCCGCTTCGGCCAGGAAATCGCCGGCGTGATGGAATTCGGCATGGTCGGCCGCGGTGAACATTCCGAGATCACTACTTTTGTCGGCAAGACCGTCAACTCCGAACTGTCGGGCAACATGATCGACCTGTGCCCGGTCGGCGCCTTGACATCCAAGCCGTTCCGCTACAGCGCCCGCACCTGGGAATTGTCGCGCCGCAAGTCGGTCAGCCCGCATGACGGCCTGGGCGCCAACCTGGTGGTGCAAGTCAAGTCCGGCAAGGTGATGCGCGTGCTGCCGCTGGAAAACAACGACGTCAACGAATGCTGGCTGTCGGACAAGGACCGCTTCGCTTATGAAGGCCTGAACAGCGCCGAGCGCCTGACCAAGCCCATGCTCAAGCAAGACGGCAAGTGGCAGGAAGTCGAATGGCAGACCGCGCTGGAATATGTGGCGCACGGCCTGCGCAATATCCGCCACGAACATGGCGCTGACGCCATCGCCGCTGTCGGCACCCCGTATTCGACGCTGGAAGAATTGTCGCTGCTGCAAAAAGTGGCGCGCGGCCTGGGTTCGGAAAACATCGATTTCCGCCTGCGCCAGTCCGACTTCGCGCTGGATGGCAAGGTGATGCCATGGCTGGGCATGTCGATCAACGAATTCGCACAGCTCGACCGTACCTTCATCATCGGCTCGTTCCTGCGCAAGGACCATCCGCTGCTGTCGGCCCGAGTGCGCCTGGGCATCAAGCGCGGCGCCAAGCTGAGCATCCTGCACGCCACCGACGACGACCTGCTGATGCCGGTCGCCAACAAGATGATCGTGGCGCCGTCGGCCTGGCTGTCGGCCTTGGGCCAGGTAGCTGTCGCCGTGGCGCAAGCCAAGAGCGTTGCGGTTCCTGCCGGTTTCGAGAATGTCGAGGCCTCGGCGGAAGCCAAGCAGACCGCCGTCAGCCTGTTGTCCGGCGAATCCAAGGCAGTATTGCTGGGCAACGCCGCCGCACAGCATCCGCAAGCTTCGCAACTGCACGCAGTGGCGCAATGGATTGCACAGCAGACCGACGCCAAGTTCGGTTACCTGACCGAAGCCGGCAACACCGTCGGCGGCTACTGGGCGAATGCCTTGCCTGCCGCAGGCAAGGGCCGCAATGCACAACAGATTTTTGCACAGCCGCACAAGGCTTATGTGTTGTTGAACGCCGAGCCGGAACTGGACAGTTTCGATCCGCAAACTGCAGTTGCAGCGCTGAAGCAAGCCGAGATGGTTGTGACCTTGTCGGCTTACAAGCACGGCGCTGAATACTCCGACGTCCTGCTGCCGATCGCGCCGTTCACCGAAACTTCCGGCACTTTCGTCAACTGCGAAGGCCGCGCGCAAAGCTTCAACGGCACCGTCCGGCCAATGGGCGATGCCCGTCCGGCATGGAAAGTGCTGCGCGTGCTGGGCAACCTGCTGGGCTTGCCTGGTTTCGACTACGACACTTCGGAAGCGATTCGCGATGAAGTGCTGGGCACCGGCGAAGTTGCCGCCGCCAACCTGGCAGCACGCCTGAACAATATCAGCGACCTGCAGCCGCAAGCCGTGGCCCAAACCGCTGATGGCGTGCTGGAACGCATTGCCGACGTGCCTATTTATTTTGGCGACGCCGTAGTGCGCCGCGCGGCTTCGCTGCAAGAGACCGTGGACGGCCAGGCGCCGCAAGCATGGCTGTCGGCTGCGCTGGCGGCAAAACTGGGCATCGCCGCCGGCGACCGCGTCAATCTTAAACAAGGGCAGGGTACTGCCGCGCTGGCAGCGGCGATTGATCCTGCGCTGCCGGAAAACGTGGTGCGCGTCGCAGCTTCGCATGCCTCGACCGCGGCACTGGGCGCAATGTTCGGTTCTATCGTAGTGGAGAAAGCATGATGGATCATTTCATCGCCGCCATCAATGCCACCGGCGCCGACTGGTTCGGCTTCATCTGGCCGCTGATCTGGAACCTGATCAAGATCATCGTCGTAGTCGTGCCGCTGCTGCTGTGCGTGGCGTATATGACTTACTGGGAACGCAAGCTGATCGGCTGGATGCATATCCGCCTCGGCCCTAACCGGGTCGGTCCGGCCGGTTTGCTGCAGCCGATCGCCGATGCCCTCAAGCTGCTGCTGAAGGAAGTCACCTTGCCGGCGCGCGCCAACAAGGTCCTGTTCTTCATCGCACCGATCATGACTATCATGCCGGCGCTGGCCGCCTGGGCAGTGGTGCCGTTCGGTCCGGAAACCGTGCTGGCCAACGTCAACGCCGGCCTGCTGTTCGTGATGGCGATCACTTCGATGGAAGTCTACGGCGTGATCATCGCCGGCTGGGCTTCCAATTCCAAGTATGCCTTCCTCGGCGCGATGCGCGCTTCGGCGCAGATGGTGTCCTACGAAATTTCGATGGGCTTCGCCCTGGTGATCGTGCTGATGGTGTCCGGCAGCCTGAACCTGACCGATATCGTGATGGCGCAAAGCAAGGGCTATTTCTACGATCACGGCGCCGCTTTCCTGTCGTGGAACTGGCTGTCGCTGCTGCCGGTGTTCCTGATTTATTTCATCTCGGGCATTGCCGAAACCAACCGTCACCCGTTCGACGTGGTGGAAGGTGAATCGGAAATCGTGGCCGGCCACATGATCGAGTACTCGGGCATGTCGTTCGCGATGTTCTTCCTGGCCGAATACGCCAACATGATCCTGGTCTCCATCCTGACCACGCTACTGTTCATGGGCGGCTGGGCCTCGCCGCTGGCGATACTGGACTGGATCCCGGGCTGGATCTGGCTCGGCGCCAAGACCTTCTTCATGCTGTCGGTGTTTATCTGGGTGCGTGCATCGTTCCCGCGTTATCGCTATGACCAGATCATGCGTCTCGGCTGGAAAGTATTCATCCCCTTGATTCTCGCCTACCTGGTGATTGTCGCTGCCTGGATTCAAAGTCCATGGAATATCTGGAAGTAATGGAAGGTTAGTGAAAATGGAAGCCATCAAGGATTTTTTCGGCAGTCTGATGCTGCTGGAGTTGCTCAAAGGGTTGCGGCTGACTGGCCGCTACCTGTTTGCGCGCAAGATTACCGTGCTGTTCCCGGAAGAGAAGACGCCGCAATCGCCGCGTTTCCGCGGCCTGCACGCGCTGCGCCGCTACCCGAACGGCGAAGAGCGCTGCATCGCCTGCAAACTGTGTGAAGCGGTTTGCCCGGCGATGGCGATCACCATCGAGTCCGAACAGCGCGCCGACGGTTCGCGCCGCACCACGCGCTACGACATCGACCTGACCAAATGCATTTTCTGCGGTTTCTGCGAAGAGTCTTGCCCGGTCGATTCGATCGTCGAGACCCATATCCTGGAATACCACGGTGAAAAGCGCGGCGACCTGTACTACACCAAGGAAATGCTGCTGGCCGTGGGCGACCGCTACGAACCTGAGATTGCCGCGGCGCGCGCCGCAGATGCCGCATACCGATAACAACGCTAGTGTTTGATGATTAGCGATGCTTTTTTAGCCGACGTTTTTTAGCCGATTTTTTGGGCCATTATGGAATTTAAGACCTTCTTGTTCTACGCGTTTTCGGTGGTGCTGGTGATCGCCGCCTTGCGCGTAATCACCGCACGCAATCCAGTGCACGCCGCGCTGTTCCTGGTATTGTCGTTTTTCTCCGCGGCCGGCATCTGGATGCTGCTGAAAGCCGAATTCCTGTCCATCGTGCTGGTGCTGGTGTATGTCGGTGCGGTGATGGTGCTGTTCCTGTTCGTGGTGATGATGCTGGATATCAACCTGGACAAGATGCGAGAGGGATTCTGGGGTTACTTCCCGCTGGCGGCCACCGTCGGCACGGTCATCGTGCTGGAAATGGCCGCGGTCATCTTCCACGGTTTCCAGGGTTCCGAAGCCGACGTTCCCGCCATCTCGGCCAACATCGGCAACACCAAGGAGCTGGGCAAGCTGATTTACACGGAATATGTGTACGCGTTTGAAATCGCCGCCGTCATCTTGCTGGTGGCGATCGTCGCCGCGGTGGCCCTGACGCTGCGCCGCCGCAAGGACACCAAGTATTTCTCGCCTTCCGCTGCAGTCAAGGTCAAGAGCACCGACCGGGTTCGCATCGTGAAGATGAAGTCGGAAGCCAAGGTCGATCCGGTCGCGCCCGCGAATCCTGCTGCGCCCCTTGCAACTCCGCCGGCCGCACCAGCGGCCCCACAAAAATAACAAGGACGCAATATGGCAATTTCGCTCGCTCATTATCTGATCCTTGGCGCGATCCTGTTTTCGATCGGCATCGTCGGCATTTTCCTGAACCGCAAGAACCTGATCGTATTGCTGATGGCAATCGAACTGATGCTGCTGGCGGTGAACATGAATTTCATCGCCTTCTCGTATTACCTGGGCGATGCGGCAGGACAGATTTTCGTTTTCTTTATCCTCACGGTAGCAGCTGCCGAATCGGCAATTGGCTTGGCCATCCTGGTGGCGTTGTTCCGTAACCTGGACACCATCAATGTGGAAGATCTGGACAGCCTGAAGGGCTAGGCTGACGAGGTATGGCGCCGGCGGCCTGGCTGCCGGCACATGGAATACGCAGACAACAAATAACGAATAAAGATAAGGTTCATCATGGCGGGGCAACTTAACCCACAATTACTTCTTGCCGTACCGTTGGCGCCGCTGGCTGGCGCTGCGATCGCGGGCTTATTCGGCACCAAATTCTTCGGCAACCTGGTCGGTCGCAAGACCTCGCACACGGTCACGATCCTGGGCGTGCTGATCGCCCTGATCATATCCGTGCAGACCTTGCTGGCGGTGATCGACGGCGCCAGCTTCAACGGCACCTTGTACACCTGGATGACGGTCGGCGGCGTCAAGCTGGAAATCGGCTTCCTGGTCGACAGCCTGACGGCCATGATGATGTGCGTGGTGACCTTTGTCTCGCTGATGGTGCATATCTACACCATCGGCTACATGAAAGACGACGAGGGCTATAACCGCTTCTTCGCCTACATTTCCCTGTTCACGTTCTCGATGCTGATGCTGGTCATGAGCAACAACTTCCTGCAGCTGTTCTTCGGCTGGGAAGCGGTGGGCCTGGTGTCGTACCTGCTGATCGGTTTCTGGTACACCCGTCCGACCGCGATTTTCGCCAACATGAAAGCGTTCCTGGTCAACCGTGTCGGCGACTTCGGCTTCATCCTCGGCATCGGCCTGCTGCTGGCGTATTCTGGTTCGATGAACTACAGCGAAGTATTCGCGCAAAAAGGCATGCTGGCGCAACTGACGCTGCCGGGCAGCGACTGGATGCTGCTGACGGTTGCCTGCATCTGCCTGTTCATCGGCGCCATGGGCAAGTCGGCGCAGTTTCCGCTGCACGTCTGGCTGCCGGATTCGATGGAAGGCCCGACCCCGATTTCCGCACTGATCCATGCCGCCACCATGGTGACCGCCGGCATCTTCATGGTGACCCGCATGTCGCCGCTGTTTGAACTGTCCGACACCGCCTTGTCGTTCATCCTGATCATCGGTTCGATTACCGCCTTGTTCATGGGTTTCCTGGGCGTGATCCAGACCGACATCAAACGCGTGGTGGCTTACTCGACCCTGTCGCAGCTCGGCTACATGACCGTGGCTCTGGGCGCATCGGCCTACTCGGTGGCGGTATTCCACCTGATGACGCATGCTTTCTTCAAGGCCTTGCTGTTCCTTGGCGCCGGTTCGGTCATCATCGGCCTGCACCACGACCAGGACATGCGCAACATGGGCGGCCTGCGCAAATACATGCCGATCACCTGGATCACTTCGCTGGTCGGTTCGCTGGCGCTGATCGGCACGCCGTTCTTCTCCGGTTTCTATTCGAAGGACAGCATCATCGAAGCGGCGCATGCATCGACCCTGTTCGGCTCCGGTTTTGCCTACTTTGCAGTGCTGGCCAGCGTGTTTGTCACGGCTTTCTATTCGTTCCGCATGTACTTCATGGTGTTCCATGGCGAAGAGCGCTTCGGCAAGGCCCATGACGGCCACGACGCTCACGCAGCACATGCCGCCAATGATGCGCACGCCGCACACGATGCACATGGCGCCCATGACGATCATCACGATGAAGAAGATGAACACGAGCACCACGGCCTGGCTCCCGGCCAGAAACCGCAGGAGTCGCCTTGGGTGGTGACCTTGCCGCTGATCCTGCTGGCGATCCCGTCGGCCGTCATCGGCTTCCTGGCGATCGAACCGATGTTGTACGGCAGCTTCTTCAAGGACGTGATTTTCGTCAACGAAGCGCACCATGCCATGGAAGAACTGCGTCATGAATTCCACGGCCCGGTCAGCATGGTCAGCCATGCCTTCGCCTCGGCGCCGTTGTGGCTGGCGATCGCCGGCGTGGCGGCAGCGTACTACTGCTACATGGTCAACCCGCGCCTGCCGGCGGCGATCAAGCAGAAGGCCGGTCCGATTTTCACGCTGCTCGACAACAAATACTATATGGACAAGTTCAACGATGTGGTGTTTGCCGGCGGTGCCCGCCTGCTCGGCCGCGGCTTGTGGAATGCCGGCGACCGTGGCCTGATCGACGGCCTGATTGTCAACGGCAGCGCCAAGGCAGTCAGCTGGTTCTCGAAAATCACCCGTCTCTGGCAGTCCGGATACATCTATCACTATGCATTCGTGATGATTATCGGGGTGCTGGGTTTCCTGGTTTGGTTCATGCCGTTTCCGTTTGCCAAATAAGCTGGCGAAGCAAACTCAGTTAGGTTAGATCAATAACAAATATGTCAACTTTCCCTCTTCTCAGCCTCGCGATCTGGTGTCCGGTCGCGTTCGGTATCCTGGTCCTGGCAGTAGGCCGCGACGATAATCCAACCCTGGTGCGCTGGCTGTCGCTGCTCGGCGCAGCGGTCAGCTT
>NZ_JAQGLV010000057.1 GCF_028292705.1 Collimonas fungivorans | reverse complement strand
TTCCTGGTCGGCCAGGTCACCGGCCATGAAACCAAGGACGGCAAGCTGAGCGAGATCAAGGTCACCGGCCCGGACGGCGTCACCCGCCGCCTGCCATTGGATACCTTGCTGGTGTTCTTCGGCCTGTCGCCGAAACTCGGTCCTATCGCCGAATGGGGCCTGGACATCGAGCGCAAGCAGCTGCGAGTGGTCGATACCGAGAAGTTCGAAACCAATGTGCCGGGCATCTTTGCGGTGGGCGACATCAACACCTATCCGGGCAAGAAAAAGCTGATCCTGTCGGGCTTCCATGAAGCTGCGCTAGCCGCATTCGGCGCTGCGCCCTACATCTTCCCGGACAAGAAGATCCACATGCAATACACCACCACGTCGCCGAAGCTGCACAAGATCCTGGGCGTGGAATCGCCGGTGTTCGATTAAAATCCTGCCTTGTTGAATAAAAAGCCGTCCGAGACGTAGTTCTCGGGCGGCTTTTTTTTGATCGTCATAGCAGCTGGGGGCCGCATGAGTCGTTTTCACCGGTTTTCCACGTCTTGCAATGAGTCGATTATGCGCTATAATCAACTCATACATTGAGTCGATAAGCCAATGAAATCACCTCATCTCATCTGGAAAGACCCCGATTGGCCCAACATGCGTTACGACGTTGCGCTGGTTGGCGCCGAAATCGCTCTCGCAAGACGCGCCCAGGGCGTCATCGAAGGCAAGCTGGCTGCACTCGGATTTGAGCAACGCCAGGAACTGGCCGCGGAAGCATGGGCCCAGGAAGCGGTTTCAACCGCCGCGATTGAAGGCGAGCGCCTGGACCTGCAGGCTGTCCGGTCGTCGGTCGGCCGCAGACTGGGCGTCGCCGACCGCGGAGGTCAGAATGCGCCGCGGCACATCGACGGCCTGCTGGACATCATGGATGACGCTGTCAGCAACGCCTCCGCCCCGCTAAGCCATGACCGCCTCCAGGCTTGGCAAGCAGCGCTGTTCCCCACCGGTTTTTCCGGCATGACCAAGATTCGTGTCGGTGCTTACCGCGAACATGCCGAGCCGATGCAGATCGTGAGCGGCCGCGTGGGCAGCGAGAACGTTCACTACGAAGCGCCTCCTTCTATCCGGGTACCGGCTGAAATGGAACGACTACTCGCGTGGTTCAACCGCAAAGTGGAAACTGAGAGCCTTACCCAGGCTGCACTTGCCCATCTCTGGTTCGAGACCATTCACCCTTTCGAAGACGGCAATGGCCGTGTCGGCCGGGTCCTTGTCGATCTGGTGCTGGCGCGCGACACCGGCGAAGCCAGCCGCCTGATTCGCATTTCTCAGCGACTGCTAGAAGAACGAGGAGACTACTACCGCGAACTGGAACGGGCGCAACATGGTTCGGTGGACGTGACCAGCTGGGTCGTGTGGTTCGTCGCGCAAGTCAGAGTCGCTTGCGAGCAGGCATCGCTGGTAATAGACGAGTCGCTGGTGAAGGCAAGATTCTGGTTCGATCACCGCGACAAAGAACTCGCTCCGCGCCAGCGCAAGGTACTCAATGCACTATTGGATGCAGGGGCCGGCGGCTTTGAAGGCGGGATTAGTACAAAGAAGTACGAAAATCTCACCGGCGCCTCACGCGCCACATCTTCGCGCGATCTCATCGAACTGGAACAAATGAAGCTCTTGCGCCAGGCAGGGGCCGGCCGATCAACCCGCTACTACATCAATATCGAAGGCTGGGGATCTTAGCGAGGCAACTTGTCAGCCGCGGTTTTATCGCGCAAACGTAAAAACGCCCGGAATGCATCAGCATCCCGGGCGTTTTTTCACACAGCTAACCGTGAAATTACTGCGCTGCCGCCGGAGCAGCTTCGCCGCCTTCCTGGGCTGCCTTCATCGACAGTTTCAGACGGCCGCGGTCGTCGGTTTCGAGAACCTTGACGCGCACTTGCTGGCCTTCTTTCAGGTAGTCGGCGACTGCATTGACGCGCTCATTGGCGATCTGGCTGATGTGCAGCAGACCGTCTTTGCCCGGCAATACCTGCACGATCGCGCCGAAATCCAGCAGCTTCAGGACTGTGCCTTCGTAGACCTTGCCGACTTCAACCGAAGCCGTCAGTTCTTCGATGCGGCGCTTGGCTTCCTGGCCTGCAGCAGCATCCACCGAAGCGATAGTCACGACGCCTTCGTCGCTGATATCGATCTGGGTGCCGGTTTCTTCCGTCAGGGCGCGAATCACTGCGCCGCCCTTGCCGATCACGTCGCGGATTTTTTCCGGATTGATCTTGACTGTGATCAGGCGTGGCGCGAAATCGGACAGCTCGGTTTTACCGTGCGGAACCGCTTCCTGCATCTTGCCGAGGATATGGATACGGCCTTCTTTGGCTTGCGCCAATGCGACCTGCATGATTTCCTTGGTGATGCCCTGGATCTTGATATCCATCTGCAAGGCAGTGATGCCGTTAGCTGTACCGGCAACCTTGAAGTCCATGTCGCCGAGGTGATCTTCATCGCCCAGGATGTCCGTCAGGACGGCGAACTTGCTGCCTTCCTTGATCAGGCCCATGGCGATGCCGGCAACGTGTGCCTGCATCGGCACGCCGGCATCCATCAATGCCAGGCAGCCGCCGCAGACCGAAGCCATCGACGACGAACCGTTGGATTCGGTGATTTCCGATACCAGGCGCACCGAGTAGCTGAAATCTTCCGGCGCCGGCAGTGCTGCTTGCAGTGCGCGCTTGGCCAGGCGGCCGTGGCCGATTTCGCGGCGCTTTGGCGTACCAACGCGGCCGGTTTCGCCGGTAGCGAACGGTGGCATGTTGTAATGCAGCATGAAGCGGTCCGAATACTCGCCCATCAGCGCGTCGATCTTTTGTTCGTCGCGTGCGGTGCCCAGCGTGGCGACTACCAGCGCTTGGGTTTCGCCGCGGGTGAACAGTGCCGAACCGTGGGTACGCGGCAGGACGCCGGTACGGATCGAGATTGGACGTACGGTGCGGGTATCGCGGCCGTCGATGCGAGGCTCGCCTTCCAGGATCTGCGAACGGACGATCTTGGCTTCCAGGTCAAACAGGATGCCGCTGACTTCCGAAGAATCAGGTGCGGTGCCGCCGATCGATGCAGCTTCGGCAGCCAGCGCCGCGTTGACTTCCGCGGTAGCGTCTTTCAGCTTGGTGGTGCGGGCTTGCTTGTCTTTGGTCTGGTAGGCTTCACGCAGCTTGGCTTCGCCGAAATGTGCAACGCGGGCGATCAGCGCTTCATTCTTGGGCGCCGGGCTCCATTCGACTTCAGGCTTGCCGCCGTCGCGCACCAGTTCGTGGATAGCGTTGATGACTGCCTTCGATTGCTCGTGGCCGAACACGACCGCGCCCAGCATGATTTCTTCCGACAATTGCTTGGCTTCCGATTCCACCATCAGCACTGCGGTTTCGGTACCGGCAACCACCAGGTCCATGGCCGACTTGGCCAGCTGCGATGTGGTCGGGTTCAGCACGTACTGGCCGTCGATATAACCGACGCGCGCAGCGCCGACCGGGCCGGCGAAAGGAATGCCGGCAACCGACAGGGCAGCCGAAGCGCCGATC
The DNA here is from genome assembly GCF_028292705.1 of Collimonas fungivorans. Lineage (GTDB taxonomy): Bacteria > Pseudomonadota > Gammaproteobacteria > Burkholderiales > Burkholderiaceae_D > Collimonas > Collimonas fungivorans_B. The sequence goes on along the minus strand of NZ_JAQGLV010000057.1, from coordinate 3,761 downwards.
ATTGCAGCGATGTCAGGATCGATTTCTGGATTGACCGACAGCACGTGAATGATGACTTGCACTTCATTCAGGTAACCTTCTGGGAACAGCGGGCGGATCGGGCGGTCGATCAGGCGCGATGTCAGGGTTTCTTTTTCCGAAGGACGGCCTTCGCGCTTGAAGAAACCGCCTGGGATACGGCCAGCAGCGTATGTCTTTTCAACGTAATCAACGGTCAATGGGAAAAAATCCTGACCTGGCTTGGCATCTTTGCGTGCCACCACGGTAGCCAGCACGACGGTATCTTCGATCGATACCAGCACCGCGCCGGAGGCTTGGCGAGCGATCTCGCCGGTTTCCAGCGTGACCTGATGCTGACCATACTGGAATGTCTTAGTAACTTTATTAAACACAATATATCCTTTCATTTTGCCGACAGATTTTCAGGCGCTGTCGTTCACCTCACCACAGACGACTACATTGCCGGCATAACCGGCAAGTGCCATCTCCCTGCCTATAACTAACTTCTAAACTTTATAAAACTTGTGCAGATAATTTGAAAAAACTGCTGCCACAAGCAAAAATGCCCGCATCAGGAACTGATACAGGCATTTTTTTTCAACTTATCGACGGACCAAGGACATCGTCGCGAAATATCGAAACAGGATGTCGCAGAAAATAACGTCGGCCGACGATGAGTCGCGCACTTACTATTACTTACGCAAGCCGAGTTTTTCGATCAGCGAGCGGTAACGGTTCAGATCCTTACCCTTGAGGTAGGACAGCAGGCTTTTACGACGGTTAACCATCATGATCAGGCCGCGGCGGGAATGGTGATCCTTGGCGTGGGCTTTGAAGTGACCGTTCAGGTCGTTGATACGGGCTGTCAGCAGCGCAACTTGCACTTCCGGGGAGCCGGTGTCGTTTTGACCGCGCGCATTATCAGTGATAATAGCGGCCTTGGCTGTTTTTTCGATAGTCATGCTTTACCTTTCACAAGCGGTGTACAGAGTACGTAACCCTATGCACCGTGAACAAACAATTAGAAAATCCGGTCAAACTTGACCAGACGCGCAGTATATAGCAAAAATCCTGCGGATTCAAATACTTAGCGTCGCACCAATAACAATTTATCTTGGAGTATCGCCATGAAGCAACCCTTTTCCCTTCTCCTGGCCGGTTTGCTGCTGAGCCTCGGCGGTTGCGCCTCGCTGCTGGCGCCGCCGGTCAATCCCGGCGAACCCGAAGCGCAAGTGCTGGCGCGCCTGGGGAAACCCACCGGGACTTATCAAGACGGCAATGATGTATTATGGGAATACGCACGCGGCCCCTACGGCCAGGCGACGTATATGGCGAAAATCGGCCCTGACCACAAATTAATTTCCTATGAGCAAGTATTGACCCTGGAGAAATTCGCCACCATCAAGGTCAACCAGTTCAACCAGGCCGATGTCCTGCGCACCATCGGCAAGCCTTTCGAAACCGTCTATTACGACCGGGTCAAGCTGAACGGCTGGAATTACGCCTACAAGGAAGCCGGCGTCTGGAATTCGGAGATGACCGTGTATTTCGACGACAGCGGCATTGTGCGCAAGCTGGAAAACGGCCCCGATCCGCGTTATGAACATTCCCGCTTTGGCCGGTAAATTTTAAAGGAAGCGACTGCATGATCAAATTCCCCGAGCGGCAACGGATCCAGGCCATGCTGGCCGGCACCCTGCAGGAATGGTTCAAGCAGCGCTGCGGCAGCAAGGGCGCGGCCCTGGCCTTCTACACCCTGTTCTCGATGGCGCCGATGCTGATCCTGGTGATCGCGATTGCCGGCGCGGTATTTGGCGAACAGGCGGCGCGCGGCGAGATTTTCGGCCAGCTGTCGGGCTTGATCGGTTCGACCGGCGCCGACGCCATCCAGCTGCTGCTGGCGGCGGCCCACAACAACCGCTCGGGGCCGATCGCGGCGATGATCGCGGTGGCGGTGCTGCTGGTCGGGGCCACCACCGTATTTTCGGAACTGAAGGATAGCCTGGACGAGATCTGGTACGTGCCGATCACCCGCCACTCCGGCTTCATGGCCCTGATCCGCACCCGGCTGCTGTCGTTCGGGCTGATACTGGTGCTGGCCTTCCTGCTGCTGACCTCGCTGGTGGTCAGCGCGGCGCTGGCGCTGCTGGCCAAATACCTGGGCGGCATGTGGATCAGCGTGACGGTGATTGTCTCGCCGCTGTCGCAGCTGTTTTCGTTCGCCGTGATCGCCAGCCTGTTCGCCTCGATCTACAAGATGCTGCCACAGGTCAAATTGCCATGGCGCGATGTCTGGATCGGCTCGATCGGCACCGCCGCCCTGTTCGTGCTAGGCAAATACCTGATCGGCATCTACCTCGGCAACAGCGGCGTCGCCTCCAGCTATGGCGCGGCCGGCTCGGTGATCGCGCTGCTGCTGTGGATTTACTATTCGGCGCAGATCTTCTTTTTCGGCGCCCAGTTCACGCGCCAGTACGCGCTGTTCTTCGGCAGCCTGCAAAACAAAGAAGCCGGCAATCTCGCGACGCCGGCTCCCTGATTTCCTGCACATCAAGCGCTTAGTCCTGGTACGGCTCCAGCCCGCGCTCCGACAAGCGCAGGATGCGCCCGCAGCGGCGCGCCAGTTCGATGTCGTGGGTCACGATCACGAACGCCGTGCCCAAGGTCTGCGACAGCTCCAGCATCAGGTCGAAAGTCATCTGCGCCGTGGCCCGGTCCAGGTTGCCGGTCGGTTCGTCGGCCAGCACGCAGGCCGGCCGCGTCACCAGCGCCCGCGCCAGCGCCACCCGTTGGCGTTCGCCGCCGGACAATTCGCCCGGCACATGGATCACCCGCTCCGCCAGGCCGACCCGCGCCAGGATCTCGCGCGCCTGCTGCTGCGCATCGCTGCGCTTGAGGCGCCGGATCATCAGCGGCATGGCGACGTTATCCAGCGCGGAGAACTCCGGCAACAGATGATGGAACTGGTAGACAAAACCGAGCGCGTTGTTGCGCAAGTCGCCGCGCGTCTTTTCGCCCAGCGTCGTAAAGTCCTTGCCCAGCAGGCTGACATTGCCCGCAGTCGGTGTATCGAGGCCGCCCAGCAGATGCAGCAGGGTCGACTTGCCGGAGCCAGAAGCGCCGACAATGGCGACCTGCTCGCCCTTGGTCACATCGATATCGATGCCGTTCAAGACCTTGACCGAATAACTGCCCTGGGTGAAGGTCTTGCCCAGGTTGCGGCAGGAAAGAACAACGGGATTGTTTGTATTATTCATAACGCAATGCCTCAGCAGGTTTCACCCGGGCAGCCCACCAGCTCGGATACAGGGTGACCAGGAAAGCCAGCACCACGGCGACCCCGCCGATGGTCCAGACATCCGGCCAGCGCAGGTCTGACGGCAATTCGGTAATCACGTACACGCTCTTGGGCAGGAACTGCACATGCAGCAGGTTCTCAATGAACGGCACGATGACGTCGATATTCAAGGCCACCAGCACCCCGGCGCCGACGCCGATGGCGGTGCCGATCAAACCCACCAGCGCGCCCTGGATCATGAAGATCTTCATGATCGAACCCGGTGATGCGCCCAGGGTGCGCAGGATCGCAATGTCGGCCTGCTTGTCGGTCACCGTCATCACCAGGGTCGACACCAGGTTGAAGGCGGCCACCGCGATGATCAGGGTCAGGATGATGAACATCATGCGTTTCTCGGTCTTGACAGCGGCGAACCAGTTGCTGTTCTGCTGGGTCCAGTCGCGCAGGTACAGGTTGGGCGGCA
>NZ_JAQGLV010000048.1 GCF_028292705.1 Collimonas fungivorans | reverse complement strand
TTCAGGGCATCCAGTTTTGAGTTTGATGCTGCTTGCCCGGGAGCGTCGTCTGACTCTGTGTCCTGCTCGTCGGCAAATTCGTCGGCCAAATTCTTCCAGCCCTTGCTGGCCGCGAAGTCGTTGAATTCTTCCGGCGCTTCCAGCACGATCAGTTTGTCATCTTGCAAACCAAGGTCGCCATGGCCGAAATCCGGGCCGACGTAGCCGGTCCGGCGCAGCTGGGCCAGGACCTGGGCGATCAGCACCTTGTCTTCATACAAACGCTCTTTGCCGATCGCCGCGGCGAAATCGACATAGACGTCGATGATGCCGTAGCCTTCATCGAAGATGCGGATTGCTTTTATGTTATGGCCACGGCCGGCAGCGTCGGTGACGCTGAATGGCCCGCTGAGTTGGATATCGGTTTCGCTGTTCATGCCAAGAGGATACACCAAATGCCGCTGAACCTAAGACCCCGGCTGACGTCAGAACAGTTACGTCAGGCGTGATTCACCGGTAGACTGAGGGGAAATAAATTCGTCGAGAGGCGCACCAGCGCCCGCAAAGAGAGGTTCGCAGAACCTGCCCGAAGGAGACAAAATGCGTGATATCTCATACAACAGGTCGGCGGAGCATTTTTCCTGCGATCCCGCGGTGATTGAAAAATCGCACCAGCGATCGAGCGCCTACGGCCTGGACCAGCACGACAAGCCGGACATCATGCCGCTGGACCGCAGCTCCCTGTCGCTGTTGCTGGAACAGAACCGGGTCTTGCATGCGCATGCCTTGCCGGTCATGGAAACCCTGTACGAGCAGATCGTCAACACTCACAACATGGTGATCCTGACCGACGCCCACGGCGTGATCGTGCATGCGCTGGGCGACGACGATTTCCTGGTCAAGGCCAATCGCGTGGCCTTGAATCCGGGAGTGACCTGGTCCGAGCAAAGCAAGGGCACCAACGCCATTGGCACCGCCATCGCGGAAGGCGTGCCGACCACGGTGCATGCCGACGCCCATTATCTTTCGGCGAATCATTTCCTGACCTGTTCGGCGGCGCCGATTTTCGATTACCAGGGCAATATCCTCGGCGTGCTGGATGTCAGCGGCGATCGCGGCAGCTACCACAAGCACACCATGGCGCTGGTGCGCATGTCGGCGCAGATGATTGAAAACCAGTTGTTTACCGCGGCGTTCGAGAACGCCGTCACCCTGCATTTCCATAGCCGGCCGGAATTCATCGGCACGCTGGTGGAAGGCATCGCCTGCTTCACGCCCGGCGGCCGGTTCCTGTCGGCCAACCGCAGCGCCATGTTCCATCTGGGTCTGTCGCAGGCGGCCTTGCAATCGCATACCTTCAGCTCGCTGTTCGGCTTGCCGCTGTCGACACTGTTCGATCACTACCGGGCGGCCGCTCCGGGCCTGCTCAATCTGTGCCTGCACAGCGGCGTAAAAGTCTATGCCCGCGCTGAACTGCGGCTGTCGAACAGCGTGTTCCAGCACTACAGCGAACTGCCTTCCTTGCCTGCGGCGGCAACCGCGCCGAAGACGGCGGCGCGCCGGCTGTCGAGCCTGCGTTACCTGAACACCGGCGATCCGCACATGGCGACCCTGATCGGCAAGCTCGACAAAGTGATAGGGCGCGACATTCCTATCCTGATTGCCGGCGAAACCGGCACCGGCAAGGAATTACTGGCGCAGGCGATCCATAACGATTCGCCGCGCAAGAACAGTGCTTTTGTCGCCGTCAACTGCGCCTCGATTCCGGAAACCCTGATCGAATCTGAACTGTTCGGTTACGAAGAGGGGGCGTTTACCGGCGCCCGCAAAAAAGGCGGGCAGGGCAAGCTGCTGCAAGCCAACGGCGGCACGCTGTTTCTGGACGAAATCGGCGACATGCCGCTCAGCCTGCAGGCGCGCTTGCTGCGGGTCTTGCAGGAGAGGGTGGTGACGCCGCTGGGCAGCACCAAGGCGATTCCGGTCAACCTGGCCGTGATTTGCGCCACCAACCGCAACCTGCGCGAACTGATTGCGGCCAACCTGTTTCGGGAAGATCTCTACTATCGCTTGAACGGCCTGGTGGTCAAGCTGCCGGCTTTGCGCGAGCGCAGCGATCTCGATGTGATCGTCGACAGGTTGCTGGCGGAAGCCGGCAATGAAGGGCGCTGCTGCAGCGTCGCGCCGGACATCATGGAGCTGTTCCGCAGGCACAGCTGGCCGGGAAATTTCCGCCAGCTGAGCAACCTGTTGCGGACCGCGGTGGTCATGGCCGGGGATGACGGCCTCATCAGGCTGGAGCACCTGCCCGACGATTTCCTGGAAGATGTGCAGGCCGCGCCGCTGCTTGCGGTTGCCGCGGTTTCAACTGACGGCGCCGGCAGCCTGGAACACCTGGCGCAGGCTGCTGTCAGGAAAAGCTACGAAGCTTGCGGCGGCAACGTGTCCGCTACCGCCAAGGCATTGGGGGTTTCGCGCAATACCGTGTACCGCAAGCTGAACCTGCGTTAAAACGTGACGGTGGCGACCACGGTGTCGGTATATGTCGTGGCGATGCCGGTCTGTCCCGATGGCACGCGGGCGTAGATCGTCACCGGCGTTGCCGTTCCTGTGGCGTTGACTGTGGCCGGCGCGGTGGCCACGGTGTTGCCCCAGGTCGTGGTGCGGCCGGAATCCGAGAACAGCGAATAAGTCAGGTAGGTCGGCGTGCCGCCGCCGCTGGATACGCGCCGCAGCGGCACCGAATCGGTGGAGCCGGCATTGGCGTTGGCGCCTTGTCCCAGCGTGATGACGGGCGCAGCGCCCGGGGTGCAGGTGGTGGTGACGCTGGCGGTCACGTCCTGGTTGGTGGTGGCATTGGTGACGATCGGATCGTAGGTGGTGGTGAAGCCGATGGTGGCAATGCTGCAGTTGTTGGCGATGGTGACGGTGTTGGTCATGGTCGCCGTGGCTGTCGCCGCAAACGCGCCGGCGGCGCTGCATGCTGATACGACAAGTAAGATAAAACCTTGAGTAGACTTTCTCATGACGAATCTCCCGATTGCCACTGCCTGTTTGTCCGGTCCGGACCACGCTTGATCCACGTCTTGCTATACGCATCTATATCATATAAATTTCCTTATGGAAATATTTATTTGTAGGCTTACCGACAACTTACATGGCAAAGCCAAGCAAGTTGTCGGGGAGGCATTACAAGGTTGGCAAGACCAGGGTCGATTGCTGGCCCGGACTGAATTCAAAGCGCACGCCGAACCGTTCGCCCAGGTTCACTGGCGAGGCATACAGGCTGTCGGCAGTATCCAGCACTACGCCGATGTGATGGCCGGCCGGCACGTCATAGGCGGTAGCCGAGAACTCGATCGGGAAATCGACGGTCTGCCCTGGCGTCGCCCAGTGCAGGGTGGTTGCGCCATGGGTAATCAGGATCCCGGTGCCGATCGCATCCACGTCATACAGGTAGGCCACCACCTGGGCGCGCGCCTGCGAAGGCGTGGCGCGCAGATTCAGTTTTGGAATGCCGCGGATTTTCTGGGTGGCGCTGAGCGCCGGCGCTTCGTAGCGGACGCCGGCGGCAAGGCTGACTGTCAGCAGCGAATTGACCACCGGCAGGTTGATGGTTTCGCCCAGGGTGGAGAGGATAGGAATCAGGCCGCTGCTGGCGGTGGTGTCGAACAGGTTCTGGATCAGGTCGGAGTCGGTGGTCTTGTTCGGCGCGCTGGAGATCAGGCCCTTGTCGCCTTTGCCGCAGAAGCAGCTGAGGTCGAAGCGGATTGCGCCGCGCGGAGCCAGGTAATAGGTCTTGTTGGTGAGCTCGGGCGCCGGCCAGGTGGTAAACGTTTCGCGACGGTCGCTGAACTTGATCTGCATGGAAACCTTAGGCTCGGTATCGACGCCGTTTTGCTCGCCCTTCAACCAGCGGTTGAACCAGCGGTGAGCCTGGTCGTACGGATAGTTGGGCGCACCCAGCAAGGCGCCGGTCAATTCCGCGGAAGCATGGATGCCGGCGTTGAGCAGGATTTTTTTAGGTCCGGTCAGCGCGGCGAACATCGCCAGCGAAGAATTCGGCGTGAACATGTCGTCCTGGAAGTTCTTGCTGATGAAGACAGGCGCGTTGCGCTTGTTGATGGCGGCTACATAAGTGGACGGCGAACGCGGCTTGGCCCAAGCAGTGATGTCGGCGATCCTGGCGGCGCTGGTGTTGGGATCGAGCAGGGCCAGTATGTTCTGGTTCACCTCAGGCGCAGGGCGGCCGGTGACGCTGCCGGCCAGGCCGAGCACGGTGGCCCAGGTCAGATTGGGCGAACCGGACGTATACAGCTGGTCCGCCAGCGTGGCCCAGCCGGACAGGGCGACCGCGGTCTTGAAGCGCGGGTCTTGCCCAAGCGCGATCAGCGACAGGCCGGCGCCGTAGGAAATGCCGCTGGCGGCGACGTTGTTGATGTCGATAGGCGCATTGGCTTGCAGCCAGTCGAGCACCGACGAGACATCGCGCGCATCTTCCGGCGCGGCGACGTCGACCTGGCCTTCGGACAGGTAGAAACCGCGCGCGGTGTAGCTGACCACGACATAACCGTCTTGCGCCAGCTTCTGCTGCTGGCCGATATATTCGACGCGGCCCGGCGCCGCCCAGCTGGCGATCATGACGATGGCGGGAAATTTCTGGTCGCTGCTGCTGCGCTTCGGCAGGAACAGGTTGGCCGCCAGTTTGGTGCCGTCGAAACTGGTGATGGTCATGGCGGGGATCCAGCAGGTGCCGTCCACGGGAGAGACGATTCCTGGCGATTGCATGGGGCTGGCGTAGGCGGCTGCTTCGGCCGGACTGGCGCTGCGGCACAGTTCGGCGTTGGCGCCAGCGGAGGCCAGGCTCAAGCCTAGCGCCAGGGCGATGCCGGGCAGGGTAAATAAAGACGAGATGCGCATGCGACGTTCTCCTGTATTTATGATTGATTATTCAGTGTTGCGGGGGATTCAAAACTGCGTGCTGCGGGAAAGCGAAAGGTAGTGAGCGATCGTTATTGAGCGGACCATCTGCATGCAGCGTTTGCGGCAGGTGGAAGCCTGTCGAAATTAAGTGAACGATCGTTCTTTTTTCGTCTTTTTATTAACCCACGCATCGCGTTGCAGCATCAATAAAAAGATTAGAAGATAGCGACTAATGATCAATGTGCACTGTCGCTAGTCAAACCAAATCGGAGGGCGAGGATGTTAAATCGGATCGATGCGGGTGTTCTTAATGTTACCTACGCGGAGAGCGGCGACGCCGATGGCCGCGCGGTCCTGCTGCTGCACGGCTTCCCTTATGACATCCACGCATACGACGACGTGAGCGCATTGCTGGCGGCGGCCGGTTGCCGCGTCATCACGCCGTATCTGCGCGGCTATGGTCCGACCCGTTTCCTGTCGGCTGATACGCCGCGCTCCGGCCAGCAAGCGGCGCTGGCGCATGACCTGCTGTCCTTGATGGATGCGCTGGCGATTCCCAGCGCGGTGCTGGCCGGTTATGACTGGGGCGGGCGCGCTGCCTGCATCGTCGCTGCGCTGTGGCCGCAGCGCGTGCGCGGCCTGGTGTCCGGCGGCGGCTACAATATCCAGGATATTGCGGCATCGGTAAAACCGCAGGCGCCGGAAAACGAATGGCGCTACTGGTATCAATATTACTTCCACGGCGAACGCGGCCGGGCCGGGCTGGCGCAGGACCGCTACGCCTTTTGCCAGCTGCTGTGGCGCCTGTGGTCGCCCAACTGGCGGTTCGATGAAGAGACTTATCGGCGCAGCGCCGCCGCCTTCGATAACCCGGATTTTGTCGAGGTCGTGATCCATTCCTATCGGCATCGGTTCGGACTGGCGCCCGGCGATCCCGCCTATCAGAATACGGAATCGCTGCTGGCCGCGCAGCCGCCGATCAGCGTGCCGGCCGTCGTGCTGGACGGCGCCGGCGACGGCGTCAGCCCGAGCGGCGGCTCGGCAGGACATGAGCGGTTTTTCAGCGGACCGTACCAGCGCCGGGTGGTCCCGGTTGCAGGACACAACCTGCCGCAGGAAGCCGCGCAGGATTTTGCCGATGCTATATTGGCGCTGCTCTGATCATTTTTGAAAGGCTACCTCATGTTGCGTCTGGTGCTGCTGCTGTTGGGTGTCGACTACTTGCGCGATCGCTGGCACGGATTGCGGATCATCGGCTGGATCTGGACTGTCGCGGGAGTAGTGATATTTGTCGACGCCCTGGATAATGCGCTGTATTTTCCGATCAGTTTTTTCGCCTACTTCCTGCTTGCCGAAGGCATCGCCACGCTGGCGGTGGCGTGGACCGGGGTCGCCGGGCAGCGCATCCTGCGCCACATCAAAGGCGTGGCGTTCATCATTGCCGCACTGCTTATCCTGGCCGGGCACCACCATGGCAATTTCATCTTGTCGATGATTTTCGGCACGCTGTTCCTGGCTGACGGACTGCTGCAATCCATCTCGGCAACCGTGGTGCGTTATCCGCGCTGGCGGCTGGCGCTCGCCGGCGGCATCGTCGAGTGTGGCATCGCGATTTTTTTCTACCAGCCGTACCCGACCCACTACCTCGGCACCGTGCCTTATTGCGTCGGGCTGGGCCTGGCGTTCGGCGGCTGGCAGATGCTGCTGCTGTCGTACCGCGTGCGGCGCCTGTCGGCCGAGGCAACGGTCGAGTCCTTGCTGCGGAGGGCAGAGGCCGGCTCCGCCAAGCAATATGCCGGAGCGGCGGCCAAGGATATTGTGCAGGAATGGGACGGCCCGCCGGCTGCCGGCGAAAAGGCCCTGACCGTCCATGTCTGGACTCCGGTCGGTTCCTCAAGGGCGCCGGCGCAGCGGCTGCCGATCATCGATCGTTATATTGCCGCGGTTGATTCCGACGGCGTGATTTCAACCGGCCATGCGGCGCTGGAGACGCCTGAAGGCGTTTATATCAGTCTCTATCCTGGAGTTGAAATCGACCGCTCGCCGGACGATTTCGGGCGTCTGCTGCGGGCTACGCCGGACAATGATGTGGCAGGCGTGTTCCAGCCGGACTATCCTACCGAATCGCGCGCCTGGTGCGAGTCGACCGCCAAGGTCAGGATCAGGAACTACAGTGCCGAACGGTTAAGTGCTTTTTGGGAAAGCTACCGGCAGGACAATACCTACAACCTGACTTACCGCAACTGCTCGAGTTCGGTCGCGCGCGCGCTGGAAGCCGCGCTGGAGGGCGCGGCCGGCAGGATCCGCGGCCGCAGCTGGAGCGCGTTTGTGCGGCTGCTGCTGACGCCGGAACTGTGGGTGGCGGCGCAAATCCGCAAGCGCGCAAAAACCATGGCGTGGACGCCGGGACTGACCCTGGATTACGCGCGCGCCATGAGCATGCTGGCGGACCCGAGGCCGTTCGGCTGGCTGAAGATGGCGCGCCTGGCGCTGCGCACCATGTCGCGTTCGCGCCGCACCTGGCGCCAGGAACATGCAATGGCCA
>NZ_JAQGLV010000032.1 GCF_028292705.1 Collimonas fungivorans | reverse complement strand
AGGTCGCATCCTGGCCGACGAAGGAGCCGACGAACTCGTCCTTGGGACGCGCCAGCAAGGTATCCGGGCGGTCCACCTGCACCAGCTTGCCGGCGCGGAAAATCGCGATCTTGTCGCCCAGCTTGATCGCCTCGTCGATGTCGTGGCTGACCATGATCACGGTCTTGTTCAGCTGGCGCTGCATCTGGAAGAATTCATTCTGGATCGATTCGCGGTTGATCGGATCGACTGCGCCGAACGGCTCGTCCATCAGCAATACCGGAGGATCGGCCGCCAGCGCCCGGATCACGCCGATGCGCTGCTGCTGGCCGCCCGACATCTCGCGCGGATAACGGCTCAGGAAACGCTTGGGATCGAGCGCCACCATCGCCATCAGTTCGGTAGCGCGCTCGTGGCAGCGTTTCTTGTCCCAGCCCAGCAGGCGCGGCACCACGGTGATGTTTTCTTCGATGGTCATGTTGGGAAACAGGCCCACCTGCTGGATCACGTAGCCGATTTTCCGGCGCAGGCTGACTTCATCCAGGCCGGTGGTGTCTTCGCCGTCCAGCAGCACGCGGCCGGAAGTCGGTGCGATCAGCCGGTTGATCATTTTCAGGGTGGTGGTCTTACCGCAACCGGATGGCCCCAGGAATACGCAGATCTCCCCTTCGGCAACCGTCAGGTTGACCTCATCCACTGCCTTGACCTTGTTGCCGTCTTTTTGCGTGAATACTTTACTGAGCTGGTCGAGTTGAATCATGATTTTTGCATTCCTTTCGGTGTAAGCAGCCGCTGCAGGACTTGCAGCAGCATGTCGGCGACAATCGCTAATACGCTGATCAATACCGCGCCGACTACGAGTTTTTGCATATTGCTCTGGCTGATGGCGTGCAGGATCAGGACGCCGAGGCCGCCGGCGCCGATGATCGCCGCCACCGCCATCACGCCGATATTCATGACCACCGCGGTACGGACCCCGCCCAGGATGACCGGCACCGACAACGGCAAGTCAACCAGCCGCAGGCGCTGCCAGAAAGTCATGCCGATGCCGATCCCGGCTTCCTTGATGCCGTGGTCGATGCCGTCCAGCGCCAGGTAGGTGTTGCGCATGATAGGCAACAGCGAATACAGGAATACCGCGGTGATCGCCGGCAGCGGCCCCAGCCCCTGGCCGAAGCGGGAAAACAGCGGGATCATCAGGCCGAACAAGGCGATCGACGGCAGGGTCAGGACCACAGTCGCCAGGCCCATCATCGGGCTGGCCAGCCAGCGGTGGCGGATCATGACGATGCCGAGCGGCACGCCGATCAGGATTGCCAGGCCGACCGCGATCCCCACCAGCATCAGGTGCTGGATGGTGAGATGCAGGATTTCGGGCCAGGCGCTCAGCAGGTAATCAAAGAAATTCATGGTGCGTCCTTAAATTTAACGTTCACTGCGTCAAGCCTTCGGTGCGCAGGAAATCCGCGGCGACCTGGGCTATCGGCAACTGGTCGATATCCACTTTTTTATTCATTTCGGTCATCTTGGCGGTATCGATCCTGGCCGACAGCGCGTTCAGCTGTTCGGCAAGCTTGGGGTTGGCGTCCAGGATTTCTTTGCGCACTACCGGCACCGCGCTGTAAAAAGCGAAGAAACCCTTGTTATCCTCCAGCAGCTTGAGGTTGAAGCCCTGCACGCGGCCGTCGGATGAATAGGTCAGGCCGACATTGAGCTGGTCGTTATGCAAGGCGGTGTACACCAGGCCGGCATCCATCTGCTTCACTTCGCTGCGGTCCAGGCTGAAGCCGTACAGCGCCTGCAGCGGTTCAAGGCCATCCGGCCGCGAGGCGAATTCGAAATCCATCCCCATCAGGTATTTTTTATCGGGATCCTGCTGGCGCGTCTGCCTGATCTTGTTCGCCAGGTCTTCGATGGTGTTCAAGCCCTCTTCCTCGGCGCGTTGCCGTGGCACCGCCAATGCATAGGTATTGTTCAGCTCGGATGGCTGCAGCCAGATCAGCTTCCTCGACGCATCCAGTTCCTTGACCCGCTGATAGGACTGGTCCCGATCCAGCTTCTCATCTATCTTGTTATAGACGACCAGGGCGGTGCCGATGTAATCCCAGACGATATCGATCTGGCCGCTTTCCAGCGCCTGGCGCATGATGGTGGTGCCGAGCCCGTTCTTCAGGTCGACCGGGTAACCCTTGGCACGCAGGTACTGCTGCGTCATGGACGACAGGATCAGTTGCTCGGTGAAGTTCTTGCCGCCGACCACCAGGTCGGCCGCGCTGGCTGGCGCCGTGCCGAACAGGCTGAGCGTGACAGCCAGCAAGGCTGTTATACGGAATTTATGCATTTTGTTTCCTTGTCAGATTGATGGCGATCAGCGCAGCAAACCGCGCTTGCTCAGGTAGGCATTGCTGCCCAGCGAGACGATCGCGTCCAGCATCAGCGCCAGCACCGCGGTAGCGGTGGCGCCCAGCAGCAGCTGGCCGTGGTTGTTCAGGTAGATGCCAGGGAAGATCAGGCCGCCCAGGCTCTCGCCGCCGATCAGGATCGACAGCGGCGCGGTGCCGACATTGATCGCCAGCGCGGTGCGGACGCCGCCGACGATGATCTGCAAGGCATTCGGCAACTCGACCCGGAACAAGACCTGCAGCGGCTTCATGCCGATACCCTTGGCGGCCTCTTTCATCGCCGGCGAAACCTGCTTCAAGCCCTCATAGGTATTGCGCACGATGGGCAGCAGCGAGGCCAGCCACAAGGCGAGGATGGCCGGCTTGTCGCCGATGCCGAACAGGGCCAGCGCCAGCGCCAGCACCGCCATGGAGGGAATGGTGTTGCCGATATTGAAGATCTGCATCCACTTTTCGGCATGGCGCGAAAAGTAAGGCCGGCTGAGCAGGATGCCGGCCGGAATGCCGCACAACAGCGCCAGCGACATCGACCAGCCAACCAGGACCAGGTGACGGCCGGTGTAATAAATCAGGTCGCCCTGGTACTGATGGATCACCGCGGGGCCGATCGACCAGCCAATGGCGGCCACCACCAGCAAAGTGACGGCGGCGCCAATCATGGCGTTGCGATAGCGATTGGTCATGCTTACTCCCTTGCATAGGCAGCGGCTGAAAACTCGTGGCGCGGCACGCCGGCTTTTTGCCTGCGGGCGCGCAAACGGTTTTTCTTTTCCGCTGCGTATTGCATGACCGCCAAACACGAAACGACATGGCCGGAACCTGTCAGCGCGACATACAAATCAATTTTTTATGATCTCGTCCGGTCTTCCCGCGGGGAGGACATTGAACAAGCCGACTGCCGCATGGGGCGGCAAAGAATGCGAGGAATTCCCCGACTTTGGTGAAACTCCGGCGTAGCCGAAGCGTGAGACAACCCGCTGACGCGAGTCACGAAACCCAAAAAGATGCCGTTGAGGCAGCACCATATTGTTGAGCGTTTGCCATTATAGCCAATTTTCTTGATGACGTCCAGTAATGGGATTTGCGAAAGCTATTACCCGAATGTCTGAAGACCACGATAGCACAGGATTTACGGTATGAATGTCAGATAAATCTGATTTTTATGACAACAAAAAGCAAGGAGAAGTAAAAGATGAGTACAGCTTGTCGAAGACGCCGTCATGGCCAACTGGCGGCGTCTTGAAGGGGAAATGACCAGGGTGCCCGGGGCAATCTTGCGCCCTGGTCGTACGAGGCGAGTTAAACCTGCGGATTAACCCTCGAGCTTTTTAGCCCGCGCCTGGACGTCGGCCAGGTTGCCCTTCACTGCGGCAGTCAGGCGGGTACCGTAATCGACGTCAGCCTTGTAAAAATGGCTAAGCATGATTTGCTTGATTTCCGGGTTGCTGACCTTGACCAGGTCGCTGGCCAGATTGCCGATCAGGTTTTCCTGCTCCTGCTTGGACAATGAGCGATAGAAATCGCCGGCCTGGGTGAAGTTGTCGGTGACGGCGATACGCGCCTGTTGCGTAGTGCCGCTCAACGGCGTCTGCACCCCTTTGTATTGCGCATCTTCGGCATAGCTGCCGGGCTGGCGCGATGGCTGGTAATTGACGTCTCCAACCGGATTGACGACAGTGCCGGCGCCGTTGGAGTTGTAATTATTCACTTTCGCCAGCGGCTGGTTGACCGGCAGGTGCTGGTTGTTTGCACCCAGGCGGTGGAACTGGGTATCCGCATAGGAGAACAGGCGGCCTTGCAGCATGCGGTCTTCCGACGGCTCGATGCCTGGCACCAGGTGCGACGGCGCCATGGCGACCGATTCCGTGGTTTCGAAGAAGTTCTCCGGCACCTTGTTCAAGGTCATGGTGCCGATCTTGGTTTCGGCAATGCCAGGCCAGATCTTGGTGTCGTCCAGTGCATTGAAAGGAAATTTTCCCAGGTCTTCAGGCTTGACCACCTGTATGTACAGATCCCATTTCGGAAATTCGCCGCGCTTGATCGCCCCGTAGAGGTCGTCGGTCAGGTTATTGAAGTCTTCACCTTGCACCTTGGCCGCTTCGGCACGGGTCAGGTTCTTTATGCCTTGCTGGCTCTTCCAGTGGAATTTCACATAGCTGACCTGGTTTTGGGCGTTGACCATCTTGAATGCATGGACGCCGTTGCCATCCATCATGCGGTAAGAAGCCGGGATGCCAAGGTCAGAATACACGCGCGTAAGCATGTGGGTGCTTTCCGGCTGGTGGCTGAAAAAGTCGAAGAAGCGGTTCGGATCCTGCGCATTGGTGATCGGCGACGGTTTCAGCGAATGGATCATGTCGGGAAACTTGATGGCGTCGCGGATAAAAAAGATCGGCAGGTTATTGCCGACCAGGTCCCAGTTGCCTTGGTCGGTATAGAACTTGGTGGCGAAGCCGCGCGGATCGCGCAGTGTTTCAGGCGAGCCGCTGGGATGGATCACGGTAGAGAAACGCACGAATACAGGGGTCTTCTTGCCGGCTGCGGCAAACACGCTGGCGCGCGTCAGCTCGGACAGGTTACCGGCCGAGACAAACTCGCCGGCAGCGCCGGTGCCGCGTGCATGGACCACACGTTCCGGGATGCGTTCGCGGTCGAAACGCTGCAGCTTTTCAATCAAGTGGGTGTCTTGCAGCACGTCGGGACCGCTCGGACCGGCGGTTTGCGAATTCTGGTTATCGCCGATCGGCGAGCCGTTGTCGCGCGTCATGGTCTGGGCGCCGACGCCGGATGCCAGCAATGCGCCTAAGCCCAATGCCGCGATGCGCGAGAGTGGAAACTGTCTGGATATCTTCATGATTTGGCCTCAATGTTTTTGTCATGTGCGGGGATACGCCAGCAAATTATGGAGTTCCAAAACATCTTTGCATATTGATAATTTCCAATGGGAAACATAGTTAAAAACTATTGATAATAACAAATCAATTTATAACTATAAATACCATTTAGTGCTGGGCAAGCCAAAAAACCAGGCTATTGCGCGGTCGATAATGCAGGCAAGCAAAGCACGGTCCGAGTCTTACCCGGGATTGGCACAGTGACAGAAAAATCGGAAGAAAAGATGGGATACAGCTTGTCACCGCCGCAGTCGCGGTTGGCTAACCATGACTGCGGCGGCGGGAGGGGAAAAGATCAGAGCGCCTTGCGCAGCTTGCTGGCGGCCGCGGCCAGCGCAGTGATGCGCGCCCAGTCGCCGGACTTCAGCAGATCTTTCGGCGTCAGCCAAGAGCCGCCGACGCAGGCAACGTTCTTGCAGGCCAGGAAATCCGGCGCCGTTTCCAGCGAAATGCCGCCGGTTGGACAGAACGTGACGTCGCCCAGCGGACCGGCAATCGCATTGAGCATGCCGACGCCGCCCGCCGGCACTGCCGGGAACAGCTTCAGCTGGCGGAAGCCGGCTTCGCGCGCCGCCATCACTTCGGACGGCGTCATCACGCCAGGCAACAGCGGCAAACCGCTGGATTTGGCGGCGGCGATCAAGGCCGGCGTCAAGCCGGGAGAAACACCGAACACCGCGCCGGCGTCGCGCGCGGCGACAAACTCGTCGGCCTGGGTCAAGGTGCCGACGCCTACAATCGCGCCCGGCACCTGCTCGGCGATGGCGCGGATGGCGGGCAAGCCATGCGCCGTGCGCAGGGTCACTTCAAGTACGCGAATCCCGCCTGCGACCAAGGCCTTGGCCAGCGGCACCGCATGCTCGATATCGTCGATCGCAATCACCGGGATCACCGGCGATGCGCGCATGATGTCCAGCAGCTGGTTGCCGTAAAGGAGATTTGTGGATGTCATATCGTGGCTTTCTGTGGTTGTTGTTCGGCGCTTTCCTGATCATGCAAGACCGGCGGCAAACCAAAGCTGGTGGCACCCTCTTCCGCCGCGCTCACTGTGGTGCGGAACATCGCAAACAGTTCGCGGCCCATGCCGACGTGGTTGGCAGTCAGGTCAAGCGTCAGCGGCTGGCGCTGCGCCCATTCTTCGGTCGGCACCAGGGCTTCCAGTATACCCTGCTCGGCGTCCATGCGGATCATGTCGCCGTCGCGCACCAGGCCCAGCGGGCCGCCGGCCAGCACTTCCGGCGTCACGTGGATCGCCGCCGGCACCTTGCCTGAGGCGCCCGACATGCGGCCGTCGGTGATCAAGGCCACATGGCGGCCGGCATCCTGCAAAATGCCCAGCGCCGGCGTCAATGCATGCAATTCCGGCATGCCGTTGGCGCGCGGACCTTGATGGCTCAGTACCGCGACAAAATCGCGGTCCAGTTCGCCGGCGCGGAACGCTTTCATGAATGCCTCTTGCGAATGGAACACCACCGCCGGCGCTTGCACTACCCAATGTTCTTTCTTGACTGCGGAGATCTTGATGACCGAACGTCCCAGGTTGCCGGTCAGCAGCCGCAGGCCGCCGTCGGCGGAAAACGGCGCGGTCGCGGTGCGCAGCACCGAATCGTCGCCGCTCACTGCCGGCGCCGGCTTGAACACCACCGACTCGCCTTCCAGGAAAGGTTCGGCGCAATGGGCGCGCAGGCTGTCGCCGAGGATGGTCTTGACGTCTTCATGCATCAGGCCCGCATCCAGCAGTTCACGGATCACAAACCCGGTGCCGCCGGCAGCGTGGAAATGGTTGACGTCGGCGTCACCGTTCGGATAGATGCGGGTGACCAGCGGCACCACCGCCGACAGCGCATCAAAATCGTTCCAGTCGATGACGATGCCGGCAGCCTTGGCGATCGCCACCAGGTGCAAGGTATGGTTGGTGGAACCGCCGGTCGCCAGCAAAGTGACGATGGCGTTGACGATGCTCTTCTCGCTGACCACGTGGCCGACCGGCAGATACTGGTCGCCGCGATCGGTGATCTTCAGTGCCTGGCGCGCCGCTTCGGCAGTCAGGGCCGCGCGCAACGGCGTATTCGGCGTGATGAACGCCGAGCCCGGCAGATGCAGGCCCAGCGCTTCCATCAGCATCTGGTTGCTGTTGGCGGTGCCGTAGAAAGTACAGGTGCCGGCGCTGTGATAAGACTTGGCTTCCGCCTCCAGCAATTCGGCGCGGCCGATTTTTCCTTCTGCGTAGAGCTGGCGGATCTTTACCTTTTCTTTATTGGTCATGCCGCTGGTCATGGGGCCGCCGGGGATGAACACCGCCGGCAGGTGGCCGAAATGCAGGGCGCCGATCAGCAGCCCCGGCACGATCTTGTCGCAGATGCCAAGGTAGACCGCGGCGTCGAACATGTTGTGCGACAGCGCAATCGCCGTCGCCATCGCAATCGCGTCGCGCGAGAACAGGGACAACTCCATGCCCGGCTGACCCTGCGTCACGCCATCGCACATCGCTGGCGTACCGCCGGCAAACTGGGCGACGCCGCCGGCCGCGTGGACCGCATCCTTGATGATTTGCGGGTAATGCTCGAACGGCTGGTGCGCGGACAACATGTCGTTATACGAAGATACGATCGCGACCGATGAACTTTTGTCCTGTTTCAACCTCAATTTATCATTCGTTGGAAATGCGGCGAAACCGTGTGCAAGATTGGTGCATGAGAGCGCTCCGCGCTGCACATCCTGACGACGCGCATGCTCCAGGCGCGCCAGATAAGCGCTACGATAAGGCTGGCTGCGCGCAACGATACGTTCGGTGACTTTGGCGACGCTGGCTTGAACAGACATGATTTGATCCTTGAAACAGTAGGAATTTGAAATTTTACTACAAAATAATACGGCAACGCTAATTTACCGCCCTTTTTCCACCCCTGCCTGCCTTCATCCGTCTTTTTACGGCAAGCCCGCACTACCCACGAAGCAGCACTCTTAGCCATACGACAAGCCATGACCGTTATCTGGAGAAAACCACAGGTTGCCTGACCGGCGCGGACCGCAAAGCCACGCTAAACAAGCACGCTACAAAATATTTTGTAGTGAAATTACCGATAACTGTTGTATAGTCGTATAAATTCCCGACCGACAATAAAGACTCCGGATATGCCACAACCAGCGCTTAATACTACCGCCAGCTTTCAAGCCTTGCATGCACATTACGCTGCAATCAGAGAAACCTCGTTGCGCGAGCTGTTCGCCGCCTCTCCGTCTCGCTTTGAACAGTTCTCTCTCAAGGCAGCCGGCCTGTTCCTCGATTATGCAAAAAACAATGTGACCGCCGAGACCATGGGCCACTTGTTTGCCCTGGCGCGCGAACGCCAGCTCGAACCCCGCCGCCAGGCGATGTTTGCCGGCGCAAAAATCAACACCACAGAAAACCGCGCCGTATTGCATACCGCCCTGCGGGCGCCGCGGCAGCCTGCACTGGAACTGGACGGCCAGCAGGTCAGCGCCGACGTCCATGCGGTGCTTGAAAGGGTTCAGACTTTCAGCGCCGCGGTTCGTTCCGGCGCATGGCTCGGTTATAGCGGAAAACCGATCAGCGACATCGTCAACATCGGCATCGGCGGCTCCGACCTCGGCCCCAAGATGGCATGCCAGGCGCTGCGCCCCTACCAGCGGGCCGACCTCAAGCTGCACTTCGTGTCCAACGTCGACGGCGACGACCTTGACGCCGTGCTGCAGCAAGTCGATCCGCAGACCACGCTGTTCGTGATCGCCTCGAAAACCTTCACCACCGCGGAAACCATGATGAATGCGCATTCCGCGCGCAACTGGTTTTTGCAGAATGCGGCCGGCGCCCAAGAGTCCGATCTGCGCAAGCATTTTGTTGCCGTTTCCACCAATGTCGAGGGCGTCACTGCGTTCGGCATCGATGCCGCCAATATGTTCCCGTTCTGGGACTGGGTCGGCGGCCGTTATTCGGTATGGTCGTCGATCGGCCTGCCGGTTGCGCTGGCGGTCGGCTTCGAACAGTTCAGCGAATTCCTGGCCGGCGCCCACGCCATGGACCAGCATTTCCAGGACGCGCCGCTGGAACAGAACATGCCGGTGATCCTGGCTTTACTGGGCGTCTGGTACCGCAATTTCTTCGACTACCGTTCAGTATCGATCGCGCCCTACCACCAGGACCTGGGCAGCTTCCCGTCCTACCTGCAGCAGCTGGAAATGGAAAGCAACGGCAAACGCGTCAGCCTCGACGGCCGCACGCTTGAAGCAGAGTCCTGCCCGATCATCTGGGGCAATGTCGGCACCAACGGCCAGCATGCATACTTCCAATTGCTGCACCAGGGCACGGACATCACGCCGGTCGACTTCATCGCGACCTTGCACGCCAGCCACCAGCTGCCAGGCCATCAAGCCGCGCTGCTGGCCAACTGCTTCGCCCAGTCGGAAGCCCTGATGCGCGGCAAGCATGCGGACGAAGTACAGGCGGAAATGCAAGCCAAAGGCATGCCGGCCGACCAGGTCGCCGCCCTGCTGCCGCACCGCACCTTCCCTGGCAACCGCCCCAGTAACACGATCCTGATGGAAGCACTAACGCCGGCCAGCCTCGGGGCGCTGATCGCCTTGTATGAACACAAGGTGTTCGTCCAGGGCGTGATCTGGGACGTCAACAGCTTCGACCAGTGGGGCGTCGAACTGGGCAAGGTCCTGGCCAGCAACATCTTGGGCGAACTGACCGCGGCTCCTGCTCCCCAGGGAAATGCGCACGACAGTTCGACCAGCGGCTTGATTGCGATGGCGCGTAGGGCTTTGTCATGATCGAGTTATAAATCGAGTTATATTTTCTTGGCAGGATGAAAAGGCGCTGGCAAGACTGCGCCCCATCCTCCTGCATCTATCTCTCACTAGCGGCAGCAACTTATAGGTCTTAAATATCATGGCTCTTGCAGAATTCGACTTGGCAATCTTTGGCGGCACCGGCGACCTGGCAATGCGCAAGCTGCTGCCGGCAATGTATGCGCGCGACCGCGCTAACGACTTGCCGCCGGGGGCGCGCATCCTGTGCATCGGGCGCCATGAGAGCAGCGACGCGGATTTCCTCAAGCATGTGGAGCAGGACGCCAAGCCGCACGTCAGCAAGGAAGCCCTGGACGCCGCCGTCTGGCAGCGTTTCTGCAAGCGCATCAAATATGTCGCCATGGACGCCACCGACGCCGCCTCCTACAAGGCGCTGGTGGAAGCGATGCGGCCCGACCACGCAATCACCAATGTGTTCTACCTGGCGACGCCGCCCAGCCTGTTTTCGAAAATCTGCAAGAACCTGGCGGCCTGCGGCCTGGCTACCTCCAATTCGCGCGTAGTGCTGGAAAAACCGCTGGGCCGCGATCTCGCCAGCGCCAAGCAGATCAACGCCGAAGTCGGCGAGGTATTTGCCGAATCGCAGATTTTCCGTATCGATCACTACCTCGGTAAAGAGACGGTGCAAAACCTGCTGGCGCTGCGCTTCGGCAATGTACTGTTCGAGCCGCTGTGGCGCCGCGAATGGATTTCCGATGTGCAGATCACGATTGCCGAAGAACTGGGCGTCGGCAACCGCATGGGCTACTACGAAACGTCGGGCGCCTTGCGCGACATGCTGCAGAACCACTTGCTGCAGCTGCTGTGCATCGTCGCCATGGAACCGCCGGTATCGATCACGCCGGACGCCGTCCGCGATGAAAAGCTGAAAGTCCTGCGTTCGCTGAAAAGCTTCACGCCGACGACGCTGGCGCAAAACGTGGTGCGCGGCCAATACCGTTCCGGCCACGTCGAAGGCGTCGCCGTGCCGGGGTACCGCAAGGAAGCCGATGCTAATCCGCAATCACGCACCGAAACCTTTGTCGCCCTCAAGGCCGAAGTCGATACCTGGCGCTGGGCCGGCGTGCCGTTTTACCTGCGCACCGGCAAACGCATGGCCGATTCGCTGGCGGAAATCGTGATCCGCTTCAAGACCATCCCGCATTCGATTTTTGCCCAGCCGAACAGCAGCTTCGAGCCGAACTGCCTGGTGATCCGCCTGCAGCCGGACGAAGGCCTGACCCTGAACCTGATGGCCAAGACTCCCGGCGACGGTATGCGCCTGAAACCGGTCGAGCTGGAACTGAATTTCCGCGAGAGTTTCAAATCGCCGCGCATGGAAGCTTACGAACGGCTACTGCTGGACGTCTTGCGCGGCCAGCTGACCTTGTTCATGCGCAGCGACGAGCTGGAAGCGGCATGGGCATGGGTGGAGCCGATCCTGGAATTCTGGGACCAGGAAGAAGACGATCCGATTCCTTACACCGCCGGCACCTGGGGCCCGGCCGCGGCCAGCGCCCTGATTGCCCGCGACGGTTTGCAATGGCGCGAAGAAGCGCTGCCAGAACTCTGACCGGGCCGAACTCGAATGACAATGCTGCTGGATGCGATCCGGACCCAGATCGACTTGCTGTCGAAGTCGGAGAAAAAGGTCGCGCTGACGATTCTCGATAATCCGCAGCTGGCGCTGGCAGAAAACATCACTGCCCTGGCCAAGAATGCACTGGTGTCGGAGCCGACGGTAGTGCGTTTTTGTCGCGCCATCGGCTACGAAGGCTGGCACGATTTCAAGCTGAAGCTGGCGCAAAGCCTGGCGGTGGCGCTGCCTGGCGCCAACGAAATGCTGGCCCAGGACGATATCGCGGCCGACCTGGTCAACAAGATCTGCAGCCGCTCGATCAACACCCTGCTCGACTTGCGCAACCACCTGAGCGCCGATGCGATCCAGAAGGCGCTGGATGTCCTGCTCAAGGCGAACAAGATCGAGTTCTACGGCCAGGGCACTTCCGGTATCGTGGCGGCGGACGCCCAGCACAAATTCTTCCGTTCCGGCGTCCCCACCGTCGCCTACTCCGATCCGCACATCCACAGTATCGCCGCATCGCTGCTGCAGCCGGGCGATGCGGTGGTCGCCATCTCGCAGCGCGGCGGCAATGCGGCCCTGCTGCGCAGCGTGCAGCTGGCAAGAAAAGGCGGCGCCGACATCATCGTGCTAGGTCCCAGCGGTACGCCGCTGGCGGAACTGGCCACGGTGCTGGTGCCGATCGATCTCAGTTTCAATACCGATCCCTATACGCCGATCTCGGCGCGCCTGGCGCACCTGGTGGTGATCGACATCCTGGCAGTCGGCCTGGCGCTCAAGCGCGGCCCGGAATTCCGCAAGAAAATGCAGAACGCGCAAAAAGCCTTGCAGCAGTTCGACATGCAGTTCGATTCCTTTTTTCGTTGACAGTGCTTTAGCGCCAACGATGCATCCATAAAAAATATAAACATGAGACAAGTTTCTGCCCCAGCCGACTACCGCGATCCGGAATTCCTGCGCGACAGGATGCGGCGCGACATCGCCTTCTTCCATCCACGCGCGATCGATCCCGACGGCGGTTTTTTCCATTACCTGAACGATGACGGCAGCGTCTACGACAGCGCCAGCCGGCACCTGGTCAATAGCAGCCGGATGGTGTTTTGCTACGCCCTGGCCTGGCGCCTCGACGGCAAGGAAGAATATCGCGAGGCCGCACGCCATGGCTTGCGCTTCTTGCAGCAGCGGCATTGGCAGCCGTCTTACGGGGGTTATGCCTGGATGCTGGAAAACGGCGTCGCCGTCGACCGCACCCAGCATTGCTACGGCCTGGCGTTCGTGCTGCTGGCGCATGCCCACGCTCTGCGCATAGGCATCAGCGAAGCTGCCGATGGTATCGCCGCCACTTTTGACCTGATGGAAAAACTGTTCTGGTCGGCAGCGGATGGCTTGTATGCCGATGAAGCGACGCCCGACGGCGTGGTGTCGCCCTACCGCGGCCAGAACGCCAATATGCACAGTTGCGAAGCGCTGATCGCCGCCTTTGAGGCAACCGGTGAGCAGCGCTACCTGCAGCGCGCCGAACTGCTGGCGCACAACATCACGGTACGCCAGGCCGCCCTGGCCGACGGCTGGATCTGGGAGCACTATCACGCCGACTGGAGCGTCGACTGGGAATACAACCGCCACGACAGCAGCAACATGTTCCGGCCGTGGGGTTTCCAGCCCGGCCACATGACCGAATGGTCCAAGCTGTTGCTGCTGCTGGAACGCCATCGCGCGCACCTGCAAGGCGACGCCGGCTGGCTGTTGCCGCGTGCCCGGGCGCTGTTCGACGTCACCATGCCGGCCGCCTGGGACCAGGAATCAGGCGGCCTGGTGTACGGCCTGGCGCCCGACGGCAGCGTCTGCGACGGCGACAAGTATTTCTGGGTGCAGGCTGAATCGCTGGCCACGGCGGCTTTGCTGGCGGCGCGCAGTAACGACCAGGCTTACTGGGACTACTACAACAAACTGTGGCAATACAGCAGCGCGCACCTGATAGACCAGGAACGCGGCGGCTGGTACCGCATCCTGCGCCAGGACAACCTGCGCTATGGTCCGGAAAAACCGCCGCACGGCAAGACCGATTTCTATCATCCGATGGGCGCCTACCTGGAAGCATTGGCCGCGGTCGGCAGTCCGCTCGAATAAATCGCACTAAAAAAATCACACTAAACATTGCATGGATGCCGTTATGTCTGACAAACCCGTTCTCCCCTTTCCCCAATTCATCAGCGCCGGCGAAGCCCTGACCGACCTGATACGGGTCGGCGCCGACCAGTGGCTGAGCAAGACCGGCGGCTCGACCTGGAACGTGGCCCGCGCCGCCGCCAGCCTCGGCGTTTCCTCGGCGTTTGCCGGCGCCATCAGCCAGGACTGGTTCGGCGACGAACTGTACGCCGCCAGCCAGGCAGCCGGGCTCGACCTGCGCTTCCTGCAGCGCGCCGCGCGCTCGCCGCTGCTGGCGGTGGTCTATGAAACCACGCCGCCGCAATACAATTTCATTGGCGACAACAGCGCCGACCTGTCGTTCGACCCCGGCGTGCTGCCGGACGGCTGGCAACAGGCGGCGTCATGGGTGCACTTCGGCGGCATCAGCCTGACGCGCTCGCCGCTGGCAGAGCACTTGATCGAACTGGCCGAGGACCTGCACGGCCGTGGCGTGAAAATAAGCTACGACCCGAATTTCCGTAATGTCATGGACCAGCGCTACGATCCGGTGCTGAAAAAGATGGCGCAGCTAGCGGATGTGATCAAAGTCTCGGACGAAGACCTGGCCGGCCTGTTCCGCACCGACGACACCGAGGCCGCGCTGGCGACGCTGCGCGGCTTCAATCCGGCCGCAACCGTGTTGCTGACGCTGGGCTCGCAAGGCGCCGCGATCCATGCCGGCGACCAGTACTGGCAAGTGGCACCGCCGCCGATCACCGTGGTCGACACGGTCGGCGCCGGCGACGCCGGCATTGCCGGGCTGATCTATTCGCTGATACAGGAATCCGCTGCTGCACCTGCAACATCGGGCCAGCCCACGGCGCCCGACTGGCTGCAGCATCTGCGTTTTTCGATTGCCTGCGGTTCTGCCGCCTGCCTCAATGCCGGGGCCAAACCGCCGCAACTGGCCCAGGTCCGCACCTTGCTGGAAAAAATCTGAGGCTGCCAGCCACTTACCCCGCAGTGCAAGGTAAATGTATCTAAATTACTTGTAGTAAAAATACAGACAAAAAACTTTCCATAGAAAAACAAATAAAAAAATCACCAAACAAGGGCGTTTCTGATAGGTCTTTCTGTTGCCACAACTATGCATGTGATGCATGAAATTTTTGCCGGTGCTGTAAATTAGCAACAGAAATATAGTAAAACTACACAAATAAAACAAAAATTTCACAAACCAGTTTACCATCCTTAACAACAAAGAAATCGGCATAACAACAAGTAACAGCGCAAGCAATAACGAAAGCCCGGTTCAAGAATTTCGAGCTACACAAGACTCGGAAAGCAGTGGTCAACGCCACATTTTTACTTAGGAGATGAAATGAGAAAATCTGTTCTGAAAGCCCTACCGTTGGCCAAGCCACTCGCGGTTGCAGCAGCCCTGGCCTGCGCCCTTGTCGGCCAAGCCCAAGCGCAAACCAGCGTGACCATCTACGGTCGCGTTGACGCCGGCATCAACTACCAAAGCAATCAAGTCAACAGAAGCGCAGATGGCAGCATCACCCGCGGCGGCCAATGGGGCATCGGCGGCAACGAATGGGGTACCAGCATGTTCGGTATCAAGGGCACTGAAGATCTGGGCGGCGGCTTGAAAGCCCTGTTCACATTGGAAAACG
Source organism: Collimonas fungivorans (assembly GCF_028292705.1). Lineage (GTDB taxonomy): Bacteria > Pseudomonadota > Gammaproteobacteria > Burkholderiales > Burkholderiaceae_D > Collimonas > Collimonas fungivorans_B. Next base: position 8,543 of record NZ_JAQGLV010000032.1, on the reverse strand, counting down.
GCTTTGACGCCAGCAACGGCCAAGTCAACGGCGGTTCGGGCTTGTGGACACGTCGCTCTTTCGTCGGCCTGAACGGCAGCCTCGGTACTGTAAAAATCGGTCGCGACCTGGCACTGCCAAGCGACCGGGTATGGAGCATCGATCCTACCGGCCAACAGAACATGAGTACTTCGACCCTGTTCAAAGGCCGCAACTGGCCGCAAACCAGCAACCAGATCCAGTACATCACGCCTGACATGGGCGGCCTCTACGTGCACGTCATGTACGGCGCTGGCGAAGCTGCAGGTTCATTCACACGCGGACCAACCGGTTCCAACATCGGTAACAGCACCGGTATCGCAGTTGGTTTCGTACAGCCGAACTATGAATTGCTGGCGATGTACGACACTGCACGCAGCCAAAACGGCGAGTACGACGACCTGTTCTCGCGCTCGAAGGAAATCACCGTCGGCGGTAACGTGACCATCAGCAAGGTGAAACTGTATGCTGGCTGGCAAAATCTGTCGGCGCCTGCACAGATCGTGACGACTGACGGCACCATGGCAGCAGCCAACAAAGCCAACCAGTTCTGGCTCGGCGCCAACTACCAGTTGACACCAGCCCTGACACTGATCGGCGCGGCTTACCACGTCAAGCTTAACCATGACGTCGGCAGCGCAAACCTGTTCATGCTGGGCACCAACTACAGCCTGTCCAAACGCACTCTGCTGTACGCGAGCATCGGTACTGTACGCAATGGTTCGAACACCGATTTCCAAGTTCAAACCGGCAGCAGCGATGGTTTGGTTGGACAGAACCAAAACACGTTCTACACTGGTATCAGCCACTCGTTCTAAGACAGCAGGCAACAGCCGGCGCGCCGCTTGAGCTCGGCGCGTCGGTTGAGCCTGCCAGCACTACCGTTGTGCTTGCCGCGTGAGTGGCATTAGTGAGAGACGTCCCTGGGTAACTCCCAGATTTTGCCCATTCGCGTGCGGATGGGCATTTTTTATGGGCGAACGGTTTACACGCTTGCTTGAACCAATGCAAGGCGACAGAAGCGGAAGGGAGATGGCGGAAGCGCCGGGAGGCGCCGCTTACTTTCCTGGAAGAAGAAAATAAGCGGCTAAGGGCGGTTACTTGATATGGGAAATGACATTCGGCGACAAGGTCACCTCCTGATCGCTGCGCTTCGATTGCGCCGGCTTGCCATCGCCTTCGGCGGTGATCTTGTCGCTGTCCGACTCGCCCAGCGAGGCGATATGGGTCAGGATGCCGCGCTTGGCCTGCCGCTGCAGCTCGGCAAACGGACTGGAACGGTTGAGCGATACGCCTACCGCCATTACATCGATCAGCAGCAGCAGCAGGATCCGCGACACCATCGGGATGTGCATCATGCTGCTCTCGTCATGCTCGACCGCCAGCGTGTAATGCGCGCGCTTGGCCAGCTGCGAATTGCTGGGCGCCAGGGCAATGATGGTGGCGCCGGAATGCACCGCGACCTCGACCGCCGGCGCCAGGTGGCGCAAACGCCCCGAATTCGAAATCACCACCACCACGTCGCTGCTTTTCAGCATGGCGGCGGAAACTTCCTGCAATTGCGGATCGGTATATGCTGACGATGGAATCCCCAGGCGGAAGAACTTCTGCTGTGCATCTTCGGCCACCAGGCCGCAGCTGCCGAAGCCGTAGAACTCGATGCGGCTGGCCTGGCTCAGTACTTCGATCACGCGCGACAAGGTATCGGCATTGAGGTTGTCACGCACTTCCATCATCGCGGAAATGGTGTTGTCGACCACCTTGACGCCGACATCCAACGAGGAGTCGCCGACATGCACCTGGCTGTGCGCGACCGGCACCGTGCCGGTGACGCCGGAAGCCAGCTTCAGCTTGAAATCGGCCAGTCCCTGGCAACCCATGGTGCGGCAGAAACGGATCACGGTCGGCTGGCTGACGTCGGCGCGCCTGGCGATTTCTGAAATCGGCTCGCTCATCACGGCGCGCGGATGGGCCAGGATCAGGCTGGCGACTTTCTGCTCAGCCGGTGAAAACTGGTCGCGCGCCTTGCGGATTTTTTCCAGGATAGGCACGGCGTTGCCGCCGCCCAGGTGCTCGGAAAGAATCGCGGCGACGCCGACAAACGCCGGATACGGCGCGGTAATCACAAACGTGGGGATTCTTGCCAGGTAGTTGCTGAAACGCCCTTTGCTCTCGAAGCGGGCGCGGAACGGCGAACGCGCGAAATACTCGCCCAGGCGCGGCACCACGCCGCCGCCGATGTACAAGCCGCCCAGCGTGCCCAGGGTCACCGCGACGTCGCTAGCCACCGTTCCCAGCATGCCGCAAAAGACTTCAACCACTTCCATGCACAAGCCATCCTGGCCTTGCAGCGCGCGTTCGACAATCTGCGCCGTCTGCAAAGGCTCAGGCTTGGCGATGCCCTGCATATCAGATAAGGCCTGGTAAATCATTTCGATGCCGGGGCCGGAAACCAGGCGCTCGGCTGAAACGTGCGGGTAGGTGCGCCAGCAGTAAGCCAGTACCGCTGCCTCGCGCGCGTCGCTGGGCGCAAACGTGACGTGGCCGCCCTCGCTGCCCAGCGCGATCCAGCGGCCCTCGGTAGGAATCAGGCCGCCGACGCCGAGCCCGGTGCCGGCGCCGACCAGGCCGACCACGCCGCCGCTCAGCGCCCTGCCGCCGCCGACCTGGATGCAATGCGATTGCTCCAGGTGCGGCAAGGACATCGACAGCGCAGTGAAATCGTTGACCACCAGCAGCGTATCGAGGTTCAGGCGGCGGCGCGTGGTTTCTATCGAAAACTCCCAATCGTGATTGGTCATCTTGATATCGTCGCCCTGCACCGGATTGGCGATGGCGATCGCCGCATGCCGCACTTGCGGATGCGCGCTGCCCGACAGGTAGGCTTCCACCGCCAGCGCAAACTCGGCGTAATCGGCGCAGCGCAAGGTCTGTATCGAATCGATCTGGCCTGGCGCCCGCTCCAGCCCGAAGCGCGCATTGGTGCCGCCGACGTCCGCCAGCAGACGCGGGCCATCCAGATAGCTAGTTGCCGGATTCTCGCTAGCGCTCATGATCGTGGATGAAGACATGGTGTAAAACTTTCACTTAAATACTGTTAGTAGGATGGGCGGCGGCGATTGTTTCGCCATGCCACGCTTCTCAAATTTTTCGGTCAGGAATTCAACGATCTTCCGGCCACTGAGCGCCGGCGCGCGCCATCATCGCGAACGATGCGGTCGGCCCCCAGCTGCCTGCCATATACGGTTTGGGCGGAGACGAGCTGGCTTGCCAATGGCGCAGCAGCGGCTCGACCCAGCGCCAGGCGGCTTCCTGCTCGTCGCGCCGCACGAACAGAGACAAATTCCCACGGATGGCATCCAGCAGCAAACGCTCATAGGCTTCCGCCCGGCGCTGCTTGAACGCCTGGTCGAACGCCAGGTCCAGCGCCACCGGCTCCACCGTCATGCCGTCGCCCGGCTGTTTGGCCAGGCAATGCAGCTGAATCGATTCGTCCGGCTGCAGGCGGATCACCAGGCGATTGCTGCTGCCCCCGGCCTGGCCGCCCGGCATCGGCAAGATGGCGTGCGGGATAGGCCGGAAAGTGATCACGATTTCCGCCGTGCGCTGCGCCAGGCGCTTGCCGGTGCGCAGGAAAAACGGCACGCCGGCCCAACGCCAGTTATTGATCTCGGCATGCAGGGCGACAAAGGTTTCCGTCTGCGATTCCGCCCCTACTCCCGGCTCTTGCCGATATGCCGCGACCGATTTGTCGTCGACTGCGCCCGCCACGTACTGGCCGCGCACCGCCTTGAGTTCCATGTCTTCCGCCGAAAACGGCTTGAGAGCGCGCAACACCCGCAATTTCTCGTCGCGCACCGCGTCCGCATCCAGCGAGGTAGGCGGCTCCATCGCCACCATGCACAATAATTGCAGCAGATGGTTCTGCACCATGTCGCGCATGGCGCCGGTGGCGTCATAGAACTCGCCGCGGCCTTCGACTCCCAGCTGCTCGGCAATCGTCAGCTGCACATGCGCCACCGATTCGCGCCGCCACAGCGGCTCAAACAAGGAATTGGCAAAACGCAGGGCCAGCAGGTTTTGCACCGCTTCCTTGCCTAAATAGTGATCGATGCGATAAATCTGGTCTTCGGCGAAGACCCGGGCTACCGCATCGTTGATCGCGCGCGACGACAGCAAATCGTGGCCCAGAGGCTTCTCCAGCACCAGCCGCGCCAGCGACAAATCGATCCCGCTGGCCGCAAGATTGGCGCAGATCGGCTCGAACAGCGAGGGCGATGTCGCCAGATAAAACACCGACACCGCCTTGCTGTCGGCCAGCGCATCCGCCAGCACCTGGTAGCCGGGACGGTCCAGCAGATCCAGCGGCAGGTAGGTAATACGCGCCAGGAATCCCTGCCAGTGCGTCTCGTCGACCCCGCTCTTTACATACGGGATAGCGCTCTTGCTGACCCAGGCCAGGTAGTCTTCCTGGCTGAAATCCTGCTTGGCGACGCAAATGATGCGACCATCCTGATGCAGCTTCCCTTCCCGATGGGCAACAAACAACGCCGGAAGTATCTTCCGCATCGATAAGTCGCCGGTCGCTCCGAACAGCGTGAAAGTAAAAGGAATAGTGGGCTGCATCAAAATTTTTGTAATAAATAAAAAACTTATATTGCAATATTAATGTAGCATTACTACAATTACAAGCGGCGTAAGGAGTAATTCCTTCATATTTACAGGGAAACTCAAGATCGCATGTAGTTTTACTAGTTTTCCACATGATACACACGGGCCGATAATTGCGCAGGGATCAAACCGTGCCTGGCCATTGCGTACATGCAGCAGTTTGAAGTGGGAGCAGCAAAGCCGTGTCGGGCATGCCGGCAGCCACAATTTGGTGCCGGCAAGCTTTTGCAAGGATTATCATCAGGTAATAAAGTATTCATCGCAGACTATTTCTCAACACAGGAGACAAGAATGAAACTGAATCAAATAATAAAATCGGTATTCGCAACTACTGCACTGCTGTCCAGCGCCGCCGCGGTTCACGCGGCTGAAGTCGAAGTGCTGCATTACTGGACATCGGGCGGCGAAGCCAAGTCAGTCGCCGAGTTGAAAAAGATCATGGAAGCCAAGGGCGTGACCTGGAAGGACTTTGCGGTTGCCGGCGGCGCTGGCGAAAACGCCACCACAGCACTGAAAGCCCGCGTCATCGCAGGCAGCCCTCCGACAGCAGCCCAGATCAAGGGCCCGTCGATCCAGGAATGGGGCCAGGAAGGCGTGCTGGCTAACATCGATGCCGCAGCTACCGCAGGCAAATGGGATTCGCTACTGCCTAAGGTGGTCTCCAACACCATGAAGTACCAAGGTCATTACGTGGCGGCGCCGGTCAATGTGCACCGCGTCAACTGGCTCTGGATCAACCCTGAAGTCCTGAAAAAAGCCGGCGCCAAAGTGCCGACCACCTGGCCTGAATTCTTCGACGCTGCAGACAAGATCCAGAAAGCCGGCTTCATCGCCGTCGCCCAGGGCGGCCAGCCTTGGCAAGATGCGACCGTGTTTGAAACCGTTGCGCTGGGTGTAGGCGGCGCCGACTTCTACAACAAGGCGCTGGTCAAGCTCGATCCGGCCTCCCTGACCGGCCCGACCATGATCAAGACCCTCGATACGCTGGGCAAGATCAAGGGCTATATCGACAAGGACGCTCCTGGTCGCGACTGGAACCTGGCGACTGCAATGGTCATCAACGGCAAGGCCGGCATGCAGTTCATGGGCGACTGGGCCAAGGGCGAGTTCACCGCTGCCGGCAAGCAGCCAGGCAAGGACTTCCTGTGCTCGCCTGCTCCCGGCACTGCCAAGTCGTACACCTACAACATCGATTCGATCGCCATGTTCAAGGTCAAGAATCCTGATTCGCAAAAAGCTCAGCTGACCCTGGCCACCGCCATCATGAGCCCGGAATTCCAGGAAGTGTTCAACCTGAACAAGGGTTCGATCCCGGTCCGCCCTGATATCCCGCGCACCAAGTTCGACAGCTGCGCCATCGAGTCGATGGACGACATGGCCGCATCCAGCAAAGCCGGCACGCTGGAGCCAAGCATGGCGCATGGCATGGCTGTCAGCTCCGCGGTGCAGGGCGCCATGTTCGACGTGGTTTCCAAGTTCATGCATTCGAACATGACTTCGCAGGCCGCAGTACAGGCGCTGGCAAAAGCAGCAAAGACACAATAAATTACTAGTAAATGAGTATTTTTGCTGTTTGCCTAGTGTATTTTTTAGAGTAAAAGAGAACCGGGGCCGAAGCGAGTAACATCGATTCGGCCCCCGCCGTGTCCGGCGGTGCTAATACTGCACCGCCGGCGCCGGCTCTGATCCTGCTTCAGGAGATTTGCATGTCCGATCACACCCTCCCCTATACAGCCGCGGCTGCCGGGAGTCCAAGCCACACGCCCAAGCAGCAAGGGCGCATTGCGGCAATTGCCGATGCCTGGCTGCCACGCCTGGTATTGTCACCCACCATCATCCTCTCGCTGGTCTTCGTGTATGGCTTCATCGGCGTCACCGCCTGGCTGTCGCTGACCAATTCGCGCATGATGCCGAATTACGAGATTTCCGGTTTCAACCAATACACCACGCTGTTCGCCCTCGACCGCTGGTGGGTAGCTGCCGCCAACCTGGGCATTTTCGGCGGCCTGTTCATCCTGTTCTGCCTGGCGATCGGCCTCTTCATGGCGATCCTGCTGGACCAGAAAATCCGCGCTGAAGGCGCATTGCGCGCAATCTACCTGTACCCGATGGCGCTGTCCTTCATCGTCACCGGCGCCGCCTGGAAGTGGATCTTGAATCCGGGCCTGGGCCTGGAAAAAATGATGCACGACTGGGGCTTCGCCAATTTCCATTTCGACTGGCTGGTCAATTCCGATTTCTCCATCTATACCGTGGTGATCGCCGGCGTCTGGCAATCCTCGGGCTTCGTGATGGCCTTGTTCCTGGCCGGCCTGCGCGGCATCGACGACAGCATCATCAAGGCTGCCATGGTCGACGGCGCCAGCTTGCCGACCATCTATCGCCGCATCGTCATCCCGGCGCTGCGTCCGGTGTTCTTCAGCGTGCTGCTAGTGCTGGCGCATATCGCCATCAAGAGCTTCGACTTGGTGATGGCGCTGACTGCCGGCGGCCCTGGCACTTCTTCCGACCTGCCGGCCATTTTCATGTATCAGTTTTCTTTCTCACGCGGTCAACTTGGCCTTGGCGCGGCATCTGCAATGATGATGCTGGCTACCGTGCTGGCAGTGCTGGTGCCCATGATGTACCTGGAAACCAAAGGAGCGCGCAATGGCCGCTGACAGCACCAGCAACACCATTTATAACGAAAACAGCAAGCTGAGCATCGGCCGCATCGTCATCTACGCGCTGCTGGTCCTGTGTGCGCTGTACTACCTGGCGCCGCTGTATGTAATGCTGAGCACCTCGGTGAAAACGCTGGATGAAATCCGTTCCGGCAACCTGCTGTCCTTTCCCCTGTCGCCTACCGGCGCCGCCTGGAGCAAGGCCTGGAGCAGCGCCTGTACCGGCGTCGACTGCAACGGCCTGGAGCCGTTCTTCCTGAACTCGATCAAGATGGCGGTGCCGGCGGTCCTGATTTCGACCTTCGTCGGCTCCCTTAACGGTTATGTGCTGGCGCACTGGCGTTTCCGCGGTTCGGAAATCCTGTTCACCGCGCTGATGGTGGGCTGCTTCATCCCGTTCCAGGTAGTGATCCTGCCGATGGCGCGCCTGCTGGGCACGGTCGACCTGGCCAACACCACGCCCGGCCTGGTGTTTGTCCACATCGTCTACGGCATCGCGTTCACCACGCTGTTCTTCCGCAACTACTATGTGACGGTGCCGGAAGAACTGGTCAAGGCCGCCCGCATCGATGGCGCGGGTTTCTTCATGACCTACTGGAAAATCATCTTCCCGCTGTCGCTGCCGATTTTCATGGTCTGCTTCATCTGGCAGTTCACGCAAATCTGGAACGACTTCCTGTTCGGTGTGGTGTTCGGCGGCTCCGACGCCAAGCCGGTGACAGTGGCCCTGAACAACCTGGTGAATACTTCCACCGGGGTGACTGAATACAACGTCAACATGGCGGCGGCCATCATTGCCGCCTTGCCGACGCTGGTGGTGTATCTGCTGGCCGGTAAATATTTTGTGCGCGGCCTGACTGCCGGTGCGGTCAAGGGTTAAAAGCAACCGCTGCGGCCCCGCGCCGCGGCAGTTGTTAGCTGCAGTTGCTAATAAATAAATTATTTAAGGAATCATCTAAAGATGGCAAGCTTATCAATTCGCAATGTGCGCAAGGTTTACCCGAACGGCAATGAAGTCCTCAAGGGTATCGACCTGGAAATCGAAGACGGCCAGTTCCTGATCCTGGTCGGCGGCTCGGGCTGCGGCAAATCGACGCTGCTGAACATGATTGCCGGGCTGGAAACGGTGTCCGAAGGACAGATCATGATCGGCGACCGCTGCGTCAATGATGTAGCGCCAAAAGAGCGCGA